>NZ_LJJB01000009.1 GCF_001420695.1 Brevibacillus choshinensis | reverse complement strand
TGGTAATATCCCCTCATGGTTGACTGTGTTTAAAACCCCACTGTTACAATTGGGTAAGACACAATTGACCAGAGGGGATTTTTTATGGCTAAAAAGGGACAGACATATAAGGTCTATACGGAAGAGGAAAAAATGGAAGCGGTACGTCTTTACGAGTCCGGAGTATCGTCTAGAGAAGTCGCCAGAAGATTAGGTATTCCAGAAAAAAGACAGGTGTTGAACTGGGTTAATAAGGTTCGTATTGGGGAGACACTGACAGCTTCTCGATCTAATCAAACCTGGCGAAAAGGGCGTCCAAAAACCAAATTCACAAGCATTGAGGAAGAGCTAGCTTACATAAAAGCGGAGAATGAATATCTAAAAAAGCGATATCCAAATCTAAACGGGGAGTGACTTCGAAGAAAGCAAGGTTCTCAATCATTGAACAAATGCGAACCAGATATCGATTATCATGGTTACTCAGTTTTGCAAAAGTATCCCGTGCGGGATATTACAAATGGAGAAAGTCCAAAGAGTCAGCTGTTCGACGCTGCGAAAAGGAAGTCAATCTAAAGGAACATATCTTAAGTATCCATCGCGTGCATCCTTATTACGGTTACTTACGAATAACAGTTGCCCTACGCAAAGAAGGATTACAAATCAATCACAAGCGTGTCTATCGATTGATGAAGGAATTAGGCATTCGCTCAGTAATTCGCAAAAAAAGGCGATTCTTTGGCAGACAGGCATCAGTTGTGAACCCGGATCGTCTGGAGAGACAGTTCAAAGCTGAAGCACCTCTCAAGAAGCTTGTAACCGACATCACCTATCTACGAGTCGGAGAACGTTTTTTT
>NZ_LJJB01000008.1 GCF_001420695.1 Brevibacillus choshinensis | reverse complement strand
TAAACCAGCTAATAGGATGTCAACATTTTTCATTAAACGTGTTTATGTTTAATTGTTATACTGAAATTGAGCATGGCAAATAACCATCCGTCGCAATGATGGAAGGATTTATCTCTATTGTTGCTTATTGGTATTAAGCAAGATCAAGGAAAGTTTCTTTACGCTTTAAGAGGGTAAAAATCCAGTGGATCAGTTTGTTCGCACAAGCAACGACCGTGACTTTAAATGGCTTTCCTTCATCGCGTTTTCTGTCATAAAACTCTTTTAGTTTCTTATTGCGTGAACTCCTGATACCGCATAGGACAGCCATATATAAGGCATGTCGCAGCCTGCTGGAACCTCTTTTCGTGATTCGATTAATTGTTGCAGTGAACTTGCCAGAAGAATGCACGCTGGGATCGATTCCGGCAAAGGCAACAAGTTTTTTAGGGTGATTAAACCGCTCTATCTCACCAATTTCAGAGATAATCGTTGCCGCGATTTTTTCTCCGATACCAGGGATAGATTGGATAATCTTATATTCTTCAATTTCTGATGCGAGAGCATCAATTCGGTGCTCTAAATTGGACAGATGCTCTTGATATTGAAGAATGATACGAATATACATCTCAAGACTAATCAAATGACTTTCGTACACAACTTTTTGAAATGGATTGCGGCTTGCTGCATCCATTATTTTTTTCGCCTTTTCTTTGGCCCAAGCGTTGGAACGACTGATACATATAGCTGCGATTCGTTCCGTCAATTCAGATTCCCTAGCTTTTAAGACCTCTTCCGAGGTAGGGAACTCTAGTAAAATGTGCAAGGATACCTTTGAAAACAAGTCCCCAAATACACTTCTGAACTCAGGGAATACTTGGTCTAAAATGGCATGGAACTGTAATTTTGCTTGCGTGCAAAGATCGGTTAGAGATTCGTGCTGTCTTGTAAGATTACGGAGGTTTAACAGCTGTAACCCTCTCTTCTTATGAGGTTGTAGTTCCTCCTTGTAATACAGCTCACATAAATGATAAGCATCGATTGCATCAGTTTTGACCTTGCGTAAGCTTGATTTTTTCGCTTGATAAGAGATGAGTGGGTTTATCACAATATATAAGTAGTTTTGTTCTTCTAGAAACTGAGTAATTGGAGTCTGATAATGTCCAGTTGACTCCAAAACAACCGGAGGTTGTTTACTAGTTATACTTTCTACATTCTTGAGAAAGTGAAGAAAAGTATCTAGTCCCTCGCGAGTATGCGAAATGCTAAAGCTTTTTCCGTATGGCTGACCCTTGTCTAAAAATGCTTGAACTTGACTTTCCCCTTTAGATACATCCAGACCAACGACTGGATTCATTGTATCGCTCCTTTTCCAAGATAATTTGCCGGTAACCCCTAGTCCTGCTTGTAGTATCATAGCTTCGCTTGTTATACGAGATCTAAGTCCCAACCAGCCTCAAACATGTTTCTACAAGTAGGGGGTGAACAGTTTAGCGGACGGGGTCAATGCCCCACGGGCAGGGACGTTCTACCCCGGCTACCGTAATCGTAGAACTATATAAAAAATGGTCAACCAGTAAAAACTGGCTGACCTCATAATACGAA
>NZ_LJJB01000007.1:2195454-2198769 GCF_001420695.1 Brevibacillus choshinensis | reverse complement strand
CATTATTTTCGAGCAGTGGCTTAATCGGTAAGGCGAATAGTCACTAAAGTAACGGGTTCGATAGTTCAACAAACTCAACATAAAGGCAGCCGTAACAACCGGCTGCCTTCTCTATCTAACAGGTAGGTTAGCGTAGTAACAAATTGGACAGTATGGGGGATCGCCAGCAAAACGCGGAAAACCCCGTTTATTATGTGGAAAAAGATTACTGTGATGAAATGGGTAAGCCAATTGGAAATTATTAAAATTAGAATTATCGGAAAAATTAATGCGATTTCTGTATTTCAATATCCTTCCTCCTTATGGGAGTGCAGATATTGCGCTATTGTCATGTGTAATCTCTATTAACATAGTTTCGTTAATCATTGGATTTAAAGCAGTATCAAGTAATAAAAAGTAAAAATAGGGGGTACGAGGTTCAGGCCGACAGCAGTAGCAAGCATCATCCTGTTACCATCTAAACCTAAGGAGGTAATTAATGAAAATTACTACAATCTTAGTGACATTACTATTATTGATAAACACCAATACTCAACAAGAACAACAACAAGATAGTACAGCAGTGCAAAATAAGCAATTCACTGGTGACTGTGTCGCGAAAATATATGAATTTGATCCTGCGTTAATGTGGGGCAACGTAAAATACAGGAAGAAAGAGGGGTTTGATCCAAAGGGATTAGAACGCGGAAAAATAATAGGCGAAGTAAAATTCAAGGTTAATGGGAATGTATGTTTTGGATATACGATGAAAAATGGAGATGCAACCTCGTCAGTGGAAGGAACGCCAATATATCAGGTTAATGGTTATTCTGAACAATTCAGGTTGTTTGTTGGAGAGGATCTTTATGAAGTGACTGATAATCCATATGCAAAGACACTTGGAGATTTTTTTGATATACAGGGAAAGGTAAATAAAGTGAAGATAGAGTACCCTATTGAGAACTCTCCATCGATAGAAATATCAGAGGAGGCGAAAAAACAATTTATTGAAGACTTTTTAAAGGTAGATTACGTGCCATTTGAACGAATCTATAAAGACTCAATGTTTAACAGCACTAAGTATTTCTTGCGTATTCATTTGAACGATGGTTCGAATATAGTTATTTCTTATTGGCCAGATGAGAATGCTTTTAGTCAAGGATATGCTACAGAAAAGATGAAAAAAATAATATTGACTAATGTAGAAAAACTCCAATCACTTTCTCCTCCTTAAATTTGGCGAATCGAGATAAAGAGATAACATTGCTTTACTGAACTAACGGGTTCAAGAGCTTAATACACACGAAGAACGAACGGTAGCCTGCGTAAACGGCTGCCGTTTTCTCAACTAACGGGTAGGTTAACGCAATAAACCGTAAATGTAGTTAGGTCAGGAATGTTTTCATTGAAAATAATGTTTTAGACTCAAAAAATATAGTGTTAGACTGTGAAAATATAGTTCTAGTCTAAGAAAAAATAGATTTAGACTGACTTGGTTTTTATGAACGTATGGGAGGAAAAGAATATATTCATAGGACTAGTACGTTTGGAGGAACCGTAGTAGAGGATGTTGCGTATGGCTGGTAGGATATCTCAGAATTATGTGTTGAGTAAGAGTAACAAGGATTTACACGCGTGTACCTTGTTTAATTAACGGGAGTAAGAATGGAACTACGACGGACTGTTTCAGCAGTCCATGTATCTTGGTCTTTAATAAGTTAAAGGGCAGGATTATTGAAGAAGTATATAGAATATATCTAAAATAAAATAATTTAATTTTGAGATATAAGTTTGAACCAAACCAGACATTTAGCTCAAGATATAACGAGGGAAAATAGATGAGATTACAACTTAGAGCTGATTTAATGCTGCTAATGATTACATTTTTTTGGGGTGGATCGATTTTACTTACAAAAATTGGGCTCGACTATCTGCAAGAATATAATTTAATATCATTACGTTTCACTCTTGCATTTCTTTTATCAGGGATTGTATTTTACAAGCACTTAATTAAGACTGATTTTAAAACAGTAAAATATGCTTTTATATTGTCGTGTATATTGTTTATTGTTTATGTGTTTGCGACTTTCGGTACGAAGTATACATCCGTCTCTAATGCAGGTTTTTTATTTAGTCTCACAGTTATATTTATACCATTATTATCTTCTATATTCTTAAAACAAACGCCTGAAAAAAAAGTTGTCTTCGGAATTGTTTTATCAATAGTAGGAATAGGTCTATTAACCTTACATAACCAATTTAAGATAGGTTTTGGTGATCTGTTTTGTATTCTTTGTGCTTTATTCTATGCCGTTCATATCATGGTTACAGGAGCAGTGGCTAAGCATGTAAATTCCATTTCCCTTGGAGTTTTACAACTTGGTTTTGTTGGACTGTTTAGTATTATTTTCTCTATTTTTATGGAAAAACCAAGACTTCCCGAAAATTATGAGTCATGGTTTGCAATCTTGGCATTAAGTATATTTTGTACAGGAATCGCTTTCATTGTTCAAATCATTGCCCAGCAACATACCAGTCCAACCCATGCAGGTCTTATTTTTACATTGGAACCTGTTTTTTCCTCTGTTTTTGCTTTCTTTTTCACGGGTGAAACTCTCACATCTAGAGGTTATTTAGGGGCATTACTCTTATTAATAAGTGTTCTAATTGCTGAACTAGATTTTAAAAGTTTATTAAAACAAAATTATAAGAAGAATATGGAATAGATATTTTGTGAGGGTACGTAGATTACCCTGTTCTACTATCGGAGTGCGTTAGTTTAAGTAGCAATCATAATAATTATCTTGATCTTCCACAATCGGCGCTTTGATTTAATAAAACTAGAGCACATATTATATATGACTAATATGTGTTCTCCTTTATTTTTAGTCTCTGTTATCATTGATTGTTGATTAAACTAAAGGGCAGTTATGTTCAACAAGGGCGTTCAGATTCCCATCTGGACACTCTCACATGATACTTGCTCACGCAGTTGAACTAGTTATTGCATGCGATACACCATAATCAAATTCGATTAAGGGAGGTGTATCACGTTGTCATGTTCGTGTGGATGTGGGAGAAAGTTCCACGAAAAGAAACATAACAAATTTGATCAAAATCGCATGATCAGTACACGAATTGGAAATGCCATGCTGTCTCGTCCCCCAAAAGCTACTGTAATAGATGGGCCTTACTAAAAAATTATATCGAAAATCTGTTTAAAATTAGTACAGAATATATTAAAAAAGCTCATTCCCCCTTACCTGAGGTGAAGTGCACCCCTTATAGTGGACATTGGAAAAAACACGAGTGTTTTAAACCGATGATTCCTATAGG
>NZ_LJJB01000007.1:2156165-2194423 GCF_001420695.1 Brevibacillus choshinensis | reverse complement strand
ATTGAGTACCGGCGCCAGCTTGCTGCTTAGCTCTTTTTTTAGTGTCCACTAAATGGGGTCTTGACCAAGGAGGAGTGAGCTTTTTTGTTATGCTTCGGAAATAAATTGATATACTTCATATGGATTCTCGCAAGGCTGCCCTTCCGCCAGTTCAAAGGTTCCTTGAGACAAGTTCATAATGATGGAAAAAACGGTGCTGGAGATGAGGGGCCGACCAAGATCAGGTGGTTTCGTCTCTCCGTGTCTGCAGATACCATCCGGACTGCCTGCGTGATCGCAGAATATCTTTCGAAAAGCTTTCGAGTCAATGGCGTTTCCATATTGCGACAAAAGCTTGCTGGCTCTTCCCTGCCGCAAGTGTGAATCAGGTGACATGATCCTCGCCGTATCCTGAATGTTTATCGAGCGCGGTCCGATAAAATGATTGGCGTGAACCAGCCAGCCTTCCGCCGGGTAAAGCACATCGTAGTTGGTCGGAGAAGCTTCGACATTTAGAGCTTCACCTTCCTTGTGGGCGATCAGGTAGTTGGCTGAAGTCCCGCGGTTCATACGAGCTACTTGACCGACTGCTTGAGGAAGGGTCGTGCTGTTCAGGATCCCTCGCAGGATAATATGGATGGGGACCCCGATGGTACGCTCGGACGTCCCGAGGAAGTTCAGGCAGACGCCGATTCCAGAACTGTTCATGCCGATTTTGCCTACGATACCTGCTTCCGTGACCATTAAAATTTTCGGTCTTGGCGCCTGAACGATTTCCAGGACGATCATCCCGGGCTTGACCTTGTTGTTCCAATCCCAGTTTTGACCGAGCAGCATCTCCTGATTTTTCGTTACTTCGGGAACAGCAGCCATACTGGTGCATCCGTCAGAAGGGGTATCGCTTCCTGCCAGATTGGTGATCATTTCACTTCTTGCATTGAGTGTGATCAGATCGAGCAAGTCTTGTCCAGAGCCTTCACTGATTCCTTTGATCTCCTGCAAAATCTCAGGGTCGTAGCTTTCGATGACTGAGATATACTTGACAGCGTAGTCGCGAGCAGCGTCCCATTTTACATGCGCCATCTCCCAAAACAGGGCTTTGTACGTCTCGATATTGTGAATGATCTGTTGTTTCGCCAGCTCACCAAGTTGTTTCCCTCGTTCAAAGGCAGGACCACTTACACGTATATGTTGAAACGCTTTCATGAAAACCTCCGGCAATTTTCGTTTTTCTAGTACATCTCAGATGGCAACGGTTTGTTTTCTGCAGAACTTTTAGATGTAAGAACACTGATGAGTAAAGTCACGATCACATTCGCGAAAAGCGCAATCAATCCGCTGTTCAAGTCTTTCACAGCTTGAGGGAACGCAGGGAAAAGCGAGCTGATTGTCGATCCGGAAATCGTGATGTAAGCGACTGTTGCGACTCCAACGAGAATCCCCCAGGTGGCGCCATGCTTGTTGATTCGATTGTTGGGAAGCAAACTGAACAGCAGTGAAGGAAAGAGCTGTGTAATCAGACTGAACGACATCAGTAGCAACGCGTACAGGGCATTTCCGCCATTGATGACAAAGTAAAGGGAGATAAACGCTACAACCGGAACCGTCAATTTTGCCACTTTGGCTACCTGGGACTCGTTGTTTGGTTTGAACAATGGCTGATAGACGTTTTTCGCAAAGAGTGTACCGATAGTCAGCAGTATGACAGAGGTTGGCACCAAAGCCGTCAACAATCCAACCCCGCCAATCACCCCGATAAACCACGGATCAAAGGTCTGGATGGAGAGCCTCAGTAAGGACAGGTCGCCCTCTGCGCCTTTGAGCCCCGGAACTTGCAGGATGGCCGTATAGCCAACGAAAAAGACGAACATCAAAAGCAGGGTGTACAACGGCATGACCATCGTGTTGCGTCGGAATACCTTCGCGCTTTTGGCAGAGAGTGCCGCAGCAAAAAGTCCTGGCTGCATATAAAAACCAACAGAGGTCATCAAAACGGTCGAAATGACCCAGCTCAAGCTCTGCCCGCTGTCAGGGAAGGACAGATGAGCCGGCTTTGCTGCTTGTACGGCTTTGAACATCGGCTCGATGCCCCCGTAGTAGTGGTAGGGCAAATACAGTCCCAAAAACACGACAACGGCAATGATCGTGAAGTCCTTGATGATGGCAGTCCAGGCTGCGCCGTGGATACCAGAGATCATGACGTATACGGTTACAGCAATCGTTCCGATCCACACAGCAAGCGTAGGAGAAATCATCCCGTAGGAGGTTTCTGAAACGATGATGCCAAGCCCTTTTAACTGAAGGACAACAACCGGAACAGACGCGATGATACCCACGATAGAGACCAGCAAGCCAAGGGAGGAGCTGTTGTATTTGAACCGGAAAAAGTCTGAGATGGAGACGATTCCGTGTTCTTTGGCATATCGCCAAATAGGAGGGAGCAGATAGTACGAGAAGACGTAGGCCAATGTCATGTACGCAAGCACATAATAGGCAGGGGAGCCTACCTGATAGATCATCCCGCTACCGCCTAAGAACGTGAAGGTCGTAAAGAACTCGCCTGCGAGCAAGAGAAAGACGAAAACGGTTCCAAAACCGCGACCTCCAACAGCCCATTGCTCCAGATTCATTTTTTTGCCCCTAGTCGATCGAATGGCGAGAAAAATCGCCGCCGCTAAAAAGGCAAAGGTGATAACCAAGCTAACCATCAAGCTTCCTCCTCTCGATTGGCTGGATCCAGGTAATTGACAAGGACCATTACCACAGAGGTTAGAATGACCCAAAGCACGATCCAGAAGAGTAGAAAGGGCAGACCCAGTACAAACGAAGATACCTTGTTGGCAAAAGGAAGTCCGCCAAGCATTCCGATAAAGGGGATGAGTCCCAATACATGAATGAATTTCAAATATGATTCCTCCTTCATAAAGTTTGTGATAAATGTTCTCCTTTCTCGTAAAACTATATATGCAAAAAAAATGCCAATGAAGAAATGCCGCCACAATGGCGACACGATCATTGACAAAGGGTAAAACTGATTCAATAATAAATCAGACTGTCTATTGGGTGATCCAATTATAGATCATTCCTGAATTTCTGATCAAACTGCTTCATTCTTCTCACTAAGGTAGGTTGACTCATCTGCAAGGCCAAGGCTGCTTTTCTGGTTGATTTATGCAGCGCAAGTGCTCGTTTCATTCCCTGATACTCAAATAGATCTATTTCTTCCTGAAAGGTCTTGGGAATAATTTTTCCGAGATTGCCAAACAGCTCACGAGGCAAATGCTCCGGCAGGATCGTATTGTTGTCGCACGTGATGGCCATACGTTCCAAGACATTGATCAACTCCCGAATATTGCCTGGCCAATTATGCTGACAAAGAAGCTGGACGGCTTCTAAGGTGATTTGAATTTGGATCGCATTTTTCTCTTGATAGTTTTTCAGAAAATGTTCGATGAACAACGGAATTTCTTCTTTTCGTTCGCGTAGCGGTGGGATCACGATGGGATATACTTGGAGACGATAATACAAATCTTTGCGAAATGTCTTCTGCTCCACCATGGTTTCCAGCTCTTGATTGGTTGCCGCAATAATGCGCACATCGGAGCGTATTGTCTTGACACCGCCTACCCGACGGAATTCCTGTTCTTCCAGGACGCGCAGCAATTTTACTTGCAAATCCAGCGGCATATCGCCAATTTCGTCCAAAAATAACGTACCTTTGTCGGCCAGCTCAAAAAAACCTGCTTTGCCTTCTTTATTGGCACCTGTGAACGCACCAGCTTCATAGCCGAAGAACTCACTTTCCATCAGGGACGCCGGAATCGCCCCACAATTGACTTTGATAAATGCCCCTTTAGCACGTTTGCTATTGCGATGAATGAATTTGGCGATGACTTCCTTGCCGACCCCTGATTCCCCGCGAAGCATCACCGGTGAATCTACAGCAGCGACTTTGAGAGCCGCCTCCCTGACATCGAGCATGGCTTTGCTGTACACAACCAATCCATTTTCATGCACCTGCATCTGCTTTAAGGTTTTAATTTCCTCCAGATAATTCCGATTCATTTTCTCAATCTCGTTTAGATGCCATTTCAACTGGCTCAGTTCTGTCATGTCCCGCACGCAATTCACGACGAACTCAATCTCATGCTGCTCATTAAACATTGGCATTCCTGTCGTCATTAACTCTTTGAACTCATGGTCCAATCTCGCTCTTTGTATGATCGTTACGGGCCGTTTTTCTTCCAGCACGCGCATCGTGCTCGATTCGTTGCTGTGCAGTTGAACTCCTACAGTATCGCGAATATCCATACCGATCAGTTGATCTGCAGATGTCGCGGTCAATCGCTGATAGGCCTTATTTACTTTGACAATCGTTCCATTCCGATCGGTAATAATAACACCGTCGTAAAAGAGGTCCAGAAGATTGTCGAGGTCTTTTTGCATCAGCATATCGATAAAAGGCAACGGAGTCACTTCCCTAGTCAGTACGTATTACATCTAGTATAGCATATAAGGAAAAGGCACTTTTCAGCAGCCTTGTCGCGCTTTTTTGGCATTGCATAATCACAAAATGGAGGCGTTAAACATGAATGAAAAACTTCGTTTAGTGGAGGAAGGAGCTGCTTCTATTGAAGATTATATTTTCATTAAGCTAATGAAGGTGGGGGTATCTTTGAATGCCTGCGTAAATGGTTTCCGTTTTTTCAACAAACGGGCAGCATTCCTATAATGAAGAATTTGAGGTTTGAGTAACAAAAAAGCTCCTTGGTATGATGGTCAAGGGTCCCAGTTGCCAGCAAGCGATCGGACCCTCAACCAAACCAAGGAGGCTATCTTAATGAATTATACTCAGAATCAGAAGATTTCTCAAATCTCTTATCACACACTAATAATTGGGGTAGACATCGCAAAATTTAAACACGTGGCTCGGGCACAGGACTTTAGAGGAGTTGACCTGGGAAAGCCACTGACGTTCGAGAATAGCAAAGAGGGATTCTATGGCTTTCTACAGTGGTGTCAGCAAATCATGTTGAATAACGGATGTAGCGAATTCATTGTAGGCATGGAACCGACGGGACAATACTGGCTAAATCTCGTCCATTACTTAAAAGACCACGATATCCCATGTGGAGTGGTCAATCCTCTCCATGTGAAGAAAAGCAAAGAACTAGACGACAATTCTCCAACAAAGAATGACGTAAAAGATGCAAAAGTCATCGCACAGTTAGTCAAAGATGGGAGATGCGCTGTACCTAATATTCCGCAAGGAGTATATGCCGAACTAAGAGAGGCAATGAAAATTCGCGGTCTCCTAACGACTGACTTACAGGCTGTTCAGGGAAGAGTTCACAACTGGTTGGATCGGTACTTTCCTGAATTCCTTACGGTATTCAAAGACTGGGAAGGAAAATCTGCTCTCCATATTCTCCGATTAAATCTACTACCGCATGAGTTGCTTGAAGTTTCAGATGAAGACCTACTTACTTATCTGAGGCTTGCCGCTAAACGTGGTGTTGGGTTAAGCCGAATAAGGAGTTTAAAAGAAGCAGCCAGCTGTTCTGTTGGAATTCGCCAAGGAATAGATATGGCTAAGTTGGAACTCGTCATTCTACTAGATCAATATGAAATGATTAAGAACAAGTTCGAAGAACTCGATAGTAAAATTGACGCATTGCTTCAGCAGGTGCCGAGTGTCAGCCGAATGTTGGCGATAAGAGGAATTGGCAAAGATACGGTTGCTGGTTTCCTTGCAGAAGTAGGAGACTTAAACAACTATACGCACCCGAAGCAAATCATTAAGCTAGCTGGGCTAAATCTACGTGAGAATACCTCGGGTAAACATAAGGGGCAAACCAAGATTACGAAGAGAGGAAGGAAGAAGCTACGAGCTCTCCTCTTTTGAGTCATAATGCCCTTGGTTGCTAAGAATACCGCTTTTAAAGCAATGCACGATTATTATACAAAACGTCCGGAAAACCCACTGAAGAAGATGCAATCCCTCATCACCTTGTGTAACAAGCTTATACGGGTGCTGTTTGCGATAGGAAAAAAGGGGTGCCAGTTTAATGAGGAGAAGATGCTAAACGATATCCCTCATTTCACTTCACTAAAGATAGTAGTTTAGTTAAGGTACCTTACTCTTGAGGATTATTTGAAAACACAAAGACAACTGAAGCACGGATGAGTCGGAACTGAACTAAAGTGCGGACAAAGATCCTGTCGGGCAGTATATCTGACCTCCACCTCATGGAAAGGTTGAATAAAGGAATGTGGGAGCGTAGACTCTGTGAGACATGGGAGGGTTGACCTCTATGAGATAGAGTGGAGATCCTTAAGTGCGACCATACCTTACCTGAATAACCACTTTTTACTGACAAGTGGCTAGCTCGGAGCACTTTTGCGATTTCCTCCACCCCAGGATTTTCTTCTGTTTCAACATGATTCCAAGCAGGAGCTGTCTTTGAGATTTGTATTCCAAGAAATCGTGAGATTTCGGGAGTATTCAGGAGAACAAAGAAACCTCATAGAGGGAGTTTAGTGAAAAGGAAGCAATTCATAAGAAATATCGATTTTCATATTTGCTATGATTGAATTAATGATAACAATTTACAAGCAGAAAGCAGGGTGTTCATATGAAGAGTTTAGGATCTATGAATGTGGATGTCATTACGCTGTTTGTTGAGGATTTTCAGAAGGTGAAGGCGTTCTATCAGGAAGTATTCGGATTTCAAGCCGTATATGAAGACGAGGTCTCGTCGGTGTTTAACTTCGGGAATATGAGCGTGAACCTTTTGGATATTTCCGAGTCACACGAATTGATGAAACCGGGAACAGTCGCAACACGTGAATCCGGATTCCGTTTCCTACTCACCATTTGGGTCGATGACGTGGATGAGGTCTGTGAAGAATTGAAAAAACGTGGGGTTGCTCTACTGAACGGTCCGATCGACCGGCCGTGGGGAGTGCGAACGGCTTCATTCATCGATCCGGCTGGACATGCCTGGGAGATCGCGAAACAATTGCCATAGGAACAGATTTAAAGCATTGAACTAACGGGTTCGATAGCTAAAATGACGATCTCGTCGGGAATCCGGTATCACCCATTAGATTTGGCGGATTGATGGAGCATGAGTCCCTTTATTAAAAAAACGGAAGGACTCCGCATCGTTCGGCGATACGAAGTCCTTCCGTTTTTTTACATATCTCAGGCTAAGCCGAGTGCCAGCGCCAGCGAAGCGGCTGACGCGCCGCCTGCAAGCGAGCCGGCAACATTGACGGCATCGTTGTTCCAGCCGGCGCGGCCGCGGATTCGCACGGCTGGCCTGCCGCAGTGGCGGGCCAGTTCGATTTCGAGACCGCAAACGCCACAACGGTACATTTGCTGCCATGTCGCACCGATCCACGAATCGGCCAGCGACCCTATGATGCCTGCCAAGACGGCTATTCCGACCCAGGCGGTCGGTCTAAGCGCCGACGGAGCCGCATCCGGCGCAGATTGACCGGACACCGCAAGCAGCATCCACGCTACGGCGCCGATAAATAGGCCGCCTGCTAGCGAAGCGCCCATGCCGAGTTCAGAAACGCCTCCGGACGTGCCAGGCGGAACGCGCCGACCCGTCTTGATCGATCTCGGAGGCGTCCGGCTCAAGCCGCCGATTTCTGTAGACCAAGTGTCGGCTGTGACCGCCGCCATAACGCCTAGGAAGGCGTACCACCAAAGCGGATGGGGACACGCCCAATTTGCTATGCATAAAAGCAGCCCCAGACCTCCGTTAGCGAAAACTTGTCCGGCATCGCGCCGCCCGGTTTTCTCATAAACGCTCTCTGCCTCTTCCTTTACATGCTTTTTCCACTTGGACAAAAAGGTCGACGAAACAAAAAAAGCGATAAGGGAGCCGAACCAGACCGCGCTTCCGAGCGCGTACATCACCGTGCCCAGCATCACCGCGGCTAATAACCCGGAACCGGACAGCGATCGTTTTAAATAAGCAGTCCCCGCAATTCCAGAGCTGCAGGCCAGACCTATTAACCACTCCACTACTTTCCGCCCCCTTTACTTTGAACTATATTATACCTTAACGTAAGCAAGCCTTCGAAAATGAAAAGGTAATAATTAAGCTAACGGGTTCGATAGCATAACAAAAGTATCAGAGGCTACTGGCGATCATTCAGCAGCCTCGTTAAGCTAAAGGGCAGTGTTGCTTTCAATTGTCAATGAGCGGTCAAGCGGTTACTATTATTGGAAACTCATTCCGATAGAAGGAGGACTAATATGAATCCATTACTACTCTCTTTTCCGGAACATTTCGAAACTCAGCGATTACTGATTAGAGCACCGCAATGGGGTGATGGTCAATATGTAAATGAAGCCATACATGAGAGTGTAAATGAGATGCTCCCCTGGCTTCCGTTTGTAAAAAACCTCCCATCCATTGACGATTCGGAAGCCTACGTACGTAAGGCCCGGCTCAATTTTCTAGAGCGCTCAGACTTAGTACTACATGTATTTGAAAAGAATACAGGGCAATTTGTGGGTAGTAGTGGGCTCCATCGCTTTGATTGGTATGTACGCAAATTTGAAATTGGATATTGGCTACGCACATCGCGTACTGGTGACGGTCTAATGACAGAGGCAGTAAAAGGTATCGTTGCCTTTGCCATTTCTGAGCTGGAAGCTAACCGTCTTGATATTCGCTGTGATACCCGGAATAACGCAAGTATAGCTGTAGCTAAGAAGGCAGGTTTTACGTTGGAGGGTACTTTACGCAATGTTAACCTAAATGACTCAGGAGAACTAACTGATGCCCATATCTTTTCAATAGCAAAAGGTTATGAATTTCATTGATTACTGAGCTAACGGGTTCGATAACCCAACAATCCAAACATTAAGGCAGGTTTAATAACCGGCTGCCTTTTCTAGGCTAACGGGCAGAAGAGTACAAAATTCTTTCAGTACATGGACGGTGTTCTAAAAATGAAAATACAAATTGTATTGTTTGACGGCTTCGGAGAGCTTGTCTCTTTCGCACCTTTTGAGGTACTCAAAAGAGCGATAGAAGAAGGGGCTCCATTTACGGTTGAACTAATATCAAGTGAACCAAAACAAGAAGTTTCTACTTCGTTTGGAGTTACGGTTAAACTAAATGATTTTTTACGAATGGATAATCGTCCAGATCTGTTAATTGTACCTGGTGGTGGCTGGAATCATAAAGCTGCACATGGGGCACGAAAGCAAGCAGAGCTTGGAACCCTGACCGAAATGATTAGAGAGATGCACAACGAAGGAACGATCGTTGCGGGAGTTTGTACAGGAGGTATGCTACTAGCTGCCTCAGGTATATTGAATGGTCGAAAGGCGACGATGCACTATTTGGCGCAGAATGAAATCATTGAATACGGGGCAGAGCTTCTTCGTTACAGAATTGTTGATCAAGGGAATATTATCACTGCAAGAGGAGTCACTTCAGGACTTGATTTGGGACTTTGGATCACGGAAAGGTTCGCAAGCGCCAAAATTGCAGCTGCGGTTGAATATAGAATGGAATACGAGAGGCGAGGTGTTGTTTGGAGTTAATTTGAATTCATTTTTAGTGTTTATCAAAAGGGGGAGTGATAGCACGGCGATGGACCCAATCCATTGCCGTTTTCGATTCTGTGGTTCTGTGGGCTCCACTCAGCTATCGGGCAGTTTAGCGCAATAAATTAAAATTAATTTGAACATATTTGAGGATTTTTTCATTTATAGTATCAATGTTTTTACTACTGACAACAGTTGTCAGTAATCGACCTGTAATATGAAACTTGCAAACCGTTGCAAGTTAAAAATTTATGGGTGAGGGGTCAGATTTTCATGAGTGCTTTTTTGTGGACATTATTATTGGTTTTACTGATTGCGGGATCAGTAATCTCGGTTGGCAAATTGAGGGCTATCAGATTAGACGCAAAACGGAAAAAATGGTGGGTAATCTTCCATGTTCTCTTTGTGATTATGTATTTTACAGGAGTGTTAGGTAATTTCGTCTTAACACTTTTTACACTCTATTTTAAAGATCGTGAACTTATTTATGCAGCTCATTATTTCATCAAATATTTTGACTGGTACTTAATCATTCCAGGGGCTTTAGGGAGTTTGGCAACTGGTATATGGCTAGCAAACTTTCTTCTCTTGAGGTGACAATTATGGCAATGGGTGAATATCAATTTATTCTGTTTCCAACGGGAAACATTCCAAGTATCTCGGAAGATGGTATAGAGTTTGTAGGGGATAATAAATATAATTTTCATCATGCCGTAGAAGTACTCCAAATGTCACCGCATATAAAGAATGACCCTACTTCGAAATCCTGGAAAACTTTTGACGATGAATGTTATTTTCTATATTTTGATGGCAAATACAAGGTTGAAATTGAGCTTAACTCAGGGAGTATTTCGGAAGAAGCTGATGACATTTCCATAAGAACTAAAATATATCGAGATGAGGGAAATGTAATTGAAGCTTTACGTATATGCCAAGTTTTATGTGATTCTTTGAACTTAAAATGCTGGGACATCAAACTTCGTAAGATAATTGATTTGGATAATGTCTCTAACGTTGCTGCTACAATCGATCAATACAGTAAGCTACGAAATAAAAGTTAGTTTTCTCAAAATAGCTGAACTAACGGGTTCGATAGTTTAATGAGGCAGTCTACAACTTTATTATTCAGTTTAGATCCGTGAATAGCTTCATTCTGAGGTATAGTCTAAAACCAATTTTTAAATACCTGGTGACTAAGAAGACCGGGACTCCTTATACCATATGGGGGGGCGGGTCTAAAAGTTATTATCACTGAACAATTAGTTGAAAAGTAGACTAAACCAGCTGCAGCCAAGGACATCATTTTCATCAGATTTTTTTGATCGGATGGGCTGAATTCTTTGGGCAAACAAGATGAAAATTGATGATGAATTGGTGTTAAACTGGTGATAAATTTCAACACCAATTATCCTGAATCGCCATATTCGAAAGATGCGACAACAAGGAAACCTAGTGAAATCAAGGGCTCAGCTAGTTATAACAGATTAGAACATACAGCCGCATTGACCCGCATACGGGGCATGTGGAGAGTACAGTGTTACTTAAATTAAAAGGGTCCAAATAATAAGCCCCTTTCTTTTTATTGATGATTGGTTTCTTCCCAATAGAGAGCCCTGTATCATTAGCCTAACAGAATGAAAAAAGACCTACAAACCGCCGAGAGGGCCTATGCCTTTCGGTGGTTTTTTGTAGATATTGGAAATAATGCTGTATTCTTTACATTTTATTTACGTAAAATTTAGACAGCTTGTTTACGATTGGAGGAAACAGATTCAAATCGAGATAGAGGAGGAGCAGAACGAAAATGGTGAAACAGAGGAGCAACTACAGTCGCTTCCGAACGCTGGGGCTGACGGTCACCGTAATGATCGGAGCAATCACTCCGGCAGGTTGGCTTCCGCAGGCAAAGGCGAATGTCGCCGATCATGTGGTCATCAGCGAAGTTTACGGAGGCGGGGGAAACAGCGGGGCTTTCTACAAAAATGACTTTATTGAACTGTACAATCCGACGGGACAAGCTGTTTCGCTCTCCGGCTGGACGGTCCAGTACGCTTCTGCTGCAGGTTCCACCTGGCAAAAGACAGAGCTCTCGGGAGGCATCCCCCCGAATGGATACTATCTGATTCAGGAAGTGGCAGGCGCGGGAGGCTCACAGAGTCTGCCTGTCCCCGACGCACAGGGAAGCATCGCGATGGGAGCATCCGCGGGCAAGGTGGCATTGGTGAGCCACGCTACTGCTCTAACCAGCGCCAATCCGGCGGGACAAACCGGTGTGGTCGATTTTGTCGGATACGGCACGACTGTCAATGCCGCGGAAGGAGGCGCGCCCGCGGCAGCTCCTTCGGCAACTGTGGGCGTTTCTCGTAAAAGCAACGAAAGCGGCATTGTCCCGGGAAAAGGAAACGGCTGGGACACGGACAACAACGGAGCGGACTTTCTCGCGGCTGATCCTGGCCCGAGCAATGCACTCGGGACAGAGGAGCCTCCCGGCGATGTGACACCCATCCCGGTTTCCGAAGCAAGGATAGCGGCCAATGGGACTGTCGTTGCCGTGGAAGGTACCATAACGGCCATCTTTGAGGCTGGCGGTCAAAATAATGTGTACATGCAGGACGAAACGGCAGGAATCGTGCTGCGGGCGGCGGATTTAGCCAGCAAGGTTGGCATCGGCGACAAAATCCGAGCCGCGGGTAAAATCAACCAATACTTTGGTCTCGCCCAGCTGGAGGCGAACGCCAGTGACGTCACCGTGCTCCAGCAGCAAGCGGGCGTTCCGGCACCGCAATTGGTCACATCGGCTGACTTCTCGGCAGACAAAGGCGAAAATGTGGAAGCGGAGCTGGTCACCCTCCAGAATGTCACCGTAGAAAAAAATGAAAATGGCAACTATACGCTGAGGGATGAGAGCGGGGCATTTGTTTCTCGGCCAGGTGCATCCTTGCCTTTGGCGATCGGGACGACCTACGAGAGGGTCACAGGTGTGGTCACCTACGACTTTAACGTCTTCAAGCTGGTTCCTCGTACAGCAGCTGATCTGGTAACGGATGCGAGCAAGGTGCCTGTGGTTACTGCCACTCCTGCGGGACCTATGGTGGCGGCAGGGACCAAGGTTGCGCTCAGCACGGCATTGGCAGACGCAATCATTTATTATACGACTGACGGCTCCCATCCTACGAGAGAAAGCCAAACGTACACTGGACCGATCCAAGTAGATGCGGCCATGACCATCAAAGCGTTTGCCGTGAAGGACGGGTACACCGACAGTGACGTTGCCAGCTACAACTACACCATTCAAAAAGATGTCGTTCGCATTCATGACATCCAGGGCTCTACCCACACATCTGTGTACAGCAACCAGGCGGTGAATGGCGTGGAAGGCATTGTTACCACGGTTGTCAAAAGCGGCAGCAGCGTGCAAGGCTTTTACATGCAGGATCCCCAGCCTGACAGCGATCTGCGCACGTCCGAAGGCATCTACGTGTTCGAACCGAAAGCAACAGTTTCCCCGGGCGATCTGGTGGCGGTAAACGGTGTTGTCAAGGAGTACGTCAGCTCCAGCAGGGCTGCTACCGACTTGACCCAGACCCAGATCGACGCCAGCGCTTACACGGTTGTCAGGCACCAGCAGCCGATTCCCCAGCCTGCGGTCTTGGGAGAAGGCGGCTATGCGTATCCGGAAGGCGTGATTGACAACGACAGCATGGCGGCATTCGACCCCGAAGAAGACGGCATCGACTTCTGGGAGAGTGTAGAGGGCATGCTGGTGCAGATCGACAATCCGATCGTCGTGGGAGAGACCAAGACGTTCACGAATCCGGCCAGCGTGGAATTTGTAGTCATCGATGACAAGGCGCATCCCGATCAGCCGCGCACTCCTGCGGGAGGCGTGCTGCTGCAAGCAAATGACAGTCACCCGGAGCGGATTACCGTTGTGGACAAACTCCTTCCCATTACGTCCGAGCCCAAAGTGGGAGACACACTGTCCGCGCCGCTCGTGGGCATCATCGATTACAGCTTTACGAATTACAAGCTGTACCATACCGAGCCATTTGAAGTCACGGTCAGCGATTATCAGCCTACCGTAACGAAAATAGAGCAAAAGGATGAGGAGTTGACCATCGCCTCCTACAATATCGAGAACTTTTCCGCCAATACCGATCCAGCAAAAGTGGCGCGGATCGCGGAAACCGTCGTCCACAACCTGAAACAGCCGGACATCATCGGTGTGGTGGAAATGCAGGACAACAACGGACCGACTGACTTAGGGGAGACCGACGCGCGGGAGTCGGCGCAGGCATTGATCGATGCTGTGGAGTCAGAAGGCGGGGTCGAGTACCGGTACGTGGACATCGCTCCGCAAAACAATCAGGACGGCGGTCAGCCGGGAGGAAATATCCGTGTCGGCTTCTTCTACAATCCGCAAAGAGTCGAACTGGCGGAAGGTTCTGCCGGGGATGCCGTCACAGCTGTGCAAGTTGTAACTACGGATGGCGTCGCCCACCTGTCCTTGAATCCGGGCAGGGTCGATCCCACGAATGAAGCGTTCGACAACAGCCGCAAGCCGCTGGCAGCCGAATTTGAATTCCAGGGTAAACCGGTCATCGTCATCGCCAACCATTTCAACTCCAAGGGGGGAGACGGTGGGCTGTACGGCAAACAACAGCCACCCGAACTGGTGACTGAGGCCCAACGGATGAAAATAGCCGATGTGCTAGGCGGATTTGTGAAAGAGATCCACACCTCCGATCCGAAGGCAAATGTGGTCGTGCTGGGCGACCTGAATGATTTTCCTTTCTCGCGTCCCATCCAGTCACTGAAGGATGGTGTTTTGACGAATATGGTGGAGGAACTGCCAACTGGCAAGCAATTCACATATGTCTACCAGGGAAATTCTCAGGTGCTGGACCAAATCCTGGTCAGCAATCACCTCGCAGATGACACCGAGATCGACATCGTCCACATCAATGCCGGCTTTACGGAAAAAGAGGGCCGGGTGAGCGACCACGATCCTGTCCTAGTGCAAATCGATGTGCCGGATCACGGAGAAAAGGAACCGACAGCACAGGATATTGCGGCAGAGATCACCTCCGTTTCGCAACCGACTGCCGATG
The DNA here is from genome assembly GCF_001420695.1 of Brevibacillus choshinensis. Lineage (NCBI taxonomy): Bacteria > Bacillati > Bacillota > Bacilli > Caryophanales > Paenibacillaceae > Brevibacillus > Brevibacillus choshinensis. The sequence goes on along the minus strand of NZ_LJJB01000007.1, from coordinate 2,179,753 downwards.
CGACCGAGCTTACGCTGCCAGAAGTTCCAGAAGGCTTTTCCATCCGGATCCAATCATCCAGTCAGCCGCAGGTAATTGCACGGGATGGCACCATTGCGCCGCCTGTGAACCAGACGGATGTGGAGCTTGTCTTCGAGGTGAAGAGAGAGTCCGACCAATCCGTCGCCGCAACCAGTCCCATCACGGTCCGCGTGCCGGCCAAAACAACGACGGAGCCCGGCGATCCTACCCCGGACAGCCAGCGAGAGCAAAATGAGCAGGCGGCAGACCTGATCCGGGCAGCCACAGGGGAAGAAGAGATCATCCAGCAGGTGACACGGGTGCTGGATAGCCTGGAGAAAGTGGTCGGGTCCGCGAAGGTGGAAGCGGCAGAGAAGTGGGAAACGGTTCAGCATACCCTCTCCACTGTGCTGGCTGCAGTGGCAAAACAGACGGAACGCGGAACCGTCCATGAACAAACGTTGGCACAACTGACCGGCGAATTCCTCGAGAGAGCGTTCGAATCCACGCTTGAGGCAGGCGGAGACGAGGATGTAGAACTGGCCCGCCATGGATTCCGAACATTGACGTCTTTGGCTCAAATCGCGCTGGAGCCTCTCGGCAGAAAGTCCATTTCCGACGAACTGGCAAAGCGGCTGCGGTCTGTGGCCGACGCGCTGCTGGAAAAAGCGGGAACTCTGCGAGTGGAGCGAGGAGCAGAGATCGAAGCGGATGATCACGAGGTCAAAGAGATCATGGACTTGCTCGCAGGCTTCATGGAGGCAATCGAAGGGCGGAATGACCGGATCGGTTTTGAACCGACCCTGTTTATCCAGGTTGACGAGGAAAAAGAAGCAAATAGGGCCCTCGGCAAGAAGAAAGAAAAGGCGGATCAGATGGTCGTCCTGGACGAGAAACTCGGCGAGCTTCTGCGGAAATATGATGTGGCGGCACGGATGATCCTCCCATCCACGGCTTGGGTGGAAGTGCCCGCAGTGTTCCTGGACCGGAATCGCGGAAAGCGGATCGGCCTCTCCCTTTTGCCAGCGGAAGAGAAAGTGGAAAATGTGCTCCATGCAGGTGATACGTATGCCTTGTACGTACGGGTAAACGGCAAGGAACTGAACAGTTTTGGGAAAGCGGGTGTCCGACTCGGGTTGCCTGTCTCAACCGAGGCTGGCGAAAAGCTTCAGGCTTACATGTACCGGGGCAAATCGTGGATTCCGGTCACGGCAGGGAAGGGGAAAGCGGAGGAGCTGGCCATCGAGGATGACAAGGTGGTCTTTACCGCCGAAATGTCCGCTTCCTACGTGATCGGCGAGGCCTCGATCAAATCCGTCAAAGTAAAGGAAAACTCCCTGAAACTTGCTCAGGGGGAAGAAAGGCAATTGAAAGTGACCGCCACCCTTGCTGATGGCAGTATGGAAGACGTGACCGAAGCGGAGGGAATCGGCTACGAATCCAGTGATCCGGAAACGGTCACTGTGGACGATAACGGCCTGATCCAGGTCGTGTCCGAGGCGAAGGCCCGCACCAATGCAATCATCATAGTCTCGTATGCAGGCAAGACGGTTCAAGTCAAGGTGACGGTAACGTCCAAATAAAGATAGAGAGTCGATGCTGTAAGGCGGCTTCTCTGAAGAAAATAGACTCCTAGGCAGTGATTGCAGCCTAGGAGTTTTTGCATGTGCTTTGCAATTACGTTTCACTATCGGTAAGTAACCCATGGGCTCATCCTCTAAACTAGTGAAAATGGCATTGCCTGAAAGAATCATATCCGCTTTTGTTTCTTTTCCCTTTTTTTCATTCCACCCCTGATCTTCTTCTGACACCCTTCCACGTTTTGCTTTATTTCTCATTTTTCAAGTGAGTCACAATGTTACATTCATAATAGTCAAAATCGCGACTCATTTACTGGGAGCTTGGGGTGGATTCAGCAGCAGACTGAAAAATGCTCCGCCTAAAGCAATGCATGCTGCGAGCAAAAAAGTGTCAGAATAGGCAGCCATCTCAGCGGCAACCGGATTGTCTTTATATACATTTACAGTAAGGCTAAAGGTACGAATTGCCAGAAAGTTGTTTAAGCAGGCAATTGCCACCGGGATGATTAGATTAGATCCTGCTGCGGTCAAAGGCGTGATTCTGCTGATCATAGAAGCTGGGGCTGATTGTAACATATATGTGTTTAGTGACATCATACATAAACCCATCCCTATGCCCAGTAAACCGACTATGCCAGCAATTTGCAGATGATGTGTTGTGTCACTTATCCAGGAAAGTAGCAGCAAAGCCACAGCAATGGTGCCCAGACCAGAGCAGGCTAATGGTCGGATGCCGAAACGGTCATATATTTTTCCACCTACTGGCATCAGAAGTCCTGAGGTAATAGCCAGCATGCTCATAATTAATCCGGCATCGAATGGGCTGAAAGAACGATATTTTTGCAAAAATAGCGGAATGTATACAAGTGACCCATTTAAGGCTGCATATTGAATCGAACTAACAATCATACCCCTACGAAAGCGATAGGCACGAAAAGCCCTTAATTCCAGAATGGGATATTCATGACGGAGTTCATGGAAACACAACCAAATCAGCAATAAAACTCCCGTCAATCCCATCACTAGATATTCCCAATTACTGGAACTTTGCTGATTTATGCTCAAAGTAAGAAGCACAAAGGCTGCTGGTGCAAGCAGAGCGCCAAGTCGATCGAACGGTTGCTGTTTATTGTGAGTTTTTTGCAGATGATCATGTTTGCACAGATGCCGCAAGCCAAGCCACACAGCAAGCGATCCAATGGGAAGATTGATCAGGAAGATCCATTGCCACCCCATAGACTCCAGCAACCAGCCGGATAAAATCGGCCCTGTAGCTGGGGCAATCAGCATAGGTATCCCAAGCATGCCCATAATCTGCCCCTTTTTGTCTTGGGGCGCCAGCCGATAAATCATTGCCATGCCAATCGGCTGGATCATTCCCCCCCCTAGTCCCTGAACGATTCGGAATGCGATAAGATGCCCCGCATTTTGTGCCAGTGAGCATAACAGTGAACCAAAGATAAATAACAAAACCATCGTCAAATATGCCCGACCTGCGCCGATTCTGTCTGAGAACCACCCTGAGAGCGGAACGGTAACGGCCATCGCCAGCATATAACCGTTGATGACCCACTGCAATGTCTCAAATGAGGCCTGAAAATCCTGTGTCAGGCTCGTAATAGCAACGTTCATCGCTGTACTATCGAGCATAACCATCATCATTCCAGGAATAATTGCAATTAAGGCGTAAATAAATGATTTACGGTTTGCCGGGACTGCAGCACTCACATTTGAAGTCGCAGCGGATGTGCTTTTTTTAAGCATCTAACCCTCTCCTGTCATTTTGAAATAATGAACACTACGTTGATTATCAGTGATGAAAAAATTATAATAGATCGACCAGGGTATCCAATGTTCATCTACTGCCCTTATGTTCATTAATCAACAGCAACTAGAAGAATGATCAGTAAGTCAGTGGAATTTTGATAGAATGAGGAAAAAATATGACAACTAGGATGGATCGTCGAATTCTCAGGACTCGTCAGCTGCTACGCGAAGTTTTTCTTGATCTGGCGATGGAAAACGGTATGGACAATATTACCGTAAAAGAGCTGACGGATAGGACTGGTTTGAACAGGGGCACCTTTTATTTGCATTATCAGGATATACAAGATTTTGCTGAGCAATTTCAGAACGAAATACTTGAGGGTTTTTATTCAATCATTAAAAAGCTCGGTCACGACATTGATCGGCAAAAGCCATTTGATGCCCCTCCACCTTACGGTTATGTTCGCCCCTTTGAATATGTCGTTGAGCACAAGCGGTTCTTTCAGGTATTCATGCCAAACGGAGACACGTCCTTTGGATTTCGGTTGACCCAATTAATACGTGAACAGTTTCATCGTTCTTATTTCTATTACAACTCCGAGAACTTGAGTGAAATCCCCGCCAAACAGCAGTATTTATTTTCCTACCTTGCCTCTGCTTATGTGGGGACCATTCACTTCTGGATTCAGCGAGATCTCGACCTGTCACCAACGGAATTGACCCTATTATTCTCGCAAATCTCACGCCTCGGATCAGCGCATCTGAATTAAAATTCTGATTCCATTCCCGTATTCTCCAAACCATCACAAAGCTACTGATTCCAGTTTCTGTCTTTCTGTGGGTCTATTACTTTCAAATTACCGCTACACAATGGTCAATAAGGAGACCGGCCAGGAGTATCCAACCGGAGGTGTGTTCCTTGACGTCATTCCTTTCGAACGGCTCGTCTTCACCTGGGGTTACCCCGGCGATCAGTACATGTACGACGGCTGGTCTGATACGCTCGACAATCTGTCGACGCACCTTCATGACCAGAAGTAGTACACGGCAGCAAGAGCCTTCACAGCCTCCCGCAAGTTATGATTCTGCTAACGGAATAAAAGAGCACAGCGCTGGAACAGAACCATCGCTTTTTTCGTTCAACCTTGCCATTGAGCTAACGGGTTCGTTAGTTCAATAACAACAGCGGCAGTCTAAGACTTTATTTTTCAAGTCCTAGTCTGCCGCTGTTTGATTTTTTGTCCAGTCTAATACTTATTTTTAGACGGCTGGCGATTTTCAATCTCATAAACCGCGTTATATCAAGCACTCCAGTCTAAAACTTTATTTTCACTGGACACAAAAAAGAAATCGGCACCCGGCGGGTACCAATTTCAAAAATTTACTTTGGACTTTCTAAAACTTGAAAGAGCCAAATACCCAAATGCAATACCGCAAATTGTAGAAAACTTTGTACCAAACATAAGCAACGTTTTGAAAGGTAGATATATCCCGATAGGGGAGAAATAGGTGAGGAAGATCGTGGTTCCAAAAAGTGCAGGTAGTCCAAGAGCAATTCCCTTAACCCAATCAAAGGTCCAGCGTCCTTCTATCTTAATCTGTTCAACTAAGCTAGGTAGGGCGAACAACATACCGAGAAACATAGGATAAATCGTACTGTATAAAAGAGACGGAAATGAATCATATGTCGCCTGCGTTCGTTCAACTAGCACCAGCTCATATTGCATTAGAGTTTTTAGTATGAATGCAACAATAATTATATAGCTCAAATATCCAATAAATCGTTTTGTTTTCCGGATGCAAATCCCCCCTCTTGGTATCATTAGTGTGTATGTGTCTGTAGTTTCAGAAGGTTTAACATGATGCTCAATGTATTAAGTATCAACTTTTTCGATTAAATAGCCAAACGACAAAGAGAAAAAACAGATATACCACTGTAATTACTACTGCCGATGCAAAGCATGCAAAAATTACGCCTATCCCAAATAGGTCGCCTAGTTCCGTGAAAGAAAATAACGCAAGCAAAAGTAATGAAATTTGCCATATTACGGTACCAATCTTGTAAGCCAAATCAACCACACATTTCTTGTCTGGTTAATTGGATTATCGGTTTAAAACATGAAGTGTTTTACAAATTGTGTAGGGAGATAAATGTCCACGATCACACCATAAAGTTTAAAATTGTATGTAACAAATTGGGCAGGAAGCGATAAAAGGTGAATAACATGATCCAACTATCAAGGGTATACCAACTTGCACTCGAGTGTGGTGTTCTACGGAAAAAAGATATTATTAACTGGTGTGACAGGGTCATTGAATCAAGAGATACATTCCCTTATGAAATTATTGAGGTTTCATTAATGGCATCATCCGAAACGGACAGTATAATAGATAAATTGACACAAATAGGATACGGGATTAATTACGATGACAGGTATTTAGTCAAACTAGTACTTTCGATAATCCAATATAAGAACCAATGCTGTAATTTGACATTAGAAGAAGGCATCCGTTGTACTGAAAAATTGATTGTACAAACGAAACTATGGGATGAATATGATTTTAGATCGCTTTATTTATTGGGAGACGATTACGACCTGGCAAAAGACTGTGTCATGTATAGTATGCAAGAAATTACGGAGAAATTTTCTGAAGAAATGGCGGCGTTTAGACAGTTTTCGAGTGATCTTATGATGATACATCAGGAAGTTCTTGGTGTTGAGTGGACGATGAAAACCCTGATTTAACTTATTAGTTATTGTGTAAAACCGAAAAAAAAAGGTACTTGATCATTGATCAAATACCCATTTTTCTTCATACCCCTTATTCGGTTTTGAATGGATATTGTTTATTACATTAACACCCCTGTACCATGCTGATTTTTGAAGACCATTGATTTCGTACAGAACTTGGTAAACGGTATTGCTTGCACCGGTTTCTCTTTCAAAAGGAGTTCTCGAATCATCAACTTTTTTGACTTGAATTACATTACCACCCATAAAGTGAATGACTCGGGCTATCTCTTCCTTATGAATACGAGTCATTCCGGATTGCACCAAAAAATGAAAAGGTAATGAAAGAATAAGGCCAAAGATAATAATCGAAATAAAAATCATCTTATTGTGTCGATTTCTTATAGCTAGTATTACGGTCATCAGAATAATTAAACACAGAATAAAAAACCAAAGCGAAATCATGTATACCAGCTACAAGAGAATTCTTAATCAAAATGATTACGGATGAGGGAAAGGTTGGTTCCCAAAAAAGTGATTTAACTCTGAGGTAATTATGTACAACGGAACCAAAAAGGGGGCCAGCAATTGACGCGGCCTCCCTAAATTACAATGGAAATCAAACTATTTAATTCGTGGGAGTTACTCTTCCGTCCACTCGGTCCGTAGGGTGGAAAACATGATCAAATCTACAAATTCTTCTTTGGATTTTTCGTATTGTCGGAGTTTACCTTCTTCAACGAAACATAATTTTCTTAAAACTTTTATCGAGTTGAGGTTCTCAGGCTCAATCTTTGCTTCAACTCTATTCAGATGAAGGCTCTCAAAGCCAAAGTTAATTAAAGTTCGTATTGCTTCAGTGGCATATCCTTTCCCCCAATAGGGATATCCGAGGTCATAGCCAATTTCTGCTCGTTCATTTTCGTAATCAAGATAATTAAACCCACACGAACCGATAATTTCGTTTGAGTGTTTCAAGAGGATTGTCCAACGAATTGCTTTATTTTCCGCGAACAGCCCCTGAAACATTTCAATCATCTGTTGAGCCTGTGAAACATCCGTTAATGATGCGTTCATATGTTTGGTGACCATTGGATCAGACCAAAATCCAAATAAAACAGGGGCGTCATTGAGTTGCATCGGTCTTAATAATAATCGTTCGGATGTCATTTGGTACATGTAAAAACCAACCTCCTAATTAATTAAGCTAATTAGAATCGATCAACCTACCTGGGCATAAATCAGTCCTTTCACCTAATAACTGGAGGTTAAACAAACATTGGTAGTATATCAAAAAAATTCAACCAACACTACACAACACACGATTTGTTAAGTCGCTATAATTGTGGTACTAAAAACAGTTGGGTGTGGTACTAAAATGTTTCTGGCAAAAAGCAATGTGAATGGCTCCTATTACTGGAGGCTGATGGAGTCTTACCGAGAGGATGGGAAAGTTAAAAAACGGACGGTTCGCAGCCTTGGAAATACGGAAAAGGCTTACGAAACCATAATGGAGGACGAGTCATTGAGCGAGTTTCTTCCAGACATCCAGCAGTTCGTGCAAGTACGTTCGCCATTGATCTGGTTCGGAGGTAAAAGCAAGATGGCCAAGACCATCATGGAATACTTCCAGGCGCACAAAACCTACGTTGAACCATTCGGCGGCGCGGCACACGTACTGGCACAAAAACAACCATCAAAGAATGAGGTTTACAACGATTTGAATGGTGACGCGGTCAATTTCTTCATGCAGGTACGGGCTGATCGGAAAAAGTTCTACGAGGCAGTGAAGTAGATACCATACGCACGGGCTTTGTATGAGGAATGGCGTACGCAACCTTTGCCCGACGATCCGTTCGAAAGGGCCGTCCGATGGTTCTACATTAACCGCAGCGAGATCGTCGGTGCAGTGAAGGGAATGCCAGGAGGATGGCGACACGGAGTGCAGCACGCTACCGCCCGGACATACCAGAGCGCTTGCGAGCTGATCGAGCCATTGGCTGAGCGTCTAGGCAAAGTGAACATCGAAAGCAAAGACTATTCGGTAATAATCGAAAAATACGATCATACAGAAACGTTCTTTTACATTGATCTCCTTACCGAGGACGTGAAGGAAGATATGCCGGTGGGTTCAACGACGATGACCATAAGAAGTTGGCCAACATGCTTTCTAGCATTAAAGGTAAAGCGCTGATATCCTACTACCCAGACCCATTGATCGATGAGCTGTACGCACGATGGAACCGAGTAGAGCTTGACAGCGTGGCTTATTCCAAACGAGTAGCAGCTGGAGAGGAAAAGCCGAAAACGACTGAGATTCTACTAATGAATTACTCAGTTTAACACATCATTACTTGTGAGAAGAAGGGATGAGTGTGGTGGAGACTCAAATGACGTGCCAAGAGGTAGGATTGACGAAGAAAGAAAAAGGCCTGCTGGCTTATCTGCTGGACGAAGAACAGGGCAAGCGTCAAATAGCCCCCAGCGCACCTAGCCAAGCTAGGTACGCATGAGAGAATTTGACGCTTACTTTCATGAGATCATTAGCAGTGTAGTAGTGGAGATTCAGTTTTTAATCGGAAATTCTTTATCAAAAAATACGATAGATGCAATTTCCTTATCATTTATAACATTTTCAAAAGTTTTAATCGTAAGTATTTGGTCAGTAAGATGATTCGCCGAAGTTGATCCGGTAAAAATTTTTGTCGTTTCTGAGGTGCCATCTTTATAGTTTATCGTGATAGGGAAGTTATCCAAATATTCATTTTCACCAATTTCCTTTAAGCTGCCGGCGGCTTCGAAAATCTCACGCGATGAGCTGCTTTCAATCTTTAAAGAAATCGAAATTGGCGAGACGGAGATTGTTTTTAATTCTGCGCTATAACCAAACATGGTAATGTTTTGATCGATCTGATAAAGGTTGGAATATTCCTTGAAATCCAGCTTAAAAGCTGTTTCCCAAGAACCCGGTACGACCGTTTCATTAAAAAGCCCCCCCGGACCCGGATCTGCTGCTTGTAAATTTTTGAATTCGAAATGAAGCGTTTGGCCCGCTATTGACTTTTTGGTCTGGATATTCATAACCAAACTAATTTTATTGTCATTAGGATTTCCATCGTCTAGCACATTATATCCAATACTATAACCCCCCAGAGCTGAACTAATCATTGTTTCCCCAAAACGGTATCGTGCTGCATGTAAAACAGTGCCTTCCGGGGCAGTAAAGTCCATTAAGATATAGCTCAGATTACTGTCGCCGATCACTTGCTTAATGGTAAGCGATCCATCCTCGTTTTCCACTTGCTTGTCAATTACATAAGCGCCATTTGACAAATATTGTGCCTGCTCATTATTTACTGGATTAAGAAATTTTAAAAATGTTTCATCTAATCCCATATATACCGCTGCAAAAGCGGTTGTAGTTAAACAAACCATTAGTACGGCAGACAGTACTGCAGGTCTTAAACGTTTCACGGCAGTAAATCCTCTGTGCCTTTTATTTTTATTCTGGCTTTGCACTAAAATGTTATGAAACATTTTTTCTTTTTGTTCGTTTTTTGGTGAAAGAGCTTCAAAAAGCTGATTGATATTTTTGTTACTCAAGATAATTCCCTCCCAAGTCAATTTTTAGGAGTTTTCGGCCTCTAGATAATTGCGTTTGGATCGTGCTTTCTTTGTGTCCTAACATCTCTGATATTTCTTTTACCGAGTACTCCTCGAAATAGTAAAGATACAAAACTGTTTTGTATTTTTCGGGAAGTGAAAGCATTCTTGCAAGCACCTCCCCCGATGACTCATTACCATTCCAAGAAGCAACTTCCGGTAAAGAGTCTAAAGCAACACGACGGGTTTTCCACCAATTTTTTAGGGAGTCTTTACAGTAATTTCTAGTGGTTACCATCAACCACGCTTTTTCATGCTCGTTGTCATTGAAAACCATTTGAGATTTGATTAGTTTTATAAATACAGATTGAACAGCGTCTTCTGCATCAACGGGATTTTTCAAATAGATATAGCACAACCTGTAAACTAGATCTGCGTGCCGTTGATATAGTTCGGCTAATTCTTTATCCGTACGCAATAAAGAATTGCTTTCCATTTTTTCGCCTCCTATATACAACACGATTGGCAACTCGAAAATATCCCATCCCCGTTTAAATTATTTTAACAGCTATATATTTCAATATTCGAATGCCAATTCTTTTTTGGGAATTAGTGATCGCCTGACTGGGCGTCGGAATGGCCTTCTTGGTCCTAATTATTGGGACGATCGGTATTATGATCAGAAAGCTGCGGCAGCGGATTTACCAAAAGAGAAATTAAGTAAAGAGAGGAGCTCCAAATTTTATTAAGCTAACGGGTTCAAGAGCTTAATACACACGAAGAACGGCAGCCAACGTAAATGGCTGCCGTTTTCTCAACTAACGGGCAGTTTAACGTAATGCGATGTATAATTAATCTCAAACAAAATCGGACTCGAAGCTTAATGGGGTGACGTAATGAGACTTATTGGCAGCAAGATTGAACAAGATATAAGGTCTGAGTTGATAAATTCTCATGAAGCATTGTTCACTGCAAAGAGTGAGAAAAGATTCCTAGAGACGTTAGAAAGACATCTCCCCTCTATGGTAACAGCGTATGTTCTCAACTGGATACCCGAACAGGGGGAGGATATCTTAACCTACCTCGTAAATATCGATACGGTTGCAATTATCGAGATTAATCGAGTTGACCAATCCGTTGAGCCTATTGTTGAAATATTGCCCCTTTCAGAATACAAGAGAGGTCTAAGTAAGATTAAACAAATTAAAATTGCAGTAGCAATTGACTTAGCTCGAAAAGATATTGAAGCAAAGCTAAACTAATGGGAGTAAATCTTCTGCTAACGGGTTCAATAGCTTAATAAACACGAAGAACGGCAGCCTGCGTAAATGGCTGCCGTTTTCTCAACTAACGGGCAGGATAACGCGGTAAAAGTATTGAATATTTTGTTAACTGTGGAGGTGTCTTAATGGAAGAACGTAAGTCTACCTATAATATTCGACATGCGACTTTGGGTTTTCAAGCCGAGTTAGAGCGATTAAAAGTGCAAGCTCTGATGGGATGGGATAAAGAGTTTCGCAACCTATCATGGTATGGATTGCAAAACGGGATGAAAGTCTTAGAACTTGGAAGTGGACCTGGTTTCGTGACAGAGCAACTCATTAATAACCTACCCGACAGTCAAATAATTGCTCTGGAAATCGATGCGACATTATTGGATAAAGCCAGAAACCTGCTAGAACACGTCCCCTCTTCACGAGTGCAGTTTGTTCAATCATCTGTCTATGGTACCGGACTACCTGATGACTCTTATGATTTTGCTATAGCGAGGTTACTCTTTCTTCATTTGAATGATCCGCAAGAGGCGGTACGTGAGATTTATCGAATACTAAAACCCGGAGGGAAGCTTGTCATCATCGATATTGATGACGGAATCTTTGGGGCGGTTAATCCAGATATTCCGTCGCTACCTTCTGTGTTAAGGAAAGTGGCGGAGCTACAAGCTACTAAAGGGGGCAATCGAATAATCGGAAGGAGTCTGCCAAGACTCTTAACAAGAGCAGGTTTTTCCGATGTAGATATGGATGTTGTTATACAACATAGTGATCTTCATGGGATTGAAGGTTTTAAACGGCAGTTTGATATTAATCGTTTTGTACCTTTTCTGAGAAATGGCGTTATCAACGAACAAGAGTACAATGAGTTAAAACAAGCACATGAGAACATTAACAATTCCCATGAAGCGTATGCGATGATGACCTTTGTTATGGCATGTGGTAAAAAAGTCTGAGCTTTATTGAGCTACCGGGTTCGATAGAGCAATAAATACAAAGAGAAGCTGCCGGTGATCAATCGGTAACGGGCAAATTAGCCTAGCTTGGTAAAATTAAGATGTTGTATAATGACCTATTAAGCTTTTGAAAGCTAAGTAAACTAACACTTATAAATGTACTTTGCTTTAAATAAAAGGGTGGTAATATGCTATCACATGAAGAAGTCAAAGTTTATTACATTGGATATTGCATTCACTTCTTTCAAAAAGAACAAGTGGTAGCTTGGGCTGACTCAATGATTGTTAAACTTGATTTGACTGAGATTCCCCAGCAATTATTTGATCTCTCCATGGTGAGAAGAGCAGAAGATATACCAAACATTCTTTTAGGTATGAGTTATGAAACTGATGAAGAAAATGCTTTACGTCATGTGGTTGGAATCATAGCAGAGAGTTACTTCTCTGGAGTATTAACCATGGAAGATGTTTGCAATTATCTTTATCGTCTCTCCAATTATGTTGGGCATGATCATGAGTGGCATAGCTATCTCTATGGTTTGACAGGGGATTATGAGTTGGCACTAGAGGGAATCTTTCCTGGGCTAGAGCAGTATCAAAAAAATATTGAAATATTTCTTAGAGAAAACATCGCAAATGAATAGTAGAGAAATACCATTCCTAATTTGTAAATCGAAGAATATAGGTTATACGCCCGTTGAACTAACGGGTTCGATAGCTTAGCAAAACATCAGAGGCTGCTGGATAAGATCCGGCAGCCTCGTTATGTTATTGGGCAGGATTATGGGCAAACGAACGTATTTAACACAAGCTCATATGTTAAATTGCTCAAACGTATGGGCGAAAATCTATTCCAAAATGTTCACTGAAAATAATGTATTAGAATCGAAAAATAAAGTGTTAGACTCAGAAAATAAAGTTGTAGACTGAGGAAATAAAGTATTTGGCTCCATCCCTGGCAACGTTCTTCAGGTCTTAGTAGCTGGTATCATCGTCATTCCGCTTGCGGGACGTTTGAAGAAGATTGTTGGGCAAGGTTAAAAACGTGAAAAACGCTCAGGGGATCGTACATTTACCTGAGCTTTTTTTATGGTGGCGCAATATAGCGGGATCGATGAAAGCGATCTGACTTTCTGGGGAGTCGTGTTGTCGCTAGGCTCCCTCTTACGTTATATTCTTCAACTTCTCGAGGTTAATCTCTCTATCCTCTGCTAACGCAAAGGTACCCACCCTGTAAAAATAGCACCACCGGACAGGCAGCGGTTTTGGACGATAAGTTCGCCTTTGTGCGCCCGGACAATTCGCCGCGCAATCGTAAGTCCAAGACCGACACCACCGTACGCAGGATTCCTCGACTTGTCCCCACGATAGAACGGCTCAAATATAAGCTTTAAATCTTGTTCAACAATACCAGTCCCGGTGTCTTCAATCATGAAGACAATGCGATCGTCTTCCTTTCGCCAACCGAATGTAATATTCCCGCCAAGCGGAGTATGCCTGATGGCATTGTCTATTAGATTGCCTACCGCTCGCCGTAACAAATACGAATCTCCTATTATACTGACCTCTTCTTTACACTTTCCTTCTTCATAGCGTAGCTCAATGCTTTTTTCCATGGCTACGGGTCGGAATTCTTCGGCAAGCTCTGCGAAGAGACGGCCAGGTTCCACCGATTCCGGCCGCAGCGTTTGCTCGATCGATTCGAGCTTTGTGTAAGAAAACAGATCGGAAACGAGCCTTTCGAGCTGCTCTGCTTTTTTACTGCAAATCGAAATATATCGACCTGCCTTGTCCGGATTGTTGGCCATCCCCTTTTCCAGCCGTGCCAAATATCCACGAAGGGTAAACAATGGCGTCCTCAAATCATGGGCGATCGCGTCGATGAAAAAGCGGCGCTCTTCCTCCAACTCGGACTGACGTAGAATCGATTCGCGCAAGCTGCTGCCCATAGCATGGAAAGCGGAGCGAACTGTCGCTACCTCAAGCACGCTCGATTCGGGCAGGTGAAAATCCAGGTTGCCGTCAGCAATCCGCCTCGCTGCCGCACTCATGGCTTCTAGTGGTTTAACGACGACTCGGCCCATTTTCCAGCCGATGAATAGTATGGCGCCCACTGCCGCAAGGATTGAGCACACTGTAGCAATCTCACTTCTCCTCTTCGGGACGAAGAAGAGCGCTTCACCTCGTACCTCACCTTGTTCGACGACACTGATTTGCCGTGCAGCGGTTCTTGTCGTATCGGTAGGTACAGAATGAAAAATTTCGCGTCTAGCGCTATCCAGCAGGATGATTCCTAGATCAGCACGATTGGCAATGCTTTGCAGCGAAGCCTGCCATGCCGGCTCCCCCCATCGTGCCGCACTCGTAACGCTCACGGTGCGGATGGCAGCAGTTAAGCCGATTTGCTGCCTTTCATAGCGAGAGCTTTCAAAGAAGTAATGATCGATCATGTCGGATATTTCAAATAATAACCGCGGAAGAAGAAGGACAATGAGCATGCCGATCATCATCCACTGGCGGATGCGAAGCTGTGGCCTCATGCCCGCACCCCTTCGAACCGGTAGCCGATGCCCCATACATTTGTGATAATTTTCGGCTTTCGCGGGTCCTCTTCGATTTTTTCGCGGATTCTCCCAATGTGCACGGTTACCGTATGCTTGTCGCCGATGCCGTCCCAAAAACGTTGCAGCAGTTGATCGTATGTGAATACTTGGCGCGGGTACTCGGCGAACAGGCACAAAATGTTGAATTCCTTCTTCGTGAGCGGCAGCGATCGTCCGTCCAGTACGGCCTCATGCGCTTTTACGTCCAGCACAAGCCTACCGAACCTCCATTCCGATTTCGTCACTTTTTCGCTTTTGTCATAGCGCCTGAGTACGGCTTTTATGCGCGCTACTACTTCTTCGGGGGTGGCTGACTTGACGATGTAATCGTCCCCGCCCAAGCTTAGACCGCGTATTTTGTCCATATCCTCTCCGCGCGCACTGAGGAACAGGATAGGGAGATCGCACGTCTTGCGGATGTGCCGGCACAGTTCCAGGCCGTTTTGCCCCGGCATCATGACATCTAGCAGCATGCAGTCAATCGGCTCACGGTCCAGTGCTTCGAGCGCCTCTGCGGCATTGAATGCAAGGACAGTGTCGAACCGTTCGTCCTCGAGGTAATCCCGCATTAATTCCACAATCTCTTTATCGTCATCCACAATGAGTACCGTGCGTTTTCCCTTCAGGCTCAAGCCGCTCACCTCTCCCGGAAATAACTAAGAATTTGAAAATATTGTAACATACATGTTCTTGGGTTCGGCTCATTTTGATTGAATTGTAACGGAAGAGTGATTGTTTTGTGACTTTTTCAAACAATCTTTCGTGAGATTCACCGGTTACGATAAGTCATGTCGATTCAAACAATTACGGGAAAGGCGGTTGATAGCATGAACATAGGCCGTATCGTGTACAGGATTCTGGCATGGGCCTTCTTAGGCTGCATTGTCATTCAAGTTTTTTTGGCGGGAATGGCGACTTTCGGGGATCCTTCCAAGTGGCTGACGCACTCTTTGTTCGTAAAAATTTTCGCTATGGTGCCTCTGGCCATGTTCCTTCTCGCTTTCATCGGAGGAATAAAGGGACGTGACCGTTTCCTCAGCCTGGCACTATTCCTGCTCGTGGTCATACAGTTTCTTACGGTTCAGGTGTTTTCATCCGTCTTCGTGATCGCAGCACTTCATCCGCTCATTGCCATGCTGCTGTTCTGGGGCTCGATTGCAGCCGTGAGAAAAGCGTGACATGAATGTTCGTCCTACCTGGACAGATCAACCCGAAAACCGAGGAGGTAGCATGATGAATCAACTGTTAACAGGACAATTGGCGTTAGTAACGGGAGGAAGCGGCGGGATCGGCGGTGCAGTTGCGGAAAAACTGGCGTCCTGCGGCGCGAATATCGCGGTCCATTACCTGCGCAATAAAGAACGAGCGGAGGAAACGGTACGTCGCATCCGGGAAGCAGGAGGACAAGCGGCTGCTTTTCATGCAGACCTTTCGGAGGTTCGCCAAATTGACTTGCTTGTGAAGGAAGTTCACGCCACATTCGGCGTATCCGTCGACGTTTTGATCAATAATGCGGGGCAAATGAGCCACAGGGCATCCATTATGGAAATCACGGAAGAATATTACACGCAGATGATGGATATCAATTTCAAATCGTGCGTGTTTCTAAGCAAAGCAGTTCTGCCTTTTATGCTAGAAAAGGGAGTAGGCAGCATTGTGAACATCGCTTCGCTTGCTGCCCATAACGGCGGCGGGTCTGGGGTGGCGGTGTATGCCGCAGCCAAGGGCGCCATGTTGACTTTTACAAAAAATGCGGCGAAGGATTTCGCCTGCAAAGGCATTCGCGTCAACGCCATCACTCCTGGTGTCATCGCCAATACTTCTAACGATCGGTTCAAAAATGAAGAGGTCCGCAAATCGATCATCTCCGGTATTCCACTTGGGCGTGAGGGGATGCCGGAGGATGTGGCGAACGCAGTGCTGTTCCTCACCTCCAGTCTCTCCGGGTTCATAACGGGCGAAACACTGGAACTGAACGGCGGCATGTACATGAGATGACGATAAGGAGATGAGCCATAATGGAAATGAATGTATACACGCAGTGGGTGAAGCTGGTTCAATCTCAGCATCCACAGAAGCTTCTGCCATTCGCGCGCAATATGGATGAACAAACTCTCGCGTCCATATATGGCATGGATGTGGGCACGTACAGGTCTATTCAGTTTCAACTGTCGCAGCAGGCGCAGAATGTGGCTTTGCAGATGCTGGAAGATTCGGCCCTTGCTGGTATGGTGGATCGCCTGCCGATCCAAACGGGGCAGACGGTGATCGCGATTGGTGAAAGCACAACGGACGATCTGCTTTCATGGTTTGAGTTGCTCCGCCACCTTGTCGGACTGAGGAGGCCAAAGGAAGCAATCCGGTTTATTAACGAAGGGATTTCGGGTTATACGACTGCACAAGTATTGAGAAGGATGAGCGACTTTGTCTCTCAGAAGCCGGATTGGATCTTATGTATGATTGGCAGCAACGACGTGTTGAGGATTGGTCCGGAGCCATCCAAAACGCAGGTCAGCGCTGAAGAAACGGTCAAAAACTTGGCAGCGATTCGGCATATTGCCGCTTCCCTGACGAAAACCAGCTGGGTGTGGCTGACTCCGCCGACCTTCGATGAAGAGCGTGCTGCGGCTTATCCGTACTTTCAGTTCGGCCAGCTTGCTTGGCGCAATGAGGATATTACGCGTGTGGGCGATATCATCCGCGACCTTCCGGATAAAGTTGTAGATACCCAGGCAGGATTTGCGGTGCCTGTCGCTTCACTGTTGCTCGGTCCCGATGGTGTTCATCCTACTCTAGAAGGCCATAAAGCGATCGTAACACAACTGGTTGAAGTACTCGCCGGAGGGGGTACGGTATGAAGCTCATCGTGTTCGGCGGGACCGGCGGCACCGGACGACAGGTTGTCGTTCAAGCTTTGGAGGAAGGGCACGAGGTCGCCGTTGTCGTTCGTAGGCCAGAGACGTTTGAGCTTCGCCACGATAAGCTGAAAGTGGTCAAGGGCGACGTTCTCATGCCCGCCACTTTCAGACAAGCGATGAGTGGGATGGATGCGGTGCTGTCCGCACTTGGCGTATCCCACCGGAATCCGACAACGGTTTATTCGGCAGGAACGGCAAATCTCATGGAAGTGATGCAGGAGACAGGTGTGCCCCGCCTCGTCTGCCTCTCATCTGCGGGGCTGGATGACCCCGCTGATTCGCCACTGCTGCAGCGGCTGGTCATCCGGTTCGTCATTCAGCGGATGTATAAACACGCATATGAGGATATGGTGCGAATGGAAGCGGCTGTCCGGGCTTCCTCCGGGATAACTTGGACCGTCGTTCGTCCTCCGCGGCTGACGAACGGGCCACGAACGGAAGCTTACCGCACCGCTGTTAACAAGCCTTTGCTTCGTGCCAAGGGAATATCACGTGCCGACTTGGCGAATTTCATGATCCAATCGATAGCGGACAGGTCCACTTACCAGGCAGTCGTTGAGATATCAGACTAAGAAAGGAGGTTTTGGCCATGATGATCGCAGAAAAAAGCAGGATCGGCAGCAGTAAATATGGCCTGGAATACTTCTGTCATCATCGTTTTGTTCAAGGCGTTCCTCATCATGCTGGCGCTTCTTGTAGTCTCGGAAAAGAGAGCGCAGGAGCCGATTGGTTCCGTGGGCACAAACCGACAGGATGGCTTTCTGCTAAAAAGATTCAGCTACCGGAGAATCCTGCTCGGGGCAAGCGTGTTTTTTCTGACCGACCTTTTCTTGCTCAGCCTGCGAGAGCTGTTGCCGCCGGAGGTGCTGCATAACATGGTTCAGTCTCTATCCGCTTCAATCGCGCATACATTTCCATGGACGTTCATCCCGGTTGCTCTTGCAGTAGGTCGTCGGGAGGAACACGGAGGATGAAAGAAACGCGCAAAGTCCGGATCATTTGGAGCGTAATCGTCGTGCTTGCTACGGGAGCAGCCGGTTTTGCCGTCGCCCCTTATCTTTATTTTGATCCCAGCCTCAGCCGGGTAGAGCCAAATCCTTCTTTTCCGCCGCATTATGCACTCCTTCTAGTGCATATATGGTGCTCATTCCTAGCTCTTCTCATCGGCTGGATACAGTTTCTGCCCGGGACTAGAAAGCGGCGAACGGATGTCCACCGGGTGGTAGGACGGATATATTTGGGGCTTGTTGCGGTCGGCGGAGTAACCGGACTTACGGTTGGGATGTTTGCGACGAGCTATATTAGACAGATGGCCTTTCTGACTTTGGGTCTTCTATGGCTATTTACTGCCTGGAAAGGTTACCGAAAAGCGAGGCTTGGAGAGTATGGGGAACATCGGATGTGGATGGTCCGAAATTACTCATTGACGCTAGTCGCTGCCAGCGCGCGCCTTCTTACTCCTTTTTGCATCCTGATCTATTTGGCAGGGCACGGAGGTCAATCGGCAGGTGGCGTTGCAACCGTAATGAAGCAGGTTCTTCAGATCAACATCTGGATTGGTCTTGCTACAAATCTCGTCATTGCGGAGTGGATTATCTTGAACCGGATCAAGAGATAGCGTTCTGAAAATAGGAAGAGGTTCGAAGCTCGAAACTCATTCAAAGGATATTGAAAAAGAAGAAAGGAAGCTGACACTTATGACGATACCTGAGCACACTAAAGCCTTTCTGGATGAAGCTGCGAAATTTCCTCCGTTGCATAGGTTGACACCCGAGGAAATCAGAAAAGCAGTCATCGCTACCGCCATTTCGGAAACGTATGATCTTGCGAGTACGGAAACATTGGCGTTGAACGGACCGCACGGACCTCTTGCTGCGCGACTCTACCGGCCATCAAATGAAAGCTCGCTCCCCGTCATTCTTTTTTTCCACGGTGGAGGCTTCGTCTTTACCACGATGGAACAGTATGATCCGATGTGCAGCAAGCTTGCAGCGGTAAGCGACTGCGCTGTCTTATCCGTAGATTACCGGCTTTCGCCGGAGAATCCTTTCCCGGTTCCAGTCGAAGAAGCTCTGTTTGCGGCGGCATGGCTTGGCAAGCATGCTGAGTCGCTCGATCTGGATCCGATGCGCATCATCGTGTCGGGTGAAAGCGTCGGGGCCAATCTCGCCGCCATCGTGGCACAGAGGACCGGCAAAAATGGAGTTCCGAACATCGCCTACCAAATCCTGCTGTGCCCTCTGACCGACTGGTTCAGTGAATATGAAGCGAAAGAGACGTACGGTACCGGCTATTTCTTGACCAAAGCGCTTCTGGACTACTGCGCCGGCCATTATTTGGGTGAATGGAACCGGAAGGCCCCCCTCGCCTCGCCGCTCTTCGGAGAAACCATAGGTCTTGCGCCTGCCCTGGTCGTCTCCGCCGAGTACGATCCCCTTCGCGACGAGGGCGAACGCTATGCGTATAAAATGATCGAGAACGGCGTCAATGTTACATTAAAGCGATATTCGGGAATGATCCACTTGTTCTATGCGATGACGGACGTATTCCCAGAAGGGGACGATGTTTACGATTTGATCCGTAGGCAACTTCGGACATTGCACTAGCCTGCATTGGATGGAAATTCATCCGGCAACTTTCGTATTGATTAACCCCACCTTCTGCGGATACTTCTTAGTTATCAGGTCAACCAGCGCTCTATGGTTGGCCATTTTCATTGGGAGCATGAAGAGGGTTTTCTACAAGTAGGGGGCGAACAGTTTAGCGGACGGGGTCAATGCCCCACGGGCAGGGACGTTCTACCCCGGCTTGTGCCAGCGGTAGTTACGGTGGGGTCATTTCATAGTGGAGAATCCACAAGCACGATTCCGGATAAGGCAATCATCAAGGGAGCCGTGCGAGCTTTTGGAGAGGAAACAATCACCGGGATGGAAAAAATGGTCAGCCAAATTGCCGAGGGAATTTGTGAAGCAGAGGGCGCTCGGGCAAAGTGCACATTCGACAGAGGGTATCCGACTGCATGGAATCATCCAGAGGAAGTAAAAAAAATTAAAGAAGTGGCCCGAACCCTTTTTGGTGAGGATAAGGTCATGAGATTCCCGCCATTAATGGTGGGAGAAGACTTCGGCTACTACACGAAAGCAGTACCGGGGGCATTCTTTCACGTCGGCGGAGGAAAAGAGTACGAACATCATCATCCCAAGTTTGATGTAGAAGAGGAATCCATGTTGTATATTGGAAAGTTGTTTATATCACTGGTATTGAATAACCAAAGATCCAGTCACTGAACAATATAAGGATTTTATGTACTTGGATCCGCGATGGAAAGCAACTGTGAAGTTTCGGAATTGGACCAGGAGCGGCATGTTGCGATCCCCAATGTTCGTAGATTTCGTCTTGAATTACGTAGGATAAGGCTTGCCAGTGGGCGAGCTTTTTTTCTGAAATGAGAATGTTCCCCCAACACTAATCTGGTTTATCACGTCATCAATAGTATGAGAAGGTGATAAGAGGTGAATGAAGATGTGCGGACGATTTACGATTGTATTTGAACCAGAACTTCTGATTCGACGCTTGGAGTGAATGAGATCCCCTTCGAGTGGAGGGCTTTATTCAACGCTGCTCCTGGGCAGAAAATCCCTGCTATCATTGAGGAAAAAGGGGAACGTCGTTTGGGACAGTTAAGTGGTGTGCAGAGATAACAAAGTTTTATAGACACTTGCTCACTTTTCAAATTTAATGGTGGATTATTCATTTCGGCTGCCGTCACTGGCGTGCGCCGCCCAAGCCCCCCGAGTGGAAAGAGATTGTTTCGAAATATTGCGGTTCCATTCGAAAATGCGTACACACGAGTTCTGCGAGTGTATACTCTGAATCAGCAATGGAATTTCACAAGAAGAAGGGGGATGCATTTTCCACATGATCAAGCATAATTCAATTCTTAATCTTGATATGGATGAACGTATGGACATTGGAACCTATCTGTTGGAACAAATCAATGACTATATGACGCACATACGCGGGGTTCGTGTCTCACCTGAACTCAGCGTGGATGCTGTTGCAGAACACGTACGTAGATTATCTTTTGAGCATCCCGTCAGCGCGCGCGAGGCGATTTATCATATCCTGGAGGGATTAAGGCAATACCAGGTGCATACGCCACACCCGCGATATTTCGGCCTGTATAATCCGCGGCCCAACTTCATGGGAATTATGGCGGACACGATTACTGCAGCATTCAATCCGCAGCTTGCAGCCTGGAGCCATGCGCCTGTAGCGGTCGAAATGGAGAACTATGTATTGAAAGAGATAGCTTCAAAATTCGGTTATTCAGCAGAGGCAGCAGATGGAACATTTACAACGGGGGGAGCGGAAGCAAATCTGACGGCCGTACTGACCGCACTAGTTCATCGTTTTCCATCTTATGCCAAAGAGGGGCTGAGGTCGCTCCCCACGCATCCCGTCATGTATGCCTCTGCTGAGAGCCACCATTCCCTGGTAAAGGCAGCGCGTTCCTGCGGACTGGGTACAGATTCCCTTCGTATTATTACGACGGGCTCTGAAATGCATATAGATGTTCATGCGCTTCATCATCAAATTCAAGTGGATCGCGCTGCTGGATACACTCCTTTTCTCATCATTGCGACGGGTGGAACGACCGGCGCCGGAGCAATTGATCCCATAAACAAAATGGCAAATCTGGCTGAACGTGAGCAACTGTGGCTGCATGTGGATGCTGCGTACGGTGGAGCCTCCGTGTTCGCACCAGAACTGCGGGATCTACTTCGTGGTATTGACCGAGCTGACTCCATTACCTTCGACGCGCATAAGTGGATGTCTGTTCCTATGGGAGCGGGAATTTATATCACACGGCATAAGGACATCTTACATAAAACATTCAGCATCACGGCAGATTATATGCCGAAAGAAGGGGCTGATCTGGATGTTATTGATCCGTTCACTCATTCAATTCAATGGTCGCGAAGGTTTATCGGTTTGAAAGTATATTTATCGCTTGTGACGGCTGGTTGGGAAGGCTATCGCAGCGTAGTGCAGCACCAAACAGAGATGGGCAATCGGTTGCGCCGGGAGCTTGCATGCTCTAACTGGAAGGTTGTCAATGATACCGTATTGCCTGTCGTATGCTTTACGGATTCCAATATTCAATCAAATATCCAATCGAATTTCGCATCATTTATATGTCAAGAGATATTACGTTCAGGGCAGGCATGGATTTCAATATACGAAATAAACAAGGCTCCAGTGCTGCGGGCTTGTATTACGAACTACGATACAACAGAGGAAGATATTATGGTATTGATGCAGTTGCTGAATGGAGCAAGAGCAAAATATTTGGAAGAGATATCCGAACGGTCTGAGCTGAATCTATAGCCAAGGAAGACATTATACCATCAATGGGCTGAACAATAGTCATGTAATGACTTATGATAGTTGAGCGGGTCGGACAATATCCCGATGGAGTGCGGTACACGTTCAAAGAGCTGTTGGAATTGCGCGTCCAGCATACCCGTGACCACCTTGCCCAGATCCAGCGGGTAAGGCAGGCATATCGGGAGGATAGGGCATAACACTATATGCTAGTTGTGATTAAACTAACGGGTTCGATAGCTGAACAAACACAAAAATGGGCTGCCGGTGATAATTCGGCAGCCTTTGTTAAACTAAACCAGCTAATAGGATGTCAACATTTTTCATTAAACGTGTTTATGTTTAATTGTTATACTGAAATTGAGCATGGCAAATAACCATCCGTCGCAATGATGGAAGGATTTATCTCTATTGTTGCTTATTGGTATTAAGCAAGATCAAGGAAAGTTTCTTTACGCTTTAAGAGGGTAAAAATCCAGTGGATCAGTTTGTTCGCACAAGCAACGACCGTGACTTTAAATGGCTTTCCTTCATCGCGTTTTCTGTCATAAAACTCTTTTAGTTTCTTATTGCGTGAACTCCTGATACCGCATAGGACAGCCATATATAAGGCATGTCGCAGCCTGCTGGAACCTCTTTTCGTGATTCGATTAATTGTTGCAGTGAACTTGCCAGAAGAATGCACGCTGGGATCGATTCCGGCAAAGGCAACAAGTTTTTTAGGGTGATTAAACCGCTCTATCTCACCAATTTCAGAGATAATCGTT
>NZ_LJJB01000007.1:1179889-1447630 GCF_001420695.1 Brevibacillus choshinensis | reverse complement strand
TCGACCTCTCTGATCCAATAAGCCGAATTCACCCAACTGCTTGAACTTCTTTGTCCATGTAGTGACTCGGCCTCTGTCTGGGATCCCTAGATGTTCCATTATCTTTCGATTAGACCATCCTTCCTCCATGTACAAGCGAATTGCTTCCATCTTGATTTCATGACTATAATTCGTAAACTTTTGCCCCATTTTTGCCATAACGAAAAACACCCCCTATAGGAATCATCGGTTTAAAACACTCGTGTTTTTTCCAATGTCCACTATAAGGGGTGCACTTCACCGCCACGCTCGTTGGTTTTTATTCCTTTTCCGCAATTCCTTGATCTTTTCCTGCTGGAAATGGGAAGATCATCTGCTCAAAGCGTACTTCCACCATCTACGCTTAATATTTGTCCCGTCACAAAATCACTGGCAGGTGAGCTGAGATAGACGGCTGCGCCTTTTAGCATCGTTTCATCACCGATTTTTCCGAGCGGTATTCTAGCTGCAATGGCATCTCCCCGTTTTTCGAGCAAGGCCTTCGTCATTTTGGTAGCAAAAAATCCGGGTGCGATTGCATTGACATAGATCCCGTGCCGCGCCCATTTTCGTGCCAGATCCTTGGTGAAGTGAATGACTGCTGCTTTGCTCGTACTGTACCCAATGGCATTCAAGCCCTCTGGTGGATCTGCGCGAAGCCCAGCTGAAGAAGCGATGTTGATGATTTTTCCGTAGCCTCTTTCAATCATATGTCTTCCTGCAGCCTGACTCATGAGAAACGTCCCTGTTACGTTGACATCCATCACTTTATTCCAGGCTTCCAATGGCATATCGACGACCGGTGCCCCCCAAGTTGCTCCACTATTGTTCACTAGGATGTCGATGGCACCAAACTGTTCGATCACTTCCGCCACCGTCCTGTTGATGTCTTCCTGCTTGGTCACATCACATTCCAGTGCCAAGCTCCTGACTCCCATTTCCTCTAGCTCCGTGGCGATCTGTTGGCAGTTATCCAGCTTGCGTGAACAGACGACGACATCGGCACCTGCTTCGGCCAATGCTTTTGCGATCTGCTCGCCTAGCCCTCTTCCCCCGCCCGTAACCAACGCTACCTTTCCTTTCAGGTCAAACAATTGATGGATATGCATCGTGAAACCTCCTCATGAAACAATGATTTGGGTAAAGGTTTTACATGCGATTCCAGACTTGTTGTCCATTCCTTTTTATTCTATTATCATTGGCTGAATTTTTGCACTACAAACCAGAAGAATATACTCTAGAAGAGGCATATTCTATAAATCTGTTTGGTCCTCATCGCTCTTTTTCAACAAGACTTTGACACACAAGCCTTGTTGCGAAGAAGGAATGATTGTGATGCTTCCGTCGTGGTCTTCAACAATCGCTTGTGCAATCGCTAAACCGATTCCATTTCCTCCCCTTTTTCGAGTACGCGATTTGTCTACTCGATAAAATCGTTTGAATAGATGGGGAATCTCCTTTTCTGAGATACCAATCCCTGTATCCTCTACATGAATGTGAACCCATTCTCCATCGCGGTAGGCACGGACCCTTACTTGCCCTTCATCTGTGTATTTACGTGCATTGTCCAATAATATGTCTAATAGCTGCCGAATGCGCTCTCGATCCATGAACAAGGAAAGGGATTCTTCCCACTCAAAAGACAGCTTAATTTGATCAGGAAAGATCGGGAGCCAGGCTTGTTTTACTTCGAGAAGGAGTGGCGTTAGTGGCTGCACTACTTTCACTGAACCAAGATACGAGGCGTCCTGCAATTTGGCAAGAGACAGCAGGTCATCAATTAGTTTAAAAAGTCGTTTACACTCCTGCCTTAAAGCAACAAGCGCTTCTTCTCTTACCTCAGGCTTGTTCTTCCCCCACCTCTGCAGAAGACTCACATATCCTTCGATGATAGACAGCGGGGTACGCAACTCGTGGGAGGCATCTGTCACGAACCGCTGCTGGGATACTAAAGCTTCTTCCATGCGATCCAACAACAGATTAAAAGCGTTGATTAACTCATAGATCTCGGTCTCCACATGTTGATGATGAATTCTCTGTGTTAATTGCTTCGGGAAAATGGTATGGATTTGTTGGATCAGTTGATCGAGAGGCTTCAGTCCCCACTTGCTTAACAGATAACCACCAATCCCTGATAGGAGCAGCGTAAAAAAGGAAGAGAGAAGAATGATCGTAAGCAAAATAGAAAAATACCACTCAAGCGCTTCAGTCGTTGTGGTAATTTGTACAAACAAAAGCTCGGACGAGAAAGGTAACTGAACGGGTTCTTTGGCAATCAGAGTTCTTTCATAAAAATCTTGGGGTTCTTTATTCCAATTGGCCCCTTGTATGGAAGCGAGCTGCTTACCATTTTGATCGATAAGGATAATGGATTGATTGATATCAGCGTAATTGGTCAATAAACGAGTCAAATAAGTAACCCTGAGTGATGCTTCCTCGTTTATTTCCGTTTTTAAATCGGATGCGATTGCAGTGGCTTTTTGATTTAGTAATTTCTGCTCATGTTGGTAAACCAGATTGGAAGTGCTAAAAAATATAAAAATGGACAAAAAGAGAAGCAATATCAGCATAGCGGCGCTAAATAACAACGTGAGTCTCCACTTGAGCGAGTGTCTGCGATGTTTGAGCACTGCGATCACCTAACTATCAGATTTTTTATTCTCGTAGCGTATATCCAATTCCCCGAACGGTATGAATCAGTTTGATCGATGCATCGCTTTCAATTTTATTGCGCAAATACCGAATATACACGTCCACTATGTTTGTGTTCCCCATAAAGTCAAATCCCCAAACGGAGGTTAAGATTTGTTCCCGTGAAAGGGCCTGCTCCTTGTGCTGCACCAGGTAATCAAGCAAATCAAATTCGCGTGGTGTTAACATGATTTCCTCTTCTGCGAGGAACACGCGCCGAGCGTTTGGCTGGATGCGCAAATTGCCAACCAGAATCTCTTGATTCGCTTTTGATTCCCGATGTCTCAATAATACCCTGATACGGGCAAACAGCTCTTCGATAGCAAAGGGCTTTGCGAGATAATCGTTAGCACCACTATCTAATCCCGTAACAATGTCAGGAACCTCGCCACGAGCGGTGATCATAATAATGGGCACATCCTTGACTTCCCGGAGCCGTCGGCATAACTCTATCCCCGATAATTCGGGCAGCATGACATCCAAGAGGATTAGGTCATATTCATTCGCTAGGGCTTTTTCTAGTCCCGACGGCCCATCATACTCCACATCCATAGAAAACCCTTCGTTCTCTAGCTCCAGCTGTAAGTATCTTGCCAAGTTCCTCTCATCTTCGACTAGTAACAAGTAGCCTTTGCTAGCCTGTAGCGACATGTGAATCATCTCCGTCAGAATATCTTACCAACAGTCTTCTCATGAAACTCTCATGAAATTCTACTGGGACTCTTAGTTTTCTTCTATACGATAAAAAACGTGGATGAGGTACACACACAACTAGACCACACATAAGAAGGAGGAACAACATGACAAAGCGAAACTGGAAAGGTAAAACTGGCACGGTAGTAGCCCTGCTAATGGGTACTTCTCTTCTAATGGGCGGACAAGCCTATGCGGCTTCCGAGAAAAGTTACACTTCCGCTACGCATCACAGTCAGCATAAACATTACAAAAAGCATCAGAAGAACCACGTTAAGAAGGACGTCAAACAATCAAATAACCAAGCTGATCAGAACGTGGATGAAGGTCAAGAAAACGACCAGGTTAACAATCAGGCAAGTGATATCAACCATATCGAGAATAGTCAGAATGACAAGCCTACAAACGATATCAGCAATACCGAGATTGGTCAGAATGACAATCCAACAAACAATATCAGCAATACCGAGAATAGTCAGAATGACAAGCCTACAAACGATATCAGCAATACCGAGATTGGTCAGAATGACAATCCAACAAACAATATCAGCAATACCGAGAATAGTCAGAATGACAAGCCTACAAACGATATCAGCAATACCGAGATTGGTCAGAATGACAATCCAACAAACAATATCAGCAATACCGAGAATAGTCAGAATGACAAGCCTACAAACGACAACAAAAATACACAGAATAATCAGAGCAAAAAAGATGCAGCTCCTTTGAATCTGAACACCAGCATCGCAAAAAATGCAGATCAAGCGACAGGTGCAATCGCAGAAACTTCGATTCCACAGACTACAAAGAGCCTTGCTACGACTACTTCCGGCTCCTCTTCCAAAACCGCCGATCAGGTGATCGCGGACGGACTGAAATATAAGGGCGTTCCGTATAAGTTTGGTTCTAGCAAAAACACAACGAATACATTCGATTGCTCTTCCTTTACACAACGTGTGTTTAAACAGGCTGGAGTGAATCTGCCACGAGATTCACGCCAACAGTCCAAAGTAGGCAAGCAAGTATCGAAGAATCAGCTGCAAAAGGGAGATCTTATTTTCTTCCGCAGCTATGGCAGTTCTTCTTCCCGAATTACTCACGTTGCGATCTACGCAGGAAATAATACATTGCTTCACACTTACGGCAAAGGGGGGGTCACTACCTCGAAATTCGCGGGTACTTCCTGGGAGAAACGATTTGAGATTGCAAGACGCGTCATTTAATGATCATGACATATACATGCAAAAAGGACAGCTGCGACGGCTGTCCTTTTGCGTATTTCGCTTCCTCACTCTTTCTTTTCGTCCGATACTTTTGCAATGGCTTTCGCCAGGAAGTCCGCGTAATACTCAGAGCCCTCTGGATTGAGATGAACTCCGTCTTTATAAAAGAATGAATCCTTGCCAGCGCTTGCCGCATACCAGTCCAGTAAAATGGTTTGCGGGTAAGTGGCAGCCACCTGTGCCAACGTCGTATTGACGACACTTTCCCAAGGCTTCGGAACTCTCGTATTCACCAGAATAATGTGATCAGCACTGTCCAGGGATTTCAACAGTTTCAGCAATTGCTTTTCACTGAAGGATCCGTTTGTTCCCAGCTCGATGACGACAATTTTACCGAGATGGCCTTTTGCCTTGAGGTTGGCAATGACATCTGGCGCTTGGGACATTTGTCTCCCGATCTTGGCATCGATCATGATCCCGGGCAACAGCTTCTCCAGATAGGGAGCTACATCCAGCATGACGGAGTCCCCTAGGGCTGTAATTCCTTTTCCGGATTGCACGGGCTGATCCTGCTTATCATTTGCAGCATCCTGTTGCCCTGCCTGATCTTTCGCAGTCGTCTCAGATGGATTCGTATTATCGTTTTCAGGTTCTGTAGACGTAGTCGGTACAGTCGCTGGAGTCGTCTCTTTTGGAGGAGCCGGTTTTTTTCCTGGTTTTGTTTGACTGGCCGAGTCCGTCTTTTTCGTCGCTTCGCTCGGCTTTGTTGTCGGTTTTCCTTGTTCACTCACCGAGCCAGCTGGGAGTGTCGCTCCTACCTGTTTCGGTAGTACAACGGTATGTGGAGCAACCGGTTTAGGGACCTCTGTTTTCTTTTCTTCTACGGATGTTTGGCTAGCTGTCGCGTCCGAAGTCAACGAAGCTACCCCATAGTAAGTAACGCAGAGAACAAGTGCGCATGTGGAAGCAACTAGACGCGTATACCGTTTTTTCTGTCCGTTTCGTTGCAGACGAAGGCTGGACCAGATCCGCCCCAACGCTCCATGTCTGATCGGTTCCTCGATGTATTTCCACGAGAGTGCTGCGAGTACGATGCAAGCTGTCACTTGAAGAATGGCACGCGGAATCGAAAATGCATCGGCTTGTTCCGCACCCACAGGATTTGTTAACACAATAACCGGATAATGCCAGAGATATATCCCGTACGATCTGACACCTAGCCATTTCAGTGGCTTGCAGCCCATCCATCTGGCAAATCTGCTCGCCGGGTGAGCCAAGGTCGCTACGACCACTGCACTCACAACGGACAACAAGACCAGACCACCACGATATAAAAAGTCATCGTACTGATTCGTTTTCCATATCGCAAAAAGCAAGATAGAGAGACCTGCTACTCCAGCCAGATCAAGCGAGAGTCGGGCTGAACGAGAGATGTTGGCAGACAGTTTACGACTCGGCCAGACCATCGCAAGTGCCGCACCGATCAACAAGGCAAATACACGTGTATCGGTTCCATAGTAAACTCGGCTGGGATCTAGACCTGGCTCATACATCCACGCCATAGAAATTGCAGACAGAGCAGCCGCCGCTAATGTCATGCATACGAGAGGGCCACGTCGTTTTACGAAACGAAGACCGATAGCGAGTAAAAGTGGCCAGAACAAGTAAAACTGTTCTTCTACAGCCAACGACCATAAGTGACCGAATGGCGAGGCAGGGCCAAACTTCTCGAAATAGGAGACATCCTGAAAAATGAGCCACCAGTTACTGACGTACAGGATCGCTGCCGGTACGTCACCTTTCATGCTAGGGAGATGAGCTGGCTTGAAAAGCATGACCCAAGCCACAACGAGCACGAGAAGAATCAGGAGAGCTGGTAACAGTCGTCTTGCACGACGTAACCAAAAATCTTTCATATCGAGGCGTTCATGTTTGCTCCATTGGGCGATGAGCAAATCCGTAATCAGGTAACCCGAGAGGACGAAAAAGATGCCGACACCCAACAATCCTCCGGGTGCCCAGTTGTAATTCAGGTGGTACAAAATGACAGCAAGTACAGCCAAGGCTCTTAGCCCGTCGATTCCAGCCATGTATCGGCTGGTGCCTTTTAATGGTTCAGGCATGTTGACGGCCTCCCTTGCTTGCTGATTGGAATGACGATTTTCCGTCTACTCGACCGTTTGTTTGCTTTACAAACAAACGATCTTTTGGAAGAGTCTTTTTCTCGTTCGTACTCGACATGCAGCTCATCTGCATTCTCCCCTTTTTGGTTCCATTCTGTTTGTTGACTAAAGTTGACGGGGTCAGCCATTTCACATCGGGAAATAAGTGCTGTATGAATGCAAAACCCCCTGTTTTTCTAAGTGACTAATGGAAAACGGGGGTTGGTATCCTATTCATGGTTCCAATCATATTTGCCCGTATTCAGGATGTGTGTAGCGACTCACTGTGGTGAGAAGTCCTCTCCTCTTATTTATGTATGCTTCATCGCCTCTTTCCTGTATCCATTACAGGAAATTACCTTCCATTCGCTATTAGCCAGCTGTAGTGCAAGCCGGCTATTTCCTTATGTATGCTCCTAGCAGAGGTAACCTCGTGTACTTCGATTATAAGACGGTCCGGACGGGGAACGCGTTACAAAATGTTAACAATGTTCAGGAGGAAATATTCCCGGAAATTCAATCAAACAAAAAGAAGCTGCTGGCGTCATAACCTGCCAACAGCTTCCATATGTAAGCGTTGCTCCGTCCCGGAAATGATCAAACAATCTATGATCATTTTCCACCATTAAATGTGATGTGTAAACAAGTAATTCAAGAAAAGTCCGCCGCTAATCACTGCAATGACCATGTAAATAATTCCACTTCGAATTCGTTGCGAAAGCAGTCGCATAAAACCTAGACAGAAAAACACACCCGTCACCAAAAAATACGCAATCCCGACCCAAAACAAACTCCAAGGCAAACTCGCCAAATCTACATTACCCAACTTTTACACCTACCCCATTCCATTCTACTTTCCATTTTTTCATCGTTGATATTCCATTATAACAGGGAAGCACCCTATCATTTGATATTTCAATCACACCGTAACAGAAGTGTCATACATCGCCATCTTCATGCTTTCTCCACAATGTTTTGTTACCTTCGACTCACCCACAGAAAAGGAGTAAACTCTAGGGCAAGGCACGGTTTTCGAAGTAAAATACGAAGGCTTTCAACCAGATTTCGTACCCGATCCTACAGTTCGGAACATGCCAGAGAATCTCATCGAAATCGAAATCGAACAGGAAAAGGCAGGAACGCATCAGTTCCTGCCTCTTTTCTATCCTCAGTTCTACAAGGACTCCTTCCACTCCACACCGGAAGGGAAGACATCCTGCACGTGTTTTCTTAGTTTTTCGTTCTGATAAAGCTCTGCATGGAAGACTGCAACGATCCCGCTATCCTCTCTCGAACGAATTAATCGGCCGATCCCTTGGCGCAACCGCAGTAGCATGTAAGGGAGATCCACCTCATCATACGGCGATGCGGCCCCTTTTCTTTTCGCAGCAAATACAGGGTCATTCGGCGGGAACGGTAAAGACCAGATCACCACGTTTGACAAGGACGCGCCAGGTACATCTAGCCCCTCCCACAAAGACACTGCGCAAAGGCAGCTATATACATCCTCTTGAAAACAGGAAATGAGATGAGTGATTTCCTGATCGCCCTCGTAGTAAAAGCGCATATCATTGCATTCCTGGTACTGGGAAATAGCATGCTTGAACTGTTTCATCTCCTCCATAGACGAGAACAACAGTAACGCTCTGCCTTCCGTACGTTTCAAGAGCTGGACAGCCGCAGCAATTTTCTCGGTAAAGGCATCCTCCGAAGTGAACCTCGGAACGACCACTTCCATTTGCTCGGGGTAATCGTAGGGAGAAGGTACGGAAAAGGACAAATACTGGCTAATACCCAGACTATCTGCCACAAACTGGAACGAACTATCTACGGACAATGTTGCCGAGGAAAAGATGATCGGCATCTGTTCGGAGAAGACGCGTTCCTTCAACACTTCCTGCACCATTTTCGGCATCACGATCAACGTAGGGCCTGTCCCTTCTTCCGTCATCCACGAAATGACATGGTCCGGTTGTCGGAACAAGCTCAGTGCCAACTGCATCATTTCCAAATGTTCTTCGACGATGCGCAATTGAAACTCATCGAGCGTGTAGAGACCGCTTTCCAATGCCAGCTCTTCTTCAATCCAACTAATGAGCTCAGTAAATTTCTTGATCGACTGCAGCAGTTGGGCGTCAAACTGAATTTCCTTCCGTTTTGAGCCAACGACTGCATGACTATGCTTGTCGAGCTGATAGAACATCTCTTCACTCTGGGTAATCGCATCTTCTACCGCCACGGCAAGAGATTCACGGATTTCCCCTTTGAGCAGACGTGTAATGATTTCTTCAAAGACGCTATGGTTCAGCTTGTACGTCAACGCTTTTTGCGCAGCAGGTTCCAGCAGGTGACCTTCATCAAAGATCACCGAGCTATGGCTAGGCAGCAGTGGCAGTTGACCACCACGTTTTCTGGCCTCATACGTCCATACGTGCTCCATGTAAAAGTCGTGGGAGCAAATAATCAGGTCCGCTGACTTGCGATAATGGTTTCTGGACAGTGTCTGTCCGCAGCGATGCTGCTTCTCACAGGCAAAGCAATCCTGAAACGAATCCCAATTGATCATTCCCCACTTCTCATCATCGAGATCGGGATAATCACTGCGATCTCCGTACGGATAAAACGATTGCAACGCTTCATACGCATTGACAAACGGAGGCAGCTCTTGATAGATCCACTGGAAGCTTTCGCCGTGCTCTGGTTGATATCTCGCTTCGTCCAGCTTGCGCAAGCACAAGTATTGATCGGGGGATTTCCCCAGTCTCGCATCTATGGTCAATTCGAGATGCTTTGCCAGCTTGGCGATATCACCCTGAGGTTTGACCAGCTGTTCGATCAACGATTCATTTGCACAGGCGATGATCGCCGGTTTTCTCGTATAGCGAGCGTAACAGATGGCATAGAGCAAATAAGCCAGCGTCTTACCCGTCCCTACTCCTGCCTCCGCAAAGATCGTCTGCTTTTCTGCAAAAGCACGTTCAAGCTGAAAAGCCATGTAAATCTGTTCGTCTCGAACTTCAAAGCCTGCATCCGGCAATATTTCATAAAAAACATCAGCAACCCAATCGCTGACCTGTGAGATAAACGAATGGGTTGGATCGTATGCAAAAGGATACCGTTCCACTTCTGTCTTGCCTCCATTAATGAAAAAGTCCATCGAGCGTAATTGTACCAAAATGTAATCATGACACGACTTGACCATAAAAACAATAAGCTTGGCACAAAAAGATCAGATCGGAGGCAAAAGCTGATAGCTTCGAAATTTCATCCTTTATTCCAATGGAAAATGACAGGCGACAGAACGATCATCGATCTGCTGGATTTGTGGTTCCTGACTCTTGCAAATGTCCTGCACATACGGACATCTCGTATGAAAACGGCAGCCGGATGGCGGACGCAAGGGACTCGGGATATCTCCCTCCAAAATGAGCTTCTCCTGATTACGGGCATGCGGGTCAGGAACGGGTGCTGCAGCGATCAAAAACTTCGTGTATGGATGCAAGGGACGACGGTACACTTCCTCCGTTGGCCCCAGTTCCATCATCTTCCCGAGGAACATCACGCCAATACGATCTGAAAAATAACGGACGACACTCAAGTCATGGGAGATAAACAGGTACGTCAGATTGTTTTGCTCTTGAAGCTTTTGCAGTAAATTAATAATCTGCGATTGGATGGATACATCCAGTGCCGAAACGGGCTCATCACACACAATGAACTTGGGATGCAGGGCAAGGGCACGAGCAATTCCTATGCGCTGCCTCTGTCCTCCGCTGAACATATGAGGATAACGGGAGCTGTATGCTTTTCTCAGCCCGACCAGTTCCATCAGCTCTGCGACGCGGTCTTCCCTCTCTTTTCGTCCAATCGTCTCATGGGTAACCAGTGGCTCCGCAATGATATCCGACACTTTCATGCGAGGGTTCAGGGAAGCAAAAGGGTCCTGGAAAATGATTTGCATTTGTTTTCTCAGCTGGCGTAGCTCGGATTGGGACATGGCGAAAATGTCCTGACCTTCAAAGTGTGCCGATCCTTCTGTCGCGTCGAGCAGCCGAATCAATGTTCTTCCCAACGTACTTTTCCCACATCCTGATTCCCCTACGATTGCCAATGTCTCTTTTTCATAGATATCAAAGCTGACATTATCCACCGCATGTACCGTACCTGTTTTTTTCCCAAAGAGTCCCTTCTCCACCGGGAAGTATTTCTTTATATTCCTCACTTGCATAAGTGGTTGATCCATACCTTCACCTCCCCCCTACTTGTTGTATTTGATACATCTAACCAGATGATCGTTGCCCAGGTCCACCAGTTCTGGCTCTCCTTCGCGGCATGCGTCTACGGCGTACTCGCAGCGCGGATGGAAACGGCAGCCACGTGGCAATTGCAGCATGTTGGGCACCATTCCTTCAATGCTATACAGTCCCTTCGACTTGTTTTGCTGAACGTCCCTTCTCGGGATGGACTTTAACAAGCCTTCTGTGTACGGGTGCTTGGGATTGTCAAACAGTTCAAAGACATCCGCTTGTTCCATGATTTTGCCTGCATACATGACATACACGTAATCGCACATCTCGGCTACAATCCCCAGATTATGCGTAATCATGATAATGGACGTATCGATCTCAGCTTGAAGGTTTTTCATCAGCTTCAAGATTTGGGCTTCAATCGTCACATCGAGTGCGGTCGTAGGCTCATCGGCAATCAGCAGCTTGGAACGGCAGATGAGAGCCATGGCGATCATTACCCTTTGCCGCAAGCCTCCAGACAATTGGTGCGGGAAGACGTTGTATCTTTTCTCAGGCTCGGGTATCCCGACCATTGCAAACATCTCGATCACTTTTTGCTTTGCTTCCGCTTTGGACATCTTTTCGTTGTGCAGGAGTAATGTTTCCGCGACTTGCTTTCCTACGGTATATACGGGATTGAGGGAAGTCATCGGCTCCTGGAAAATCATCGAGATTTCATTCCCGCGGATCGAGCGCATTTCTTGTTTGGAGATTCCTACTAAATTTCTTTGATCAAAATGGATCTCCCCACCCGCTATCTTTCCGGGAGGTGCGATTAATTGCATGATCGACAAGGACGTCATGCTCTTTCCACACCCTGACTCTCCTACGATACCGACGATCTGTCCTTTTTTTACCTTCAGGCTGACATCATCAACCGCCGGCACGACTCCTTTATCTGTGTAGAAATAGGTCTTCAGATTGTTGATTTCCAATATGGTATTTGCCTCACTCATGCCGCTCTCCCCCTTATTGCTTCAAGTATGGATCCAGTGCATCGCGCAGACCGTCTCCCAAGAAATTGAACGCCAAGACGATCACTAAAATGGCGATCCCTGGTGCAATCGCTACCCAAGGGGCGTTAAATAAAAACTCTTTTCCATTTGATACCATGAGTCCCCAGCTGGATGCAGGTGGCTGTGCCCCTACTCCCAAAAAGCTAAGGCTCGCTTCAGACAGGATGGAGCCTGGGATTTCCAACGTAAACAGGACGAGAAGCTGAGGAATACAGTTCGGTAAAATATGTCGCAGCATGATGATACGCGGCTTGACCCCCACTGCTCTCGCTGCTTCCACAAACTCTTTGTTTTTCAAGGATAAAGTCTGGGCACGTACGACCCTGGCTGTCCCTGCCCAGCCAACGATGCTGAGTGCGATAAAGATGTTAAGC
Organism: Brevibacillus choshinensis; assembly: GCF_001420695.1. NCBI lineage: Bacteria > Bacillati > Bacillota > Bacilli > Caryophanales > Paenibacillaceae > Brevibacillus > Brevibacillus choshinensis. Next base: position 1,435,164 of record NZ_LJJB01000007.1, on the reverse strand, counting down.
AGACTTGCCCCGAGCGTATACATGACGACCATAGCCAGCAGCAGAGATGGAAAGGAGAGCACCATGTCGGAGATCGTCATGATGATAAAATCCGTTCTCCGTCCAAAATAGCCTGCGACGATTCCCAACACGATCCCGATCGACATTGTGATCAGACTGGGGACGATCCCGATTAACAAAGAGATTTGTGATCCGTAAATAATTCGCGAAAACACGTCCCTACCGAACATATCCGTACCCAGCCAGTACTGCAGGCTCGGCTTTTGAAATTGGTTGTCCAGGTTGACTTCATACGGATCGTGCGGAGCGATGAGGGGAGCAAGGATCGCCATCAGGATAAACAACACGATGACAATACCACCTGTAATCGCCATTCGATCCTTTCGCAGAGAACGAAAGACGTCTTGCCAAAAGGTCTCTTTGACCAGCTCGTCACTGGCTTCGATCACTTCTTTTTTGAGCATGAGATTTCTCGCTAGATTCATTGATCAGGACCTCCTTTAGTCATATTTGATCCTCGGATCGATCAGGGAATAGAGAATGTCTGCGATCAGATTCCCCATGATGACCAAGACGGTCGTGAACATGACAGCTCCCTGGAGTAGCGGCATATCTCTGCTCTGAATGGCGTTTACCGCGATCCTCCCGATACCCGGAATCCCAAAGACGCTCTCCGTGATGACCGCTCCTGACAAAAGTCCGGCAACCTGCAGGGCCATGACGGTGACGACAGGCAACATCGAGTTTTTCAAGGCATGATTGATAATCACCTTGAGCTCAAAGTTCCCCTTTGCCCTCGCTGTCCGTATATAATCGTTTCGCATGACCTCCAGCAAGCTCGATCTCGTAAGCCGCGCAATCGTACCGGCTGAGCTCCAACCAAGCACAATCGCTGGCATGATCAAATATTCGGGTCCACTAAAGCCGGAAACCGGCAAGATTCCCAAGACCATCGAAAAAATGTATTGAAAGAGAAGTCCCGCCCAGAATACCGGGATGGATACCCCAAACAGAGAGAATCCCATGATGGCGTTGTCCAGAAAGGAACGCTTTTTGACTGCAGATAGCACACCGGCCGGGATTCCAATGATCCACGACACGAGCGCTCCAGACATAGCCAGCACTAATGTATTGGGGAAAGCGTCCATCAACAAAGTTGTAACCGATCGGTTTAATTTGTAAGAAGTTCCGAAGTCACCATGAAGCGCATCCCAGATAAAGCGGAAAAATCGAACATAAGCTGGATCGTCCAGATGCATTTGTGCACGTACCCGCTCGACCACATCGGTACTTATATGTTCTTTCATCATCAATGCAATGGGATCTCCGGGAATCACATTCAACAAGATAAACGTAATTAATGAGATTCCGAATATAACTGGTATGGATATGAGCAATCGTTTCGCAATGTACGCTCCCATCAGGCCCCTCCTTTTCCTAACTGTCTCCTATGTAAAAATAACTACCAAGCAGCAGTAGTTATTTTTACAGGAAACATGTTCATTTCAATATGCAACCCAATAGCTTTCGCCTATTTTTGTTCCACAATGTCAATGTCGTAGAAGCTCATGGCGGACCATCCATTCCAAGACACCTGGAAGTTTTTCACACGTGGCTGTACGACAAACAGGTGATTCAGAGCAAACAGTGGGAGCCATGCTGCATCATCCTGAACGATTTTCTTTTCCAGCTCCTGATAAAGCTTGAGTCGTTCTCCTTGATCGACCATGGTTCTCGCCTTCTCCAAATCGTCCTGGACGGCCTTGTTCGTGTAGTTGAAGGAACGTGCCTTGGCATTTTTGGTAGAGAAGAACGTGTAGAAGAAGTTATCAGGATCGTTGTAGTCCGCTGACCAGTTGTTATGAGCGGAAGGAAGCTTGCCTTCTTTTCTTGTCGCAAAATACGTAGACTCATCCATTTGGTTGATTTTGACCTTGACCCCTACTTTGGACAGCATCGCTTGTACTGCTTCGTTCATTTTCAGTGTGTTGGGGCTATCCGTCACCTGAGCAATATCCATGTCAAACCCGTTCGGATATCCTGCTTCGGCCAGCAGTGCTTTCGCCTTTTCCGGATTGTACTCAAGCGCTGGCAAATCAGGATTGTAGCCCAATAGCCCTGGTGGCGAAATCCCATGTACGAGTTTACCTTCACCGTAATACAGTTTGTCTAGAAGCGTTTGGCGGTCAATGGCCATTTGCAGAGCTTTCCGCACTCTCACATCGCCCAACGCTTCCATACCCTCATTGAAGGCATAATAATACACGCCTACGATTGGTCCACTGACCACTTGATTTTTCCACTTATCGTTGCCTTTGAACTGTGGAATTTGCGAAGCGGAATCTTCGAGATCAAGAATATCCAGCTTACCGGTTTCAAACATCATGCGGTTCGTCTCGGCATCTGGCACAATTTTCATAATGATTCCATCGAATTTCGGTGCACCGCGCCAATAATCAGCAAACGATGCCATCTCCACACTGTCATTCAACGACCACTTGGATAGCTTGAATGGACCAGTACCAACTGTTTTTGCCGGATCGAGTCCAAACTGATCTCCTGCTTCTGTCGTCGCTTTCCGATTGTAAATAGAACCTGGAGGAGTCGCGAGGTTGGCTACGAAAGGGGCAAATGCCTCTGACAATGTAATTTCAATCGTATTGTCATCGACAACCTTCATCCCGCTTACGCTATCCGCCTTTCCATCCATCCGCTCCTGTGCACCTGCGATCATGTCCAGAAAGTCCGTGTTCAGTGCCTTTGTTTTCGGGTCCAGCATGCGATCAAACGTAAACAACACATCGTCCGCCTTGAATACTTCCCCATTGTGGAATTTCACATTTTTTCTGAGGTGAAATGTGTATTTCAATCCATCTGGGGAGACATCCCAGCTCTCAGCAAGCCCGGGAACCAACTCTGACTTCCCTGGTGCTACTGTTTTCGCTTCGACGAGTCGATCGTAAATATTCAGCGGAATCGTGTAATCGTCAGTAGTCAATTGAACATCGGCGGTGCCAGGGTCCTTCTGTTGAGAGATCGTTAGCATCCGTCCAGAACTAGCACCTTTTCCACAACCACTTAACACACCGGATGACAGAATAATCAGAATAAAAATAAATAAAAACAGCGCGCGTGAAGATCTTTTCATACCATTTCTCCTTTCGATCTGCAAGATCTGTCGCCTCTAGCCCATACTTACTTGTCCTTTCCTTGTTCGTGGATATTTTGAGTGAATTCACCTCCCATAAAATTGAATATTTATAAAAATGTTACCCTGCTAAACGATGGAGAGTCATTGCACATTTTGTACAAACATTCTGCAAATTTTGACTATTATTTTATTCAGTCTGTCTATTTTTCAATTGCTTTCATTGCTATCGATTACATATATTCCTATTTTTGTGTTAAAAGGGATATGCAAGTTCGTTTTCCCTCGCACATCCCTTATCTGCTAGTTCGTACTGATGAGCTTCTTTTTGTTGATATCAGTTTTCTCTGCAATCTTTCTCAGCCCTGCGGAATACCTGATCGGCCTTGCAGCATGATGACCGTCGCTGTCATCGTCGCAATGAGCTTGTTGTCCTCGCCTGGCGCATAGACTTCCCCATTGCAAACGGTGATCGTCCTTCCTGGCTTGATCACCTCACCTCTCGCAATGAATCCATCGCCTTTGGCGGGGGCCAACAGATTCACCTTGAATTCTATCGACAAGACGGAGGCATCAGCAGGCATCAGGCTATAGGCTGCAAATCCACAGGCATTATCTACGATTGTGGTCACGATACCTGCATGAACAAAACCATGCTGTTGGGTCAAATCCTCACGATATGGCAAGTAAATCTCTACTTCACCGGGAGCTACTTTCGCAAGCGTTGCTCCGATTAACTTCATGGCACCTTGCCGTTCAAAGCTCTCGCGGACTCGCTCGGCATATTCGGGATCGTGTGGCGTTAAGATGGGCTTAGTAGCTTTCATCGTTTTCTTCCTTTCTGACGGTTTCCTCGTTTGGATTCGTGAAAATAGCTGCGTGTTGCTAGAATCGTGGTAAGATAACAAGGTAACAAAGGCGTACATAGGAGTGAATCGACAATGGAAAAAGTCATGTTTATCGAAATCGGGATGGGAATCGACTTGCACGGACAAAATGTCACGAAAGCAGCCGTCCGCGCTGTTCAAAATGCGATTCACCACAACTCGATGCCGGGCTTGCGCATGGTGCTCCCGGAAAATAATATCCACAACATGAAAGTCAACGTCCGTCTGGCTATTCCAGCTGATCAGGACAAGCTGGACCTCGAAACCGTGCGCGCAGAGTTGCCTTACGGTGAAGTTACTTTTGAAGTGGTCGAGGGTGGCATGCTCACCAGTAGCGGCGTCGTCATCGCTGAAAAAGATGATAGAAACGACCTGGCGTATGTAGTCATTGCCTCGGTAGAAGTTGGATACTAAGAGCAAGGGCTTGCATTTGCAGGCCTTTTTTAATCCATCTCCCAATCCTCGAATCTCAACTCTGGCAGTCGAGCTGGAGCGTATTGAAATCTCACCAAGTCAATGGCTCCCTCTTCACTAACCTGCACGCCTTCTGCCTCGAGGTGCATTTTTTGCAAGGTAAAGGAGACATCATCCTGCAGACCAATTTTGCCCTTTCCATTGATCACACGATGCCATGGCAATTTGTACTTTTTGCTCATGGAATGGAGAATCCGTACAATCTGTCTCGCTCCCCGAGGACTCCCCGCCAATGCGGCGATCTGTCCATAGGTCATGACCCTCCCCTCTGGAATATAACTGATAATCGCCAAAGCTCGCTGGGTGAATGCTCTCATCCTCTTCACCTCTCCTTAGTCGAAAGAAACAGGCTTGTGCGGCTTTCGCCAAACACAAGCCCATTCACGCTATTTCTCACAGCTCCTATTTATGCTTCAAACAGATGCTCCAATTCGGTTACCAGGTTGCCCACGTAAGCGACTGCATCGCGAATTGGCTGAGGATCGGACATGTCCAGTCCTGCCAGCTTCATCAGCTCCAGCGGCTTGAGTGTTCCTCCTGCTTTCAAAACGTCCAACCAACGGTCAACAGCCGCTTGTCCTTCTTCACGGATCTTTGCCGCCATTGCGGTCGATGCCGTCAAACCAGCTGCGTACGTGTATGGATAGAGCCCCATGTAGTAATGTGGTTGACGCATCCATGTCAGGCTCGCTGCTTCGTCCAATTCTACCGCATCTCCCCAGAAGTTCGCGAGGACATCGCCTTTCCACTCCGCCATCTTTTTCGCTGTGATCGGCACATCTGATTGGGCAGCCTCGTATACTTTGCGTTGCAGCTGGGCTTCTAGCTGATGGGTAACAAAATTGTGATAGTAGGTGTTCAAAAGCTGTAGGATGACCCAACGCTTCAACCGCGGATCATCGGACTGCTCCACAATATGTTGCGCCAATAGCAGCTCGTTCAACGTGGATGGAGCTTCGATGCAATACATGGATGGACGGAAATTGGCATAAGCCTGATTACGCCCTGCCAGCATGAAGTGCCCGGCATGTCCAAGCTCATGTGCCAGTGTAAACGCACTCCGCATATTCCCTGACCACGTAATCAAGATGTAGGAATGGTTGCTGTAAGGCGTGGAGCAAAATGCACCTGTTGATTTCCCCACGTTATCCACGTAGTCAATCCATCGGTTGTCTAGTGCCGTTTCCATGATTTCTGCGTATTCAGGGCCCATTACCGCTAGCGCTGCCTTAATCGTCTTTCCTGCTTCCTCGATCGTGATAGGCGGGCTAAATTCCGGGTCAAGCGGCGCCTTCAAATCGCAGAACTTCAGCTTTTCTAGCCCAAGCTCTTTGGCCTTTAGCTTAGCATAACGCCGCATGTGCGGTGCGAGCTCTGTGCCTATAATATCGAGGATGTTGTGGTACATTTCCAGTGATACTTGTTGTGGCTGCAGCAACATTTGCGTCACAGATTCGTACCCACGCAGGCGGGACAGCACCGTTTGCTTTTTTACCTCTGTCGCGTATACGGCAGCAAAGGAATTTTGGTAGGTAGCGAGCGTCTTGGAAAAAGATTGGTAGGATGCACGACGAAGCTCAGTATCCTCAGACATTTCATAATCCGTCTCAAAGAGGGCGAATGAAACAGGATGTTCTACGCCATTAGAATCTTGCACCGGCGAAAACGACATGTCCGAAAGCTTGCCCCGTTGATAAATGGTATAAGGAGCGGAAAAGACCTCACCCAATGAAGCCAGAGCTGCTTCGGTATCGGCACTGAGACGATGTGGCTTTGTTTCCAACAGATCTTCCAGATTTTTGCGGAACCGCTCCAGACCTGGCTCTTCTTGCAAATACTGTTCGATAGAACCATCTGGCAATTCCAATATTTCCGATGGAATGAATGAAAGTGCCGCATTCAGTGCAGAGATCGCATCTCCGACCCGTGCAGAATTTGCCTGATTTTGCGGATTGGTCCCGTCTTCTGAGGAGCGCAAACTGGCATAACTCGCCAAGAGACTCGCTTTTACGACGATCGCTTCCTTTGCTTCCAAGCATGCAAGTAAATTTTCCGCACCAGTATGTAACGACCCTTTAAACTCGGTAAGCAGTGGAAGGTGATGTAGAATTTCTCGCAATTCATTTTCCCATGCTTCTTGATTAGGAAATAAGTCATCCAGATTCCAGGTTTGTTCCACTGCTACGTGTTCACGTGTCTGTCTCACTTTCACCGCTCACGCCTCCCTCAATTTTCAATAAAATGTTTTCTACTTATTAAAGTTGGATTCTCTAGCGAATATTCCTCTAATTTTAAAAAATTAAAACTCCCCCTTTACGTGAGGCTCGAATGCAGAGAGATTCTGTCTGTTTCTGCGCTTTCCTAGGAAATTCATTTGAAAAATAATAGCAAAGAAATCCAGTTGGGCAGATATAATAAAGAGAAGAACTACGTCATAGGAGGTTTTCCCAATGGATTTTACATCCTTGATTGATCGATATGCAGAACTAGCTGTAAAAGTCGGCGTTAACGTGCAACCGATGCAGACTTTAGTCGTGACTGCTCCCATCTCCGCAGCCTCATTTGTTCGCCAGGTGGCAAGAAAAGCTTACGAAGCGGGTGCCAAAAACGTACAGATCGAATGGACCGACGATGAATTGACTCGGATGAAGTACGATTTGGCTCCAGATGCAGCATTTTCCGAATACCCGATGTGGCGAGCAAAAGGTCTGGAGGAGCTCGCAGAAAACGGCGCCGCTTTTCTCTACATCAACGCATCCAACCCCGATCTGTTAAAAGGTGTAGACCCCGAGCGGATCTCCACTGCGAATCGTACAGCTGGACAAGCATTGAACACATTTCGTAGCTACTCTATGGCAGACAAAGTTAGCTGGAGCGTAATTGCCGTTCCTTCCCCTGCATGGGCTGCAGTTGTGTTTCCCGATTTACCAGAAGAAGAGCGAGTCAGCGCTTTGTGGGATGCCATTTTCCGGGCTACTCGCACAGATCAGAGTGATCCCGTACAAGCTTGGCATGATCATCATGCTGCCCTCAATGAAAAGGTCGAAGCCCTCAATGCAAAGCAATATCGCTACTTGCATTACAGCGCGCCAGGTACGGAACTGACCATCGAGCTGCCTACCCGTCACGTCTGGATCGGTGGTGGTAGTGTAAATAAAGACGGCACCTCTTTTATGGCAAATATGCCTACAGAGGAAGTATTTACAGCCCCCCTGAAGCAAGGAGCAAACGGGACTGTCCGCAGTACCAAGCCGTTGAGCTACCAAGGTAATTTGATCGAAAATTTCTCGCTGACCTTTGAAAGCGGTCGGATCGTCTCAGCTACGGCGGAAAAAGGGGAAGCAGCACTGACCAAGCTGCTCGAAACAGACGAAGGCTCTCATTACTTGGGTGAAGTCGCGTTAGTCCCACATATCTCCCCCATATCTGAATCGAACATTATCTTTTATAACACCTTGTTCGATGAAAATGCCTCTAACCATTTGGCGATCGGAAACCCTTACCCGGTCAACATCGAGAATGGTGCGGACATGACCAAAGAAGAGCTGGAGGCATACGGTCTCAATAGCAGTATCTCGCATGTCGATTTCATGATTGGTACGGCCGAGATGAATATCGACGGGGAAACAACAGATGGCAAGCGGGAGCCTATTTTCCGGAATGGGAACTGGGCGTAGATAGGACACGTGAAGATCGTAAAAAGACACCCTTTTCAAATTGAATAGGGTGTCTTTTGCTTTGAGATATTTTCAGAGGTAACCCAGTACAGTCCCTCCAAGTGCACCCACCAAAACAATCATCCAGGGAGGCAATTTCCAAAAGACGAGCATACCAAACAATATTACCGCGAGAATAAAGTCCTTTGGTTGTAAAACGGCAGATGTCCATAGGGGATCGTATAGAGATGCCAACAGGATACCCACTACAGCTGCGTTTACCCCCATTAACCCCCCTTGCATTTTTGAACTGTTTCTGAGCAGGCTCCAAAAAGGCAGCGCCCCCATGACGAGCAAAAAGGCTGGCAAGAAAATAGCAATGGTTGCGATAATTGCGCCTCTTACTCCTCCAGCTAATGCACCCAAATAGCTACTGAATGTAAATAAAGGCCCCGGAACTGCCTGTGCCGCCCCATATCCAGCCAAAAATTCCTCCTTGGTGATCCAACCTGCCGGAACCAGTTCTCGTTCCAAAAGCGGCAGCACGACGTGACCTCCACCGAACACCAGAGCGCCTGAACGGTAAAAACCATCGAACAGTACAATCCATTCGTGCTTACTCCACTCTCTAAGGAGGGGAAGTGCGAGAAGTAGTCCAAAAAACAAAGCCACGCACACGATTGCTACAGAGCGACTTATGGGTATGTGCAGATCAGACGAATTCTCCTGTGATTTTCCTCCAAATAACGCGACCCCCAGTAGCCCTGCAAGCATGATGATAATAATCTGACTGAAGGCAGTTTGCCACAACAAGGTAACAGCTGCTGCGACGATTGCGATTGTGGCTCTTGTCCGGTCTGGTATAAGCTTCTGTCCCATTCCTAGAACGGCATGGGCTACAATCGCTACTGCAACAAGCTTCAAACCATGAATCCACCCTGTATTTCCGATATCGTAACCTTGAAGTAGAAAGGCAAAAGCCACCAGGGCAAGGACGGATGGTAGCGTAAAACCTAGCCACGCCACTAATCCGCCTAACCATCCAGCGCGTACAATGCCAATGCCTATCCCTACCTGACTGCTAGCAGGTCCAGGTAGAAATTGGCAAAGAGCTACCAATTCCGTGTAGCTTCGCTCATCCATCCATTTGCGCCGACGGATGTACTCCTCATGAAAGTATCCCAGATGGGCAATTGGTCCGCCGAAAGATGTCACTCCCAGTTTTGTGGAGACACACAAAATTTCTAAAAGAGTTCCGAGCTTGCCTTTTCCCTTGCTTTTCTTTCGCCTATTTCCATCCATTCAGTGACTTTACTCCCCATCTATTTTTCGTTACTAACAATCTTTCTTGGTTTTTATATTGTAAGACGTTGGACAGTTTGCATTCTACTCATTTACGCAAACTTCATAATCGTTTATTACGGTCTCATCCCCTTTCCTCGATCCATGGAAAGTTCCACAGGTATTTCCCCCCGTTTTAACAAAGCGTGTATTGTGTTGCCTCCTTAATTAGAGTAGGATTCAAATACTATGGATTAAATTACAATAATTCCGAAATGAGGGAATGTATGAATTCAAGGAAATCGTCATTGCGGTTCGGAAATGACGGAAAATTCTATACCGAAGTAGAACCATTTGTGAATGAAAATGAGATTTATGGAGCTCAGATTTTCAGCATCATCGTCACTAAACTTCGTGCAGCTGGGTGTGTTTTCGCAGAAGATGAGGCTCGGTTACTCATCGCCTCGGCACGGACACCGGCCGACCTTTCGAGTATGGTAGAGCAACGAACCACTGGTCTGCCTCTCGAACACATAATCGGCTGGGCGGAGTTCTGTGGACTGCGGATTGCTGTAGATCATGGCGTTTTTGTCCCCCGACAACGTACTGCATTTCTTGTCCAAGAGGCTACCACCCTCGTTCGACCAGGGTCGATCGTTGTTGACCTTTGTTGCGGTTCGGGGGCGGTCGGTGCCGTGCTGGCATCAGCCATGGAACAGATCGAGTTATATGCGACAGACATTGACCCCGCGGCCGTGCAGTGCGCCCGTCGCAATGTCACAACCGCGGGTGGTCTAGTATTCGAGGGAGACCTATACGAGCCACTCCCCAGTGCGATTAGGGGGCGCGTCAACGTCCTCGTAGCCAACGCACCCTACGTCCCCACCAAGGCGATCGAACTCCTCCCCCCTGAAGCCCGTATACATGAGGCAAGGTTGGCGCTAGACGGGGGCACGGACGGCCTTGACGTTCAGAGACGAATTGCGGCAGCAGCCCCACTCTGGCTGGCCCCTGGCGGACACTTGCTGATTGAGACAAGTGAGCGGCAGTCATCGAAGACAGTCGAGATCATCACTCTTTACGGGTTGATCCCACACGTGACCAGTTCCGACGAGCTTGACGCTACTGTCGTTATCGGAACCAAGCCAGTCCCCTAAATCGTTTTAGGAGGTTATCCAAAGGGTCATCATTCCCCTTAGGGATTACATTTCACAATCCATTTTCCATCATTACCGTTTTGTAAAATCGCTGTCGCAATCCCCATATGTTAGGTTGACGCGTCATTCGCTCAAGACCGAAAGATCAAGCTGGCGGAGGCGCGATGGGTCGGATACTAATTCTATCTCGGTGATCTGGCTGTTCTTGACCGTAAAATCGAGTACAAATAACAGTCGTCCGTTCGGTGCTACGACGACGCCTACTGTTCCATTCACGAGCACCGGCCGAGCAGCTTGAGCTCGCCCTGCGACCTGCTTTGCCACGGCCTGCGCACCACGAAGCTCCTTTACTGTGCCGTCAATAGCGACTTCTCTGTCATCCCAAAGCACGACATTCGGGTCGAGTACCGAGAGCAGAGCCTCGAAGTTACCAGCGCGTGACGCAGCGAGGAAGGCGTCAACAAGCTCCCGTTGACGAGTGATATCAGGGTGAGTGACCGAATTCACCCCTTGCACCCTGCGGCGTGCACGGCTGGCGAGCTGCCTTGTAGCATCCTGGGAACGACCTACGATGGGAGCAATTTCTTGGAAGGGAAGATCGAATATGTCATGCAGTACAAACGAAATACGTTCAGCTGGATTCAAGTTGCCTAGAACCACGAGCAATGCGAGACCAACTGAGTCGGCAAGCAGCGCTTCATACTCAGGGTCGCTTTCCTCGCCCTGATTTATGTTTTGATTGGGCAAGAATGCTTCCCAGGGCTCCTCTCGCCTTGATTTGCGTGAGCGCAGCATATCAAGGCATATTCTGGAGACTACCGTCGTCAGCCAGCCGCCTATATTTTCAATATGACTCGTACCGGAGCGACTGAGGCGGAACCAAGACTCCTGCACAGCATCGTCCGCCTCACTCAAGGAACCAAGCATTCGATAGGCAACCGCCTGGAGGTGACTGCGGTGTTCCTCGAATAGCTCCCCCAACCGTTTTTGATCTTCCATCTGTCACATTCCTTTCATGTAAGCCTTTCATTGTATTGACGAACGAAAAAGGTCCCATGTGACAATAAGTAATGTATCCGTTGAGATTTCGCCTTGGATTTTACGCCTTGCCATGATTAATTTTCTAATCCGTCACATTCCCTCTTCGGGTTCCGTCAGTGTAGTGACGAGCGAAATCGATCGATCGCGATTGGGAGAACGGCCGACTCCCACGTGCACAAATCGACGGACTCTTCACTAAGCGAGACCTTGCCAAGTGGCAAATGGAGAACAAAGGAGATGACGGATCATGACAATACGAGTAAACCCATACCTAACGATGAACGGAAATGCAAAGGAAGCCATTCATTTTTACGAGAAAGCATTGGATGCAAAAGTTCTTTTTATCTCGACGTTTGCCAATCAACCGGAAAACCCGCAAAATCCTGTACCAGCTTCAGTAAAGGATCAAGTTGCGCACGCCAGGATTAAAATTGGTGAAATTGAACTTATGTTTTCCGATAACTTTCCTGTCCAGCCTCATCAAAGTGGAAACCAAGTCGCCGTCTGCCTTTCAACAAACGATGTGGATACGTCAAAGCAATTTTATGAAGCCTTGCAGCAAGATGGTCAAGTGAATATGCCGCTGCAAACAACCTCTTTTAGCCCTGCATACGCGATGGTAACTGACAAGTTCGGTGTCACCTTTAAAATTTATACGGAAGCACAGCAATAGTCATTGTTACGCAGAACAAAGGCCAGGAATCCCAAGAAAGAATGGGACCCTGGCCTTGTTGATGTTACTTCCAGTCTTTCTGTAAAAGCGAAAAACAACGCTGGTCGACGTATTCACCATGGAAGCAGGCATATCCTCGTAAGATTCCGTCTTCCTGGAAACCGTTTTTCTTCAGGAGTTGTATAGATGGGGTCGCATCTACATTGGTGAAGGCTTCGATACGGTTTAAACCCATTGACTCAAAGCCAAACGTGATCAAGCTTTGTATGACTTCAGTCATGTAGCCTTTTCGCCAATACGGTTTCCCGAGATCGTAGGCGATTTCCCCCCTCGATCCCCGATTCGTTTCCCAACCATTGTACCCACACGTTCCGATCAAGTTATTCTCTTCTTTCAAAATGATTCCCCAGCGGATGGCACGGTCTTCTTCAAACAGACCGTTCATGAATTCAATGAGCAGCTCTGCCTGTTTGACTTGAGTAAATGGTGCTTCCCCCATATCTTTGGTTACATCAGGATCTGAAAAAATAGAAAAAACAGCAGGAGCGTCTGCCTTCGTCATTTGGCGCAATAAAAAACGTTCTGTTTCGATGATGGGAAAAGTCTCAAACTTCATGTTCAAGCTACCTCTTATCCTCTTTTTTATGCCCTACCGATTTACCAAATTCCATCACACAAGCACAAAGTATAGGATAATCCTCCTTCTCTTTAGTGCCTTTTTTATGGCGTTAGATCTACTTGTACATGGTGCTTTTTGATCAATTATTTATTATTCCACGTTTTTTTCCATATTCCCCCTCCTGACATGTAAAAATTCTCTCCCACTTTTCCGATAACCCTATTAACCATACCTGAAATGAGTGGTTGATATGTCCTACATCATAGCTACTATACTTTGGTTACTCTCCTTGCTGTTTCTAGCCTTTCTTTCATACATAAATCAGGATGATCTACTCGGCATTGGCGTTGTTTTTGCAAACGCTGCTTTAGCTGCCGTTTTCACTTCTGTCTATTTGTTCTTTATGTTCCTCGTCTGGCTATTTCAGCGTAGAGTGAACCTATGATATCGCGAGCGACATAAAAAGGCACCGTCTCCCATGACGGTGTCTTTTGTTTTAATGGGTGATAATTGGATACATGTGCCCTTTTAACGCAAACGAAGCTTTTCCCGTTTCCTCAGAGACGACGATGACCAATGCATCACACTGCTCACTTAATCCCAAGGCTGCCCGATGCCGCGTTCCCAGCTTTTGCTCTCCAACTTCTACATGGGACAAAGGCAACACATTTGCTGCGGAAACGATATGACTTTCTCGAATCACGACTGCCCCATCATGCAGCGGGCTTCCCGGGTAAAAGATCGATTCTAGCAAGGAATGGGTCATCCAAGCACCAATCGGAATACCCGCTTGCAAAAGGGCTCCGATGGGCTCGTCCCGTTCCACTACAATCAAGGCTCCTTGTCTACGCGAAGACAGATTTTGTACAGCCAGCGATAGATCTGCGTATTTGTCCGTATAAGGCCCTAAATAGCATTGCAAATAAAAAGAAGCCGCAACAGTCTCCAAATGACTAAATCGGGATCTTATCTGATCGAATGTTCCAAGGAGACATCCGTTTTCGTTTTCAAGGGCAAGTATGCTCTGTTCAATCGCGCTTGAGATGTCTTTTAATTGCTCCTTCATCTCCGCTTTCAAAGGTGACACGTCGCAGTTCACTTGTTCCATGGAAACCCCTCGATTTTATTTTCTACCTCGTATGGATGATTGTTCCCCTCCGATTGAAGAAACATTCTATTTGAAGAATGAGAATCCAATTTCTAACAGACCCTAGTAACGAAATGAACAGAACAGCATGGCTTATGAGGCGAAGAGGATACATGGACAAATGGACTGAGTTTCTCGCACTTGCACAAGACTCTCATGATTTCAGGAGACATTCACTCCTTGAAGCAGATGGGAAGTTTATCATTTCGTGTTACCAAACCTTGATCAAAAGTGAACGGCTTCAAAGCAATATTTTGCAGCCTTTGCAAGAATTCATACGGACACAAGATCTGCCAAATGACCTTCATGATCTGGCAGAATTGATTTCGATCGAGAATATTACATTTACTGATGATGTATCAACCATCGCCTCCAAGATCATGAGCGGATATGCGGCTGTACAAATACGTGGAGATGATTGTTATTCCGCGTTGATTGACCTATCCGATGCCACGCGAGGATTGCGGACGGACAATGATACCGAAAATGAATTCAGCGTCGTCGGTCCAAAGGTAGGTTTTGTAGAGGATCTGGACATTAATCTTCATTTGATCAGACAACAAATACGCACGCCTAACCTCATCATCAAAGAAATCACGATCGGCACGATGTCCCATACGCGCGTCGCTGTTGTATACATCCAGGACGTGACCAATCCCAAGCATGTGCAGACAGTCGAACAACGATTGCAAAACATTGATTTTGATATCATCTTTGACTCTTCCCAGTTGGACCAGATCATGAGTGATAACTCCCATACTCCGTTTCCTTTATTTCTCTCCACGGAAAGAATTGATCGGGTCATTTACGGGCTGACTCTCGGACAAGTCGCGATTATATCAAGCGCATCACCTTATGTACTTACTGGACCCACGACCATTTTTGATTTCTTTATATCACCGGAAGATTACTACCTTCCCTGGGTTCTTGGGTCATTGTTTCGCTTGATTCGGATCTTTGGTGTGTGCTTTTCCGTTTTGATGACACCTGCTTACACGGCGGTTCTAACGTTTCATTTGGAGATGATACCCAAGGACATGCTTGGACCGATTATCATCTCTCGAAATTACGTTCCTTTCCCGCCAGTATTAGAAGTGCTCTTTCTCGAACTAACCATTGAACTATTGCGTGAAGCCGGAGCACGTCTACCAACAAAGGTGGGTCAAACGCTCGGAATCGTGGGAGGCATCGTCATCGGACAAGCTTCAGTAGCGGCCGCATTGACGAGTAATATCTTGTTAATTATCGTCGCCCTATCCGCGCTGGCTTCGTTCACGACACCGATCTATAAAATGTCGAACACGATACGCTTTCTTCGGTTTCCATTAATCATTCTCTCTGGTATCTGGGGTGGTTTTGGCATTGTAGTCGGATTATGCTTTATCCTTACTCACTTAATCCGGCTAAAATCTCTGGGAACACCCTACCTGGCACCACTCTATCCGTTTCGGCACAAAGGCTATGCCGACAGCTTCATCCGAGCTTCGTACAGTAAAACGGCTAGACGTTCCCCTATCTTACAAACCATTTCAGAATGGAGATATAATGCTCGCACAGCCAATGAGCAAAAGGATATCGATGACTAATTTCATTCACCATCGCGTAACACTCCTATCCCTATCAGCTATGTGGATTGCTCTGGGACTGTTGTGTCTTGTTCTCACAGCATGTTCATCATCGCGCATCATTAATGATGTGCAATTGATCCATACCCTCGGCTATGACCAGGTCGATAACCAGATCAAAGGCACAGCGATCACGCATCGGTATGAAAAAGATCAAGCGAATGTCGAAATGCTCGAAACCAGTGCGATCAACCTCTACTCGATCTTTCCCGAGTTTAATGCCACTACTCCCTCTCAGCTCGAATTGGGTCAGCTTCGCTCCGTAGTGATTGGGAAGGATTTTGCGGCAAAGGGAATCGGTACATTGGTTCACTCGCTTTGTCGTGATCCGAACATTGGATTTCGCTTACAATTGGCTATCGCGGATCCAAAAGCTGAATCGATTCTGCAGGTAAATCGAAAGGTAAACGTCCCCTTTTTCCTGTCCAACACGATCGAACAAAACATAAAAACGCTGAATACGCCAAAGTCCAATCTGCATGTGTTTCTCTTCAATCTTTATGGAGAAGGGCGCGATCCGTACCTGCCGTATTTTGTCTTGTATCAGGATCGAATCAAGCTTGACGGTTTGGCCCTTTTTCATAAGGATAAATTCGTGGATCACATCCACGCTAATGAAGCCTTCTTGTTGAAAGTCCTCTTGGAAAAATCAAAAAGTGGACAGTACCCTGTAGAAATTGAGATTGCGGGTCGAAAAGGAAAAGGCATGCTACGAAACTTAGGTTCTGATGTCGCTTTCGAAGTAAACACAAGTAAAAACATCCCTGCATTGAAGATCCAGATCAATATGCGTGCACAAATCAAGGACTACCCTAGTTGGCTAAAACTATCGCAGCCTGATACGCTTCAGGCTACTGAAAAGGAACTTTCACTCTATCTTCAAAAGCAAATGAAGCAGTTCCTCGCCCATCTGCAGAAGATAAAGGTAGATCCCGTAGGAATTGGTGATCTCATCAGAGGGAGAAGTTCTACATGGAATTACACGCAATTCCAAGAGCAATATCCTGATATGGACCTAAGCGTAAGCATCGCTCTCAAACTGGAGCAAACGGGTGTCGGGGATTAACAGCGAGAAGTGGAGAGGATATGGATGAAGACTTCTATACAGGAAAGATACCTAGTCTCACCCTTTTTTGTCTTTTTTCTCGTACATGCTAATATGGTGGGCATTGGAATCTTGGGATATCAACGGAAATTGATCCAATCAGCTGGATATGACGCATGGATCTCGGTGATTATTACGGGTATCAGTACACACCTCCTCATGTGGATGATGTATGCCATGTTAAAAACGGGGGCATCCGATATTATAGAACTGCACATTCGATGCTTTGGAAGATGGCTAGGCAAGCTTTTGAGTCTACTCGTCCTCGTCTATGTTTTAGTCGCAGCCTTTATCATTTTCCGTTCGTATGTAGAAATCGTGAAAATAATCATTTTTCCATTGATGCAAACGTGGAGCATGAGTATCTTGATGCTGCTCTTACTGTACTATGTCGTTTCTGGTGGCTTTCGGACTGTTACTGGTATTTGTTTAGTTGGGGTTACCCTACCTCTGCTATTGATGGTGCCTCTATTTGTCTTTCCCTTTGAATACGTTCACCCTAACAACTTATTGCCGGTCTTTTCCCACACTGTGCATGAGTTGTTCCTGTCGGCGAAAGAGGTCATCTTCAACTTTGCCGGCTTCGAATTACTCTTTTTTTACTATCCTTTTATTAAGAATCCCCAGCAATCTCAGAAATGGGCACACGCGGCCTTATTGTTTACGACAGTTCTATACCTTGCCCTAACCATGATTACATTCATGTTTTTCACCGAAGGAGAATTGGAAAAGATTATCTGGCCAACATTGACCATGATAAAGATCATCGAGATTCCCATCATTCAGCGGATTGAATTTATCATCGTGTCCTTGTGGCTATTTGTCGTGCTACCCAATCTTTGTCTGAATGTCTGGGCTATCACGAGAGGAATGAAACAAATGTTCCAGATGAATCAACGTAGAACATTGCTAGCTATCCTATTGGTATTGATGCTCACCTCGTTGGGAATGGAAAGCAGAGCTGATCTCATGATGCTATCAAACATGTTTGGTACAGCTGCTATGTATTTCCTCTATGGCTATATTCCCTTCTTATTCTTGGTCTACCATCTGTGGGGAAAGAGGCGTGGGAGTAACGCACTCTTATCGTCTAATCATGAAATAAATGAAGCCTGATAGATCTACCAGGCTTCTAACTTCTTCCGAATACGTTTTTTTGTTGATTGTCTTTTCAAGCAGTTGTCTGGAAGGATCGGAGTATGATCCCAGCTTCCTTACACGCAGTATGGATGCTTCGAGCAAATTCCAGCGCGTGCGCTCCATCTCCGTGAATGCAGATCGTGTCAGCCTTGATCGATACGTCTACCCCTTGTCGAGATAGCACGCGGCCTTCCATGACCATGCGTACAACTTGTTGCAACGACTGAGATTGCTCCGTAATCATGGCATCCGATTGGCTGCGGGGTGTGAGCGTGCCATCTTGCTGATAAGTTCGGTCCGCAAACACTTCGTTTGCCGTTCGCAGCCCGATTCTTTCTCCCGCACGAGTCAATTCGCTACCTGCGAGCCCAAACAGGATGAGAGTGGGATTTACTTTGTAAATCGCTTCAGCGATGGCTTCGGCGAGAGGTGCACGTGTGACAGCCATGTTGTACAGCGCTCCATGAGGTTTCACGTGTTGCATGGAGCCTCCCTCTGCCTGGACAAATGCCTGCAGCGCCCCGATTTGGTACACGACCATGTCATATGCTTCCTGTGGAGATAGATCCATGTTGCGTCTACCAAAACCGACTAAATCAGGCAGACCTGGGTGTGCACCGATCGCTACTTCCTTTGCCAAGGCCATGCGTACCGTCTTTCTCATCGTCGCCGGGTCCCCTGCATGAAAACCGCATGCGATATTCGCCGAACTGATGTAGTCGAGAATTTCACGGTCATTCCCTATTTGATAGGCGCCAAAGCTTTCTCCCATATCACAATTGATATCTACGTATTTCATCGGCTACCTCCATCCACTAGTGAGTTCCATCGCTACTCTCAGCTGTCTAAGTTCCATTTCTCTGTCAAACAGCGCTTTTTGCGCCTCACCTACGGAGACTTCCTGAAAATGCACGACATTACCTGGTTTTAGCTGAGCAAAAATCGGTAAATCAACACTGGCAACATATCCAATCTTGGGATATCCGCCTATTGTCTGACGGTCTGCCAACAAAACGATCGGTTGGCCACTGGGCGGTACCTGGATGGTTCCAGTGGTTACCCCCTCTGAGGTCAGCTCCATTGGCGAAGACAAGCTCAACTGCGGCCCAGCTAGTCGATAGCCCATACGATCCGATTGCGGTGAGACATGAAAAGACTGCTCCCAAAATTGACGACAGCTTTGGGCAGTAAAATCATCGTATTGCTCCCCACGAATGACTCGAACCATTTCATTCCTCAGGTATGTAAACATCGCTTTCGGCACATACCAGTCTGCTTGGACAAACGAATCCGAGCCTGCCTGTTTGGCCAACTTGGAAGCGAGAAAGCGGCTGTACTCCCCAGGAGCATTCGTTTTCAGAAGATCTTTTGCCCGCAGCATTCTCCCTTCGAAGCCACCAAATCCGGCGCGGAAGTTCGTACTCCTGCTTTCCATCACCACAGGTACATCCCATCCTCCCGCGGCTGCGAGATAAGCGCGACATCCTTGTTTAACATGGGAGAACTGCAGTGTACTGCCACGTTTTATCCATACTGCACGGTTTGATGCAACACGTTTACCATCGATGACAGGAGCAAAATCTCCCCCGCATACCGCTATTAGCAAGTCTTCATGGAACAAGAGACTTGGCCCTTTTAACGTCAGCTCAAGTACAGCATCCTTTGGTTGATTGCCAACAAGCATATTCGCCATGCGCATTGCAAACGAATCCATCGCACCTCCGACAATGACTCCATGCTGTTGATAGCCGTATCTCCCCATATCTTGTACGGTCGTGCAGACACCTGGCTGAATGATTTCTACACTCATGAAGTCACCTCCCTTTGTGCTTCAAATGCTTCTGGCGAAATAGGCCGAAAGCGAACGACATCCCCCGAGCGAAGTAGGCTGGGTGGTTGGTCCTCAGGACGAAATAAAGGGTGAGCTGTTCGACCAATGATATTCCATCCGCCTGGGCTGACGATCGGATACACCCCCGTCTGAGAACCACCGATCCCCACACTTCCTTTCGGGATCGCGGTACGTGGTGTGGAACGACGCGGTGTCGCTATACGTTCATCCAATCCCCCCAAATAAGGAAAGCCTGGTGCAAAACCGATCATGTACACCAAATACTGTTGTTCAGAGTGAATGCGGATCACCTCGTCTGGATCAAGACCATTGTGCCTCGCTACTTCTTCCAGATCAGGTCCGTACTCGCCTCCATAGCAAACTGGGATTTCCACGAGCCTTGGGTCCCCAGCATTCCCATCATGCGCTCGAGAAATGATCTCACTTAGATACTCGATGACCCTCTCATGAGAGCTTTGATCTCTGTTCGGATCGTACAAAACGACAGGATCATAATAAACGGACACTGTGGTATATCCCGGCACAAGCTCTACCATCCCGGGAAAGGGATCATCTTGTAAATAAGCAGATAGCTTTTTTACCTTTTCGTGCGTGCTGAGATCGATGACTTCCCCCAGCTTGACAACGACACCTGAATCGCCTAGAGGAAAGAACTCATAGTTTTGCAACTCCCCACCCCTATTCCGATTATCGGGACAGCTGTTCCGAATAGATAAAGGAAAAGAGGAGATTCCCTCCTCTTGATCAACTGATTTGTCCACCAGTCAACACGATATCTTGTTCATGAGCAAGTGCAGCTTCGATAGCCACACGTAATCCTTGCACAATCGTCTCCACTGCCATACTCGGCTGACCAACCAACCGCGCTGCCTGTTCCGGCAAATAAGGAATATGGATGAATCCCCCCCGGATGGATGGATTCAAGGTGGAGATCGTATGCATCAAACCGTAAAAAATATGGTTGCAGACAAACGTTCCGGCAGTTTGTGATACGGAAGCAGGGACTCCTTTTTCCCGTAGTTCCTTGACGATCGCTTTGATCGGAAGGGTCGACCAGTAAGCGACTGGCCCTCCTTCCACGACCTCTGTATCAATAGGCTGACTGCCTTCATTGTCAGGGATGCGAGCATCATTTACGTTGATCGCCACGCGCTCGATCGTGATGTCTGGTCGACCTCCAGCTTGTCCAATACAGAACACGATGTCGGGACTCGTTTCCTTAATCGCTTCTTTTAGATATTTCAGTGATTTGTCAAAGACAGTAGGAATCTGTCTGACTTCCACTTTGTAGTCAGTTGATGAACCTTCCTTGAGCCGCTTGACCGATTCCCAGGCAGGATTCAGGGTTTCTCCTCCAAATGGGTCGAATCCAGTTACAAGTATCGTTTTCAAGTTTCATCCTCCTTCCAGATGTTCAAGCGTTCTATCTGAAATACTTTCCCTTCTAATCATAATTTCATAAATCTTACTAATCAATGAGGGAATAACATTTTTCCGATAACAGAATGAATACGTACCCTTTCAAACAGACTCACGAGCCTCTTTCAAGGGTACTGTTATCCTTTCTATTCTAGTGGATATTTTTCTTTTTGAAACGACCGCCAGACACGTCATGAATATGGCCAATCGCTAAAAAGGCAGAGGGGTCGATTTCCTCTACGATAGACTTTAATTTGGCTTCCTCTAAACGAGTGATGACGCAGAAAATGACCTTCTTGTCTTCGCCTGAATATCCACCTTCTCCGCTTAGATAGGTAATCCCACGTCCCAGTCCTGCTGCCAAGGCATCTCCAATCTCGTCAGGATTATCGCTGATGATATAGACGGAACGAGATTGGTCGAGTCCAACCATAGTCAAGTCAATCATTTTGTACGCGATATAGTACGCGATCAACGAGTACATCGCCCGGTCCCACCCAAAAATAAACCCTGCACTACCCAGGATAAAGATGTTGAAGAACATCACCACTTCGCCCACTGAAAACGGACTCTTTTTCGTTAATAAAATAGCGACAATCTCTGTCCCGTCCAGAGAACCTCCTGCCCGGATGACTAAGCCAACACCGATCCCCACGATAATTCCTCCGAACACCGCAGATAGCAGTAAATCGTGAGTGAGACTAGGGACCGGCAGCAGTAATGAAGTCCCTACAGACATAACTGCTACACCGAATAAGGTAGAAATGGCAAAGGTTTTGCCTATCTGTTTGTAGCCGACAATTAAAAAAGGAAGGTTCAAAACGAAGAGAAACAGGCCGAGCTTGAGTCCTGTCAGGTGAGACAACATGATCGAAAGCCCTGTTACTCCACCGTCGATGATGTTATTGGGTACGAGGAAAATTTCCAGTCCTACTGATACGAGTATGGCGCCGATAATAATGGTCAGCGCCCTAGTGACGATTCGCCTTTTTTTCGCTTTTCTGCGGGACGTGCTGGTTACTGCTCCTTCCATTTGTACCATCCTTCCCCTTTATCTATAGCTACATCATTCCCCGCCCAAGCAAAAAAAATAGCCAGCCCGTACATAGACTGGCTGTCTAGGCTGTTTCATTGCAGCTGTCTTCGCATGCGGAATGGCGATGGTGTCGGCTTTCAAGCGGTCTGCGAACCGAATTTGATTGCCCATCGGTGAAGTCCCTCTCTCTTACAACTCTGTTATCGTGATGTGCGGTAAAAACGCCTCGATTTTCTCCGGTGTGCAAAACCCTTCTGAAATGGCTGTCGTACTGCCCGCCGCGACAGCAAGCTGAAAGGCTTCCTTTACTTGCTGACCACGTGTATACGCATACAGGAATCCAGCTACCATCGAATCCCCCGCACCAATCGAATTAACTGCCTGTTGTTTGGGGAACTGAGCAGCGAACGCTTTCTCACGATTGACAAACACAGCCCCCTGCCCAGCCATTGAAACGATGACGTTGGTCGCTCCCAAATCCAATGCTCGTCTTCCATAGTGAACAGCTTCTTCCGTCGTCTCCACGCTAGCTCCAAATAGTTCCCCAAGCTCATAGTGGTTGGGTTTGATCAAAAATGGTCTCTCAGCTAGAGCGTTGTCCAACGCAGCTCCTTTCGCATCGAGAATGACGCGGACACCCAATTGGTTCATCCGCTGCATAATGATACGGTAAATATCTGCTGGCACACTTGCGGGAACACTCCCCGCCAACACGAGAAAATCATCGCTCGTCAGATGATCCAACTGATCCATGAGCTCATTTATCGCTACTTTTGGAATGAGAGGAGAAACGCCGCTCAGATCTGTCTCACGCTCTGCCTTAATCTTGATATTCATACGCGAATCTTGCGTAACAGGGATGAAACGATGCTCGATTCCGTCCTGATCGAGCTGTTGTCGAATAAATGAGCCTGTGAAACCTCCTACGAAACCGAGTGCGACGCTGACGCTCCCCAAATTGCGCAATACTTTGGAGACATTGATCCCTTTTCCTCCAGCAGTCTTCCACTCTTTTTGCGCTTGGTGGATGGTACCCTCTACCATTGTCTTGATCCAAACGTGATAGTCGATAGAAGGGTTCATGGTTACTGTGTATATCATGATTTCACCACTTTTATGGTCGTTAATTTGCTGTAGATGAGCTGGTCTTCCTCATTCAGTCCTTCATCAGTGACGATCGTTACATCCGAGAGATCTCCCATTTTTGCGAAAGTCACGCGATTGAATTTGTGCGAGTCAGACAAAACATAACGGAGGTTGGAACATTGCAAGGCCAATTGTTTGACATACGCCTCATCTGGGTCCGGTGTCGTCAGACCATGCGTTGGATCAATCCCATTCGTACCGATGAAGCATTTATCAAAACGATACTGTCCAATTGTTTTGATCGCATCACGTCCCACCAACGACCATGTAGCCGCTTTCAATTCACCACCAATGAGAAACGTTTTGATGTTTCGCTTGATCAATTGAATTCCGATGTCCGGGCTATTCGTGACCACCACGATATTCTCGTAGGGCAAAAATGGAACCATACGCGAGGTTGTTGAGCCTGCATCGATAAAAATCGAGTCGCGTTCGTTCACCAGGCTCGCCGCATATTTAGCGATCGCCGATTTTTCCCGTTCGTATTTGACCGATTTTTCTAGCATGGTTGGTTTTTCGATCTTATGTTGCAAGGAGGACGCTCCCCCATGTACTCGTTTCAGAAAAGATTGCTCTTCTAGCTCGCTCAAGTCCCGACGTATGGTGGACTCTGACGCTCCCGTTACTTCTACCAGTTCGTTGATGCGAACCGTATCTTTCTCTTTTAGCATGGATAAAATGAGTTGATGCCGTTCAGGAGTAAGCATGAGTGCCTCCTTTTTGAGAAAAATGCTGCTTCCTGTCAATGATAATAACCCAGGAATCATTCACAAACAATCATTATCATCCATAAACTATCAAAATCATTCAAAACAAATCGTTTATAGCAACAAACAAAGAGCTCAACCTTCTGCCCTTTTCAAAAGAACAGCTAGCTGAGCTCGATCTCATGCTCTTTCTATCTGATAAAATGGATCAATTCGCGATTGAATTTATCCTTTTCACAGTAAAGCAATCCATGTCCACTGAGCGGAAATGGCTCCAGGAGCCAGCTTCACAGCAAACAAACGTTCCTTTCATATCCTCTCCACGGATAGCCCAAGCTACTGCCTCATATACATAGAGGATCATTTGTGAATCTAATTCACTGGGAAAGCGGTGGTGACCATTGTCTCCTTATCCTTCTCTGGAAAAAGGGCAGGTGGACCAACTGTTCCTCGCTTATACAGGCTATAGCATCGGATCTGATGGCACACCTCACTATCAATTTTGGGAAATGACTGACTTTCTCCCCCTCCTGACCCATACGGATTCGAAGACAGGCTGCGTCGACGGAACCATGTTCAGCGATTTTCTTTTTCTCGCTCTCGGAATTCTCAATGAATCTGGCGAAGGCCGACACTTGACACGGAATGAAAAAGCACCTGCGAACTGGAACGAATGGGTTCGTTACCTCGATGAACTATTTCTGTGCAATAGAAATCTGGATGCACTCTGTCAAGCGGTACAACGCTCCTGCCTTTCCACTACAAATGTATGGATCGCTCTCCCCTACCCCAATCCGCAAATCTTTTCGAATGATCTTCGCCGCGTACAAGCCGTCGTAGACTGGATGTGTCTATTCCTTGCGACTTGGTCGAACAGTCATCTGAAATGCTGCTTGCGTTTGCAAGGCTTCTATTGGCTACAAGAGAGCCTATATGAGCACGGCGGTAATTACGATGACCGTTTTGTCATCGCGGAGGTGAATCAGCAGATTCATACATGCAAGATGGATGGCACGCTATTCAAATCGATCTGGATTCCTTACCAACAAGCTCGGGGTTGGAGCGAATGGCGTTCTTTAGGCTTTGATCTAGCCTTTCTCCAGCCAAATGCCTACTTCAATCCGCAACGCAGTATTCGTGAATCGGCAGCGTCCGCCTACACATACGGGATGGGTGTAGAAATCGAGTTTGATTTGGCTGTCACCTACGATCAAGCAAAACGGGAGCGATTACTTGCGTATTTACGTAAAGGGACAACTGGCGGGACAGATGCGCAGGGACGATACTTTGGCCCCTACCAATTTGAATCTCCACTCGCCTGGTATACCGGTGGCTGGTTCTTCGGAAAAAATGGCAGAAAGCAAGCGATGGTGAGCTTGTATCAGTCAAACGACCCACTTTATGACATCATTTTTCGTTATCTAAATGGAATCAACGAATTGTAGTTGTTCTTCCTTTTTCCATTC
The DNA here is from genome assembly GCF_001420695.1 of Brevibacillus choshinensis. NCBI lineage: Bacteria > Bacillati > Bacillota > Bacilli > Caryophanales > Paenibacillaceae > Brevibacillus > Brevibacillus choshinensis. The sequence continues at coordinate 1,409,585 of NZ_LJJB01000007.1, read as the reverse complement.
CCCACTCTTTGGGTTATAATGGAGGGATGACACTTCGTGCGGAGGATCTAACCAGATGTTGCAAAGAGAACTGACACGGGAACAAGCGGTGCAGACAGGAGAGCAGCTCCTCGTTTTTGCCGAGGGATCGATTATCGAACGAGGCTACTCCTACTTTTCAGATGGAGTGGTCTTTAACACCCGTGTAGAAAAGGGGAAGTTGCTGACAAGTGATGTACAAGGCTCGCAGGTGTATCATGTCGAGTTGGATCTGGAGGACATCCAGAACAGCACGTGTACATGTCCTTACACTCGACTGTGCAAACATATGGCTGCTACATTCTTTCAGATGTACAGCGTCTTTGAGAACCCTCGTCACTATCTGACCCGTGCCCAACAGCCGAGACGAGCGAAGTTCTCTCCTGCCATGCTCGTACCTGCCTATAAAAATTTGTCTCTACCAAGTCCGCAGGAAGGCACAGCCGTGCAATCACCACTGAAACCAGACAGCCCTGTTCATGAATGGTGGACGTTCCTGGAAAACTGGACACGGAATCTCCCCTCTGCGATGGAGACGTATCGGGCATCATCAGAGTTATTATCCAGCTATCAAAATATCCTCGGAGTTGCGGCTGCATGGCCGCCTGCGCGCGCGCAGCTCTTTACGGTATATGCCAATGTATTCCACCTGTTAAAGCTGCAGGATTTTGTAAAAACAAATCGCCAGTCCTACTGGTTCCAAGACTTGTCCCAAACCGCAGAGCGTCTTTTAGAGCAGCTGGAAGGGACACTCTTCTACATGGACATCGATGATCTGCGAGAACACCATCATGAGCTATTGGAACAGACGATGCTTACGGTCAAAAAGATGAAGGACACGGAATCGACCGCCCTCTATTGGACGTTTGCCTACCAGCTCCTCTGGTGGAATCTGTTACAGGTATCCGACTGGATTCAAGCAGAGATCAAGGACCTCGACCAAAGAATACAGGATCCATCGACAGCTACTTCTGCGAAAGAAGTATACAGGCTGCTACGTGCACATTTTTATGTGATGGAGGGTGCTGATGATGCTGCCATTCATACCTGGCGCTCAAACAGCCGTCTGTCTCTCTCCTTCTACTTGCCTTATTTGAAAATGTTCGCTCGCAACGAAGACTGGCCGCGCTTTCTAGCTTGGACGGAAGCTCTACAGTCGCTAATTGGCAGCGCTGATCCGCAAAACTACCAGCTTGTCGCAGCCATCTGGCAAGAAGCGATGGAAAGAGTCGGACGAGGGGAAGAATGTGGAGCGATGCTGAAACAGTTTTTACCTAGCAGCTTTCACGAATACGCTGCGTATTTGTATGAGCAAAAACAGTTTCGCCAATGGATTGATCTGCAAATGTCTTATCAAGTGCCCATTACAGAAGTACTCACGGTTCAGTTTAAAGAAATGGAAGATACTCATCCTACCCTGCTATTCCCGCTCTATTTACGTGAAGTGAATCGCCTGATCGCTGAACGCAATCGATCTGCGTACAAAGAAGCGATCAAATTGTTAAAGAAAATACGTACCGCCTATAGCAAAGCGAACCAAGAAGCTCGTTGGGAACGCTACGTGGATCAATTGGGTGCAAAGCATAACCGATTGCGCGCTTTCCAGGAGGAGCTAAAGAGAGGAAATCTGAATCTATGACCACTGTCACTACGCTGGTTCTCGCCGCGGAAATTTTGGCAGACGGGCGTTTTTTGATCACCGGAACGGGCTCCCATGGAGAAGCGATCGACCCTGAGCATTTGGCAGGAGTCCTGTTTGCCTGGGATGAAAAATCGTATTTTGGAACGTTCCTGGAGAAATCTGAACAAGGATTGCTCCTGAGTCCGTCTGAGGCTCTTTCCTTTTTTGCCACTCCTACCTGGCTCGAGCACATGGTTTACAAGCCCGATCATGCGTTTTCAAGCTACCAGGAGACTGCGCTCGCGATTCACGAGGCTCTCGCAGCAGGGCTCATTACCCCTGACTTTGCGCAATGGAAAGCGGGCCATTATGGCTGGAAGCTGCTCAACTCTCCGGCCGACTATCCCGTGTTTGGCAACAAATGGCTTTCACTCGCACTAGAGGATCTGCTGTTCTCCAGGAGCGAAGTGGGTCTCGCATGGGATCAGTTGTTGACTCAGTATCCAGCACTGACGATCACAGGCTCTGATCTGTCCCCTCACTTGGAAGAGCGCGAATGGCTACAAACAATCGGATGGCTCCCAGACCTCACCCCGTTTCGTACCTGTCTGCGGTTAGTTGAGGCCGAAGACAGCTTTGGTGAATGGTTGCTCTCTGTCTATTTGCAAGATCGTGAAGAACCAGACCGCCTCTTCCTTATCGAGGAGGATCTGGATTCTCCTGAAGGTTATACGCCTGTTGGCATTCCATCAGACTGGCTGGAGCATTGGGAGCGCTTCTTGCACGATATTCACAAATGTCGGGACATCTTGCCTTGGGAGACCCAGCCATCGGACCAACCTATCTTGAACTCTCGACTCTCAAACGAGCAAGCTTGGACGTTTTTGACAGCCAGCAGCTTATTGCTTGTCCAAGCCGGGATTCATGTCTTTTTACCTGCCTGGTGGGAACAAGTCCGACGTGTCAGACCGAAGCTAAAAGCAAAGGTCACCTCTTCTGTCGGCTCGAGCAGGCAGTCGTTTCTGGGTATTTCGCAAGTGATGGATTTTGAATGGAAGCTCGCGTTAGGACCCGTCGAACTCAGTGAAGACGAATTTGAACAACTGATCAAACAGAAGCAAAGACTCTTGAAAATACGCGGACATTGGGTGCAGCTGACTCCTGATTTGTTTATGCAACTACAGGAAACGTTGAAAAAGTCAAAGGGGAAAAACGCCCTTACATTCCGCGATGTTATGAAAATGCATTTGACAGCACCTGTTGAACTGGAAGAGGACTCAGAAGATGATGAGGAAGTCGATTCCTATCCCCTTTCTGTAGAAGTAGAGTTAAATCAGCACTTGCTGCAACTCATGCATCAGCTACAAGAAACCAAAGAAATCCCGATATTGGAGCAGCCTCCTACGTTCCGAGGGACACTTCGTAAATACCAGCTGGAAGGCAGCTCGTGGCTGTTATTCCTGCGTAGATTTGGGTTGGGTGCTTGTCTGGCAGACGATATGGGGCTAGGGAAAACGGTTCAGTACATCACGTATTTACTCCATTTGCAGCAAGATGGCAGCTCAGGTACTCCCTCGTTGTTGATCTGCCCTACTTCTGTTATCGGCAACTGGCAAAAAGAACTGGAACGATTCGCGCCTTCACTAAAGGTGTTTATTCATTACGGAAACGCGAGGCAAAAGAAGGAAGATTTCTTGCCTGCGATTGCTGACGCGGATTTGGTCATTACATCCTATGCCTTGTCCCATTTGGATGAGAAAGAGCTATCGATGGTCACGTGGAATACGATCTGTCTGGATGAAGCCCAAAACATAAAAAACGCCTATACCAAACAGGCGTCAGCTGTACGCGATTTGAATGCGTGGCATCGGATCGCCCTGACGGGTACCCCGATTGAAAACCGCCTGAGCGAGCTATGGTCCATCTTTGACTTTTTAAACCCTGGATATTTAGGAAGTCTAGGCGAATTCGCGAGACGATTTGTGCACCCCATCGAACGAGATCAGGATCAGAGTCTCATTCAGCAGGTCCAACGTTTGATTCAGCCCTTTTTACTTCGTCGCGTAAAGACCGACCCGCATATCCAGCTCGACCTGCCCGAAAAGAATGAGGGCAAAGAGTACGTGCCACTAACGGCCGAGCAAGGTGCTTTGTACGAGACGGCCATTCAAGAGATGTTTGCACGAATGGAAAACACCAGCCCGATGGAACGGCGAGGACTTATCCTTACTACCCTTTCGCGTCTCAAGCAGCTCTGTGATCATCCCGCGCTGATTCTGGGTGAGATCGTCACGAGGGATGAGGCGAGTCGTTCTCACAAGCTGGAGCGTCTGTTGGAGCTGATCGGAGATATCCGGCAAAAAGGGGAACGTTGTCTAATCTTCACTCAATATATCGAGATGGGCAACATGCTGCAGCGCGTGCTCACTCGTGAAGGCTACGGTCCGGTCTTCTTTTTGAACGGATCTACCAAAAAGGAAGCTCGTGACGACATGATCGCACGTTTCCAAGACGAAACTTTGCCTGATCAAGAACGTGGCGCCATCTTTATCCTGTCTCTGCGGGCTGGCGGTACCGGATTGAACCTGACCGAAGCGAATCACGTCGTTCACTATGATCGCTGGTGGAATCCTGCAGTCGAGAATCAGGCGACCGACCGCGCCCACAGGATCGGGCAAAGCAAGAATGTGCAAGTGTATAAATTCATCTCACTCGGAACGATCGAGGAACGAATCGATGAGATGATGGAAAGAAAACTGACGCTCAGTCAGCAAATCGTGGGAAGTGGTGAGTCGTGGATTACAGAGCTCTCAACCACGGAGTTACGTGAACTGTTCGCCCTCCGCCATGATTGGCTTGATACGAAAGGATAGATGGACCTCTTGAATGTGAATGAGAAAAAAGAAAGTCGTCCCTCCCCTGAACAAGGCACCGAACTTCCACAAAAACTACCAGAAGCATGGCTTCGATTGCTTGTGGCCATCCGGCAACAGTACGGGAACCCTCCAACCAAATATGGTGGTAAATAAAAGTAAGGTCCGATCAAGTAGCTGATCGGACCTTGTCTAATGGAAAAACGACTTCTACTGTTGTCCCTTGTTGTGGCTCACTGGAAAAATGAATATAGCCTTGGTGATACTCCATAATTTTATAACTGATCATGAGGCCGAGGCCAGTTCCTTTTTCCTTTGTGCTGTAAAAGGGTTCACCCAGCCGCTTTAACCGTTCCTCACTCATACCACAGCCTTCATCCACAATTCGAATCATCACCTTGTCATGACCTTCCGGGAGGACACTGACCTGGATCATTCCCCCATTGGGCATGGCTTCGATTGAATTGGACAGGATGTTGATAAAGAGTTGACGAATTTGGGTTGGGTCACACCAGATTATTATTTCCTGCTCTCCCGTTAGATCGATCTTAATTTTATGATGCAGAGACTTTTCTTGTAAATGAGCCATCACGTTATCCAGAATAGTCCCCACCGATACCTGCTCATAGGAAGACGAGCGCTCCTGTGTCAGAAACACAAATTCGCGCAGGATGTTCTCTAATTGCTGAAACTCCGCAAGCATAATGTCAAAATACTCTTGCTTCCCGTGATCTTGTTTCAATAGCTGGACGAAGCCTTTGATGGATGTAACTGGATTGCGAATCTCGTGGGCAACTCCTGCGGCGAGGTGACCTACAGCAGCGAGCCTATCTATTTTCCGCAAAAACTCTTCCGCGTGGACTTGCGCTGTGATGTTTCGGATAATCAGGATGATTTGCTGAACCTCGCCTTGACTATCGAGCACGGGGGTTCCTTTCGCTTCGAGAATGACTTTGGAGCCATTACGGTGTGTACTAGAAAAAGAGAGTTGCTTGGGAAGCTTCCACTCTATCATTTCCTCAACTGCTTGATGCACCTTTTCTTTCTCTTTTGGCAAGATGAAATTCAGAATGTGTTGATCTTGCAATTCCTCAGGTGTAACACCCAAAACCGATGAAACTGCTGGAGACATGTATGTAATGATCCCACCTTGATCGAGAACCACAATGATATCCGACATGTTTTCCGCGATCAAACGGTATTTTGCTTCGCTCGCCCGCAGAGCTTCTTCTGTTTTTTTCAATTCGGTAATATCGACGCAGGATGCAATGACTTCTTTTACTTTTCCACTTTGATAAATCGGACGCAAGGCAGCAATATAATTGACTCCGTTTATATAGCCTTCGTAATTGACGTATTGCTCTCCATTCCACGCTCGCTCGTAGTAATTCGTTTTCCTAGCTGCTTCAGCTGGATCTAAGATTTCTATTAATTCTTTTCCAACGATCTGCTCAGAGAGAATCCCCATCCGATTCATGAGTTCTCCTTCGCAAAGGGTATGTATGTACCGGTTTTCTAGTTTAACGAATTTGAATGTCATTCCTTGCTGATTTTTCAATGCCTCACTCAGCTCTAATCGCGCCTGAGAAAAAGCCTCCCTCTTCCGTAGCTGTTCAATTTGATCAGGTCCGATTCCTTTGTCTGGAACAATCTCCTGTACTCGTGTATAAATCTCAACCAGCCTTTCAGCAGAAACCGGCTTGCTGATCAAGTGACCTTGTGCCGCATCACATAAATTTTGTTGCAAAAAAACCAGTTGCTCCTGAGTCTCTACTCCCTCTGCTACGACCTGAAGTCGGAGGTTTTTGGCCATTCCGATAATCGTCTTCACGACCGATTCTTCTGTCTCGTCTTCCATGCTGTGCTGCACAAATGGTTGGTCAATTTTTAACTTATCGATAGGGAATCGCTTGAGGTAGTTCAACGAGCTGTATCCTCTTCCGAAATCATCGATACTGATCGAAACTCCAAGCCGCTTTAGCTGGAACAAAATATCTAGTGTTCGATCCGCATCCATCGCCATTTTTTCTGTAATTTCCAGCTCCAAATATTTTGGTTCGAGCTTGCTGTCCAGTAACGCATTTTCAACTGCCTGTACAAGATCAGCCTGAATCAAAGGAAATGCCGAAATATTGACAGAGACGATGAATGGACAAAGCCCCTCTTCTTGCCATTTCTTATTTTGCTTGCATGCAGTATGCAAAATCCATTCCTCGATCGAGGGGATGGCTCCCCCTTTTTCCGCGATCGTAAGAAAGTCTTTCGGCAATTGGACACCCCCCTCCGGGTGATTCCAGCGAAGCAGCGCCTCTACACCAATGATTTTTCCTGATTTCAAGTCGACTACCGGCTGATAATGGAGGAATAGCTCCTGCCGAACCAAAGCGCGCAGTAGGTCGCTTTCACTATCATCTGACTCAGATGCTTCGTCCCTTTGGTACCAAGTCTGCAATGCGGACCACTTCCCTCCTCATAAATTTGCAAATACCTGTACCCACAACGAAAAATCCCTTTATAAAATAGTATTAATTTTGGTAAATGAGTTCTCCTTTTTACTTTATAGGATGAATATACAGCCTGTCTAGTTTTTCGGTCCCTCAAACCTATGGCAAAGAAAAACGGCTCGACCAGAGATCGAGCCGAACCTCATGAAACGATTAATGAAACATCTTAACTGGAGAAAGCTGTTTGCGACTGTTCGACGTATGTACCAAACTGAGCCTGATACAGTCGATTGTAGATGCCTTCTTGCCTCAACAATTGATCGTGGCTACCTTGTTCGGAGATACCTTCTTCCGTGACCACCATGATTCGGTCAGCATTTTTGATTGTCGCCAAACGATGGGCAATAACCAGTGTGGTTCGTCCAATGGACAATTCCGCCAAAGACTGCTGGATGGCCAATTCCGTTTCTGTATCCAAGGCAGAAGTCGCTTCATCCAGGATGAGGATCGGTGGGTTTTTCAAAAACATGCGCGCGATCGCCAGACGTTGTTTTTGTCCACCAGAAAGTTTCACTCCGCGCTCCCCAATGATTGTCTCCAATCCATCCTGCTGAGAACGAATAAACTCATCCAGCCTTGCCCGTCGTGCTGCATCCCAGATTTCTTCTTCCGTCGCAGACTGGTTACCGTAGATAATATTCTCCCGGATCGTTCCGGAAAACAGAAAGACATCCTGTTGAACAATTCCGATCTGGCTACGCAAGGAAGACAATTTCATTTGGCGTATATCGATCCCGTCAATGGTGATACTGCCACCATCGATTTCATAGAAGCGCGGAAGTAAACTGCAAAGTGTGGTCTTCCCTGCTCCCGAAGGACCTACGAAAGCAATCGTTTCTCCAGCGTGAATCTTTAAATCGATATTCTGTAAAATGTTTGATTCGCGATCGTAGCTGAACGACACACCTTTATACTGAATGTCTCCACGCAGCTTTTCTACTTCAACAGCATCTGGAGCATCTGTGATATCTGGCTCCGTGTCCATAATTTCAACGTACCGACGAAAGCCCGCAATCCCTTTTGGATAACTCTCAATAATGGCATTAATTTTTTCCATCGGCCGGAAAAATACGTTCGTCAAGAGCAAGAAGGCGACGAACTCCCCGTAGGTCAGCTGATTTTGCAAGACGAACCAGCTACCACAAATCAGGACAAACAAGGTAACCAGTCGCATCATCATGTAACTGACCGAAGCGTTTTGCGCCATGATCTTATATGACAAAAGCTTGGTCAAGCGGAAACGCAGATTATTTTCGGCAAAGCGACCATTTTCATAAGCTTCGTTCGCAAAAGCCTGAACGACACGAATACCGCCCACATTGTCTTCCACACGAGCATTAAAATCTGCCATATCGCCGTACATGCGATGAAAGGCAGATGTCATTTTCCGGTTAAAGTGGATGACGAGCCAGATCATGATCGGGATGACGAGGAATGTCATAAGCGCCATTTCCTCATTGATGCTAAACATCAGGCAGAATGCACCAATCAGTGTCATGACTGCGATAAACAAATCCTCAGGTCCATGGTGAGCAACCTCACCGATTTCCATCAAATCGTTCGTCAACCTGGATAAGAGATGTCCCGTCTTGGTATTGTCAAAGAAACGAAATGAGAGCTTTTGGATGTGGTCGTACAGTTTTTTACGCATGTCGGTCTCGATGTTGATCCCGAGCATGTGTCCCCAATACGTAACTACGTAATTCATACCCGCATTGAGAATGTACATCACGAGCAGTCCAAGGCATGCCCATATGATCAACGGCCAATCTTTACTTGGCAGCAGTTGATCGACTACCATGTTTACCGCGAGTGGAAAGCCTAGCTCGAGCAATCCGGCTAGGATCGCACACGTAAAATCAAGAAGAAATAATCCTCTATAGGGCCGATAATAGGAAAAAAAACGGCGAAGCATGTGAGCAACTCCTCTCTTATCATTCACCTTTGATAATCATTTTCATTATAAAGGCAATTTTGTTAGAGAGCGACTCTTTTCTTGGAATTTATTGTATTCGTATACCTTTCATTTTACATTTGGAAGTGAACCAGTAGTGATTCCGAAAACGAACGCAGATTCTGGGAAATTCAAGCGTTTGGAAAAATAGCATGCGGTGGGGCACATCTCAGAAGGACGAGGGAAATCGGAGAAATTTCGTTCAAGCGTAATCATATCGGAAAAGACAAGGAACCAATTGAAATCTATGTATCCTGAATGCAGATAGGCTTGTTTCACGGATGCCAGAGGTAAGACCTGAGAGACTCAGGTCATTGTAGCAAACATTAGCGGCTACTTTCGCTTTTTGTATGCGCGTGCCAGCCTTCTAATGTTGTGAAAGTAGGATTTGTCTTTTAGCCTCAAGAAGAGCACATGCGAAGGAAACTCATGGTTGACCTCAATCAAATAAATGCGCCCTGATTCGTCGACTGCAAAATCAATACCTAGCTGGGAACGACTTTTAAAGTGATTAAAGTGGTTGCTGATCTGATAGCCGAGACGGATGAGTCTCTGTTTTACCTCGGCACTTTTTTTCTTTGACAGAGAGTGGGCAAGTGCTGACTCGACCTTTAACGCATATCCTCCCCCTCTGCGGACGTTGGAAATGATGCTGCCTTTTCCTGCGACCTTTGCCAGCATCGCTGCATACTCCCAGTTTCCCGAAGCATTTCGCATCATCATGACACGAATATCAAAGCGTCTTCCGTTCACTTTTGCCAATGGGATGGTTTTTTGGATGATATGTCGTCCACTTCCATTGCTTTGCCTGATCCGTTTATAGAGTCCTATTACGGAACGACTATACTTTTCCTTCCCTTTGACTTTCACAAACGAATAGCGTCCACCTTTTTTCCAGGCACGAATGATGCCTGTTCCTGTGTGCTCCCTGTCAGGTTTGATATAAACGGAGGAATAACGGCTTAAGAATGAAGATAGGGTCTTTTTCGACAAAATGGCTGTAGGCGGGAGGTAATTACGCAGATTGGACGAACGAGAGTAGTACTTGTGTAGCGCCCATTTTGATGAATTATACGGCACTGGCATTCCCCTTTCTCCTCTTCAGGTTAACCACGTCTCTGCTAGTCAATATATCCATCCACGCCTCTCGTGGAACGGCATGCACCCGATGAATAGGCACATGCCTGCGCCGCTTTTTCAGCAATCATTCCACGAGATGTTTTTGTGCAAAAGAAGCCCTCAGGAGGTGTTCCTGAGGGTTTCGGACCTTCTCGTATTCGGTTACCGTTTGACCTGCAAGTCCTGATATGCAGGAACGCCACCTGCTCCTTTTGCCGACAAGATCGCATTGACGACAGCCTCTGCCAGCACCTCCACACACAGGGCTCCTACCAGATTCACCGATGCATCGACTCCACCCGTTGCTACGGCAAAAACCGTGTCGCCATCACTCATGGTATGTACAGGATGTATCGTTTTCGCCAACCCGTTATGAGCCATTTGTGCGATTTTATTCGCTTGGACTTTGTTCAGATTGGCATTACTAGCTACGACAGCAATGGTTGTGTTGGTTCCTGACGGCGCCGGCGGAGTACTAGCGTCGATCATCCAAGACATGCTATCGCGGATGTTCCCAGCGTCGTCTCTGGCACCTGCCAGAATTTCGCCTGTGAGAGGAGAGCGGACCTCGCCTACTGCATTTACCGCTACAATAGCTCCCACGACTAGTCCATTCGGAAGGCGGCGTGAGGCTGACCCCAGCCCGCCTTTCATCGCTCGTTTCATTCCCGCCAATTTGCCTACGGTCGCCCCTGTTCCCGCTCCTACATTCCCTTGCTGGACCTGCTGCTTACTTGCGCTCCGTGCTGCCTCGTAGCCCATCTGCTGGTCTGGACGGATTTTGGAACTACCTATCGACAGGTCAAAGATGACGGCTGCCGGTACAATGGGGACGACGCCAACACCTACGTTGTACCCTTGTCCCTGTTCTTCCAAATAGCGCATAACCCCGCTCGCAGCATCCAATCCGTAGGCACTACCACCAGTCAATACGACCGCATTGACCTCCTGTACTGAATTAATGGGATTGAGCAAGTCCGTTTCGCGCGTTCCTGGAGCTGAGCCTCGGACATCGACGCCGCATGCTGCCCCTTTTTCCAAAACGATTACCGTACATCCTGTCAGAGCCTTTTCATCCGATACTTGTCCAACTTTCACACCTGGCACATCCACGATACTTCCCTCTGCGAGTTTCACTGCTGCAGAGACTAGGCCAGTACTTGCTACCGCTTTGTTCTCCGGTTTCTCCTCAGCCATCGCAGACAGCGTCAGCAACGAACCTGGAACTGCCGCTGCCAAACCGAGCATAGCGGTCTTCTGCAAAAATGTACGACGAGAAACACTCTCCGTGACATGCTCTACGGGACTTTCCCCTCTCATGGATGCCGATTCTTCCCAATCATTCGCCATGTCGAACCCACCTTTTCCTAAAATGGAGGATAGCTCGTAATTGTCTGAAAGTTATGTCTATTGACTATCATAACTCGGTTTGAGCGCTTGCTCAATCGAATCGGCAATTTTTGAGAGGAAAGACTCAGTGCTTTTGACCTGTTATTCTTGATCTCCTACCTGGAAGATGATCTTTCCGATGTTTTCATCGGCTTCCATCCGCCTATGGGCGTTGTGAATCTCTTCCAAAGGAAACACCTTATCGATAATAGGCTTTATCGCTCCGGACGCGAACAACGGTAGAATGCGATCAGCTAATTCCTGACTTAATGACGCCTTGTACTCGTCGCTCCGTGGAGTCAGCAAGGTCCCTGTGATTTGAAGTCTTTTGCCCATCAGCTCAAACAGGTCGATCGGTCCCGTTTCTTTGCCCCCGAGTGTTCCAATCAAGACCACTCTACCATCCATACTCGCGCTTTGAATGTTCTTGTTCCAGTAAGGAGCGCCGATTAAATCGAGAATCAGATTGGCTCCCTTTCCTTTTGTGAGCCTCGTTACTTCCTCGTCAAAAGAAACCTGCTTGTAATGAATGGCGTGATCGGCCCCCAATTGTTTACAATAAGACAATTTTTCATCGGTTCCTGCCGTCACGATTACGGTAGCTTTACTCACCTGCTTCGCCAATTGGATCGCAGCTGTACCGACACCACTTGCCCCCGCGTGAATGAGCACGGTTTCCCCTTCTTGCAGCTTGCCGATCCAGTACAGTGTTTGGTACGCCGTAAGAAATACTTCCGGAATTGCCGCTGCTTCGATGAAACTCAGATTATCTGGAATGGGCATGGCACGATCGGCTGGAATAACGGCGTACTCGGCATAGCCTCCACTAACCAGGCCCATCACTTTATCGCCTGCTTGCCATCCTCCGACATTTGCACCTACTGTTTCTACAACTCCTGCCATTTCCACCCCCAGACGGGATGTTGCTTTTTTATAGGCAGACCCTACTCCCTTTCTCGCCAAAATATCCGTTCGGTTAATTGCCCCTGCCTTTACCCGGACTAACAATTCTCCCTCTCCCGGAGTAGGAGTCGGAACTTCCACTAGCTTCAGTGCTTCTGGACCACCTGGTCTTTCTACTACAATCGCCCTCATCGATTCGTCCTCCTTTTTGGTAAAACGGGTTGCGTCCGATGATACTAAAACTAGTTTCCAATACCCGAAATCGACCGTCAAGTTTTTCACCCAGTTTTTGCTTATTTCACTTTGGCATAAGAATGATCGCATTTCTTTATTAGTCAGGGGGTATTAGCAGTGCTAGAATAATCAATGCGAGTATCCTGCTTTTTTACTGCAAAGGTTGTGACAGAAAGATGGATTTTTCCTGGAAACGAAACTTATATGTACTGTGGGTTGGCGTCTTTTTTTGCAGCACAGCCTATTCCATCGCGATACCGTTTTTGCCCATCTTCCTTCACACTTCTCTCGGAGTCAATGAACATCTGGAAGCTTGGTCTGGTATCTCATTCGGCATTACTTTTCTAGCGAGTGCCTTGATTTCCCCATATTGGGGTTCGCTCGCAGATAAATATGGCCGTAAGCCCATGCTGATCCGGTCTGGTTTCAGTTTATCTGTGTTGTATTTTGTCACCTACTTCATTACCGACCCTTATTCGTTTCTCGTCCTGCGCATTTTCCAAGGCCTCCTGGCAGGGTTTGTACCTGCTTCCATCGCGCTGGTCGCTACGAATACTCCTGAAAAACACGTTGGATATGCGCTGGGTGTCATGGCGACGGCAGGGGCAACCGGAGGCATTATCGGCCCTCTCATTGGCGGAGTCGTCAGCCATTTGTGGGGAAACAGGGAAGCCTTTATATTTTCCGGCATCGTCGTACTAGTCGCCGCTCTCATCGCCACTTTTATGGTGAAAGAAACCAATATCAACCGTTCTGGACCTCGTTCCCACGTACGCGAGGATTTGCGGTCCGCCATCGCGAACAAACCGCTCATGTCCATATTGGGATTGAGCTTGATTGTGACGATGTCCGTGATGTTGCTAGAACCATTGTTGACCGTCTATGTCTTGCAGCTGGGCGCATCTCAAAAGGACGCATCACTCAGCGCCGGGATCATTTTCGCCTCTGTCGGGATTGCAACGGTCATTGCAGCTCCGCGATGGGGCAAACTCGGATCAAGTGTCGGTTACTCCAAGATATTGTTCATCGGGCTGATCGGTGGTGCCATCGGGAACCTGCTGCAATTCTTCTTCACGAATTTGTACGGCTTTGGGATCCTACGTTTCGTATACGGTCTGTTTTTCGCGGCCGTCTATCCTTCCATCAATGCGATGATCGTCAAAGTGACCGATCCAGACTTCCGTGGCAGGGCATTCAGTCTCAACCAGTCCTCCACGCAAATTGCAACGATGCTGGGCCCTGTTATCGGTGGCGTGATGGGTGGTCTCATCCCCATCCGCATCGTCTTTATCATCAACGGTCTCGCGCTATTGGCTACGGCTATCTTGATCCGTTACAAAAGACCGGACGAAGCTGTACAAGGTACGAAGCAGAAAACATCAGAAGCACGGCTTGCTACAAAATAGCGAACAGACGGCTAAAGGGACCCCCATGGTGAGGGTCCCTTTCCTTGTACATTTATTAAGGTAGACGCCATAAAAATCGCGCAATGTGAAAGCTACCTCTTCGGGCTGTTCTTTTGGGTTTATGTATAACGAATATCATACGTGGTTTTCAATACGCCAGACGAATAGCGTTTCAGATCTGACAGCTCGAGTGCCATGCGTGGCTTGACACTACCAAACATGGGCACACCTTGACCAACGAACACCGGATTCACTTTCAGTACCAATTGATCGATGAGCTTTTCGTTGAGTAATGCCCCCGCCAACTCACCACCCCCACACAGCCACAGCTTTCCGTCTTCTCGTTCCTTCAGGTCTCGGATAAACGCTACTGCATCACCTTGGATCAGCTCAACTTCGTCGTTCGACTCAAACTGCAAGGAATTGGATAAAATATAGTGCTTGATCCCTTTATAACCTGGTTCGCCAGGCTTCGCACCAAACAGAAATCCAAACTCGTACGTTTTTCTGCCCATCAACACCGCAGCGTATTGCTGAATATCTGCTAAAAAGTCTGGCACATGGTCTCCTTCGAACATGAAAAGAGACCGGTCGATTTTTCCGTCCATCATTTCAGGATCGGCAATGAAGTGGTCAAGCGAAACGGCTACATGATAGACGAGTGTTGCCAAGCAAAACGCCTCCCTGTTTTCCGACTCTTTATTCTACATGTAATATTATAATTTGGAAAAATCAACGGGTTTTGTTGGAAACAGACCAACAAAAAAACGTGGCAGACAAGACATAGACTTCCTGTCCATCCACCACGCTTTGTTTCTTGTATCTTAGTAAACTTTTTTCCATTCAGCGATGTTGCCCGAATCAAACTTGAACGGGTCACCTAGCATGATTTGTGTTCCATCGCCATCCTGGATAATTTCTTTGTCACCCAAGCGACCTGCTTTAAATTTCTCTCCCGCTTTTCCTGTGATGGTACCTTTGACTAGTGCATCTGCTGCGAAACCAGACAGATAGCCTACATCAACTGGATTCCACAGGTACATCCATGGGCAGACACCACTTTCGATGTATTCCGCCATTTCACTTGGTAATCCGAGACCTGTCAGTTGGATTTTTCCTTTGAGTCCTTTATCAGTCAAGACCTTCCCTGCAGCTGCGATCCCTACTGTGGTAGGGGCAATAATGGCTTTCAAATCCGGATAAGATTTCAAGAGTGCTTCTGTCTCGGACACGCTCTTGTCGCGCAAGTCATCCCCGTACGCTACTTTCACAAGCTTGATATCTTTGTACTTCGGATCTTCCAGTTCTTTTTTCATCCACTCAATCCAAGTGTTTTGGTTGGTTGCTTGAGAAGTGGCACTCAGGACGGCGATTTCGCCCTTGCCGCCAATCATTTCGCTCACCGCTTGGATTTGTACGCGGCCGATCCGTTCTGGGTCAGCCTGGTTGATATGCACCATCCGACTTTGCGCATTAACTGCAGAGTCGAGCGACAATACCTTGATGCCAGCATCCATCGCTTTCTTCAGAGCAGGCTGCAGGGCATCAGGATCGTTCCCTACAACTGCGATAGCATCTACTTTTTGAGATATGAGTTCTTCAATCATTTGAATTTGCGCCTCGGCTGTAGGCTGGTCAGGAGCTTTCAGGATCGCTTCACCGCCGAGCTCCTCGATGGCGATCTTGAAGCCTTCCATTTGTTTCTCCCCATACGGGTTCCCCGTGTTTTTAAAGATAATGGCAAATCTCTTTTTACCGCCGTCTGCGCCTCCTGCGTTGTCAGCCGGTTTTGGTGCCTGAGTACTGCAGCCGACCATAACGGTAGCCACGAGCAATAAAGACAGACACGATGTGAAGAACTTCTTCATTTGTGCTCCTCCCCTTATCTTCCATTATGTATACGAAACAGTCACGAGGACTGCTAAGTATCGAAGCCAAGAACACTCCTCAAAGAAGTAAGCGCTCTCATAAAGCGGTTAAAACGATTCATTTTTGTTTGTACCCGTTCATCTACATCTTGTTTTGTTTGTTTTTGGATACGTATGAGTCCGGTCAATCAAATCTGCCATAGGCACCTTTTCAGGAATTCTTTTCCATGAAACTGTTGTCTAGTTTTAAAGGAATGAGTCACGATCTAAAAAAAGAGACAACAAAAGAGTTCGGACAACTTCAAAGGTGCTCAATGACTTTGTTTTGTTTTTGTTTATATTTTATTATTTATGTTCTGTATGTATGCATTCGTTGTATTCTTCTGATTTCCTTCTCGATTCAAAAAATATTTCTGCAAATTTGAAGAAAAAAAGGCGTACTTAATCAGTACACCTTATCCACTCGATTGTTATGGTGCGACGATCACAGATACCGCCTTCTCTTCCAATTGTCGTAATGAGAGCGGATCGATCTCGTTATCGGTGATGATTTCATCAATCTGTCTCAGCTCCGCGAAATAGGTAAAAGCCTGGACGCCAAATTTGCTGGTGTCCGCAAGCAAGTATACCTTATCTGAGATTCCAATCATCTTTTTCTTTACTAACGCCTGCATTTCATTCGATTCACTGATTCCCCGTTCCAGATGGATGCCTTTGCAGGAGAGAAACACCTTGTCAACATGATACTGGTCCAAGGAACGTTCCGCGCTCGGTCCCAAAAAAGAGAGGGATCGAGGAGCGAGCTTGCCTCCAGTCGAGATGACTTCGACTTTTTCCTTCGAGCTCAGTTCCATCGCTACCTTGATCGAATTCGTCAGAACGGTAAGCGGGATATCCGGAATGATTGAAGCCATATACCATGCGGTCGTACTCGCATCCAGAATAATTCGGTCGTTTGGCTCGATGTAGGAGACTGCTTTTCTCGCGATGCGTTTCTTCTCCTCCATCTGGGTAATTTCGCGCTCGATATAAGGAATTTCCGGTTGATGGTCCGTGATGCTGACTGCGCCACCATGACTTCGGAGCAGCCGTCCCGCTTCCTCCAGTCGATCAAGGTCTCTGCGAATAGTCTCTTCCGTCACTTGACAGATATCACTCAATTCCGAGACGCGAATACTTCCTCTATCGTTGACCAGACGGACAATCTTTTCGTGTCTTTCCGCTACAAGCATTGTCATCCTCTTTCCCTTGTATAATGATCGCAAGTTTGTCTTGACGTGATTATTTGTATAGTTTTGATTATACCAGCTTTGCAGGAGGACGCAGGATTTTTTTTGGTTTTTTGTTTGTTTTTTTGCAACCGATCGATCTCGATTACCACGTACAAAAGAGCCAGATAATCTTCCCCTGGCTCGCTTTCCTACGGCTATAACGTCACATGGACCATTCCTAGCAGTTCTCCTGCCTTCTGAAACAGCTTTGCTTGATGTCCGATTGCCATGGCGCAGTGATGGGTAGGAGCTTCATAGAACCACTGCTCCATATACTCATCCGGGTGCTTGCGGAATTTGACTGGTGTCTGGGTATTTCCGATTTTCATGATTGGGCCGTTCGTCGACTCGCCTTCGCTAATGATCATTTTTAGTTTACCGTCCCCGGTCTGGGTCACGTTTAGCGTCGTGATTGGGCCTGTTTTTACCTTTGCTTCCACGGACACTCCCGTACCTTGCTTACCGTGGTAAAGCCCCATGCCTCTCAGCAATGGTTTTCCTTCCGAGATGGCGATATGAAACGGGCCGTCGTGTCCGAGAAGGATCGTCTCGTCTTCGTAATCCACAACCACGATCTCCGAGTAACTGCCTCCTGTACCGAGTGTATCGCAAATCTTCATGGCGATAGCCGTCTTGAGATCTCCCTCGCCCGCACACGGAATGCCACGGGCGGTCAACAGCGAATGCCCCACGATAAAGCCACCTTGCAGCTTTTCATACTCATTGCCCGGAGCACCGTGATAGTAATACGTGAGCGCATCCAGATCATATTCGCGAACCAGCTTTTCCTGTGCAGCTGCGACTCGGCAGGACCACTGCATCTGCTCGTCGGTCGGGCGCTTGGCGATAGGATCTGCCGGTGAATCCTCACTGATGGTAAACATCTCGCGCACTTCCGCTAGCTTGGCCTTTACCTCAGCTTCGGTCACATCCCGCAGCATCCGTTCTAAATCACACATTTCCACGATCTCCACATGCAACCCTGTCTGAGCCTGGATCATCGTGAAATCACTGTACATATCCAGCATGCCGTTATACGTATTTCCGAGAAATCCAAATCGGCTATGCCGCAACGTACGGGGAACGGAAGCAGCGCGAATCCATTCTTCGATTGACTTCCAAGCACGCTTTGCCGCCATATGATCACTCGTTTTTTCACGAGTCAACGAAATAGCTGGCGTGTAATCGAGACCGAGCAATCCATTGATCACACGAAATGAAATATTTGCTCTCGCAAAAGCATTGGATATTTCCGGTCCCGGGCACGCTCCGCAATGCGCCAGCCATTCCCCTGTCGTCGTCTGCTCATAGTTGATTCTCGCGGCTGGCTGTAAATTCAGTACCACAACGGGTGCTTTGCAAATTTGATGCACCGGAAGAACTGCCGAGCTGGTGCAATACGTCCCAGAATGACAGAAAATCAGATCGACGTTCTTTTCGTTGAACCACTCGCCCGCTCTCCTTCCTTCTCCTTCGGTATCTACCAGCCCGTAAAAATAGACCTCGCCGTACTCGGACATTTTGGTCTCCAAAAAACGTCCGTACTCCAGGAGTCGTTCCTTCAGTCCGGGAAACTGATTCCAATAAGCTGCCAATCCAATCGTATAGAGACCAATACGTGCTTTTTTAATGGGTTTAATCGGTTGAAGAATCGTCATTGCCATCCTCCTAGCGAAAAATACAAGCTTTATGCGTTCATTGTATTCGCTTACAATGGAAGATACATCCATGCATGTTGTTCATTCATAACAGTATCTTGCTCAAAGGAGGGACGTATGGGGATCTACATGGAAAAAGCCGCTCATGATTGGACAAACGACTCTGTCCGAATCATAGCGACCCCAAGTCTAGTAGCCAAATCCACCTATTTTTACGTACAGGAAGTCGGCCATTTCCGCACTCTGCCGACGTATTTTACGGAACGGCAGCATTTGAACTCGTTTCTGGTCGTCTACACGCTGGCTGGAAAAGGATATTTGCGCTATCGAAACCACGAATACGAGCTTCGACCCCATCACGTGTTCTTCATCGATTGTCACAATTATCAGTTCTACAATACAGATAAAAATGACTTGTGGGAAATGGCATGGGTTCATTTTAACGGAAGCAGCAGTCGCGGCTACTACGAGCAATTTCTCAAAAACGGTTCTCCCGTCATTTCTGTAGATGATAACAGTCCTATCCCCGTAATCATCGATCAGCTGCTGGAAGCCAATCGTCAAAACGACGTTCGCACAGAGCCTCTATCGTCTAAATACCTCGTAGATATTTTGACTGAGCTCCTTCTCGCAACGAGTCCTCCGCAAGCTGCAGAAGCCTTTCTCCCCGCCCATATCCAGAAAATCATTTCGGATCTGGATAAACGGTTTCAGGAGAAAATCTCTCTCGATCAGCTTGCCAGCCAGCATGCCATCAGCAAGTATCACCTATTACGCGAATGTAAAAAATACACAGGCTATACCCCAAACGAGTATTTGATTCATCGACGAATTACGTATGCAAAAGAACTGCTCACCTATTCGGATCTAACGATCGCAGCGATTGCCCACCAAACGGGGGTGGACAATGTCAGCCATTTTATCAACCTTTTCAAACAACGGGCGGAGATGACCCCACTAGCCTATCGAAAAAAATGGCAAAGGATTACCTAAGTGAGCGGCTTTTCTCTTTTCTCCAAAAAAGCAGAAAGACGAGAGAGCCTGCCAGCAAGGAGAAGATCAATCGATACTTGTTCTCTGAAAGATAGACTAGGTCATGTCCAACAAATGTCTCAAAAACCATCGAAGGAATTTTCCCTAAAAAAGTAGCCAGCAGAAAATCCGGAAACGAAATCGTCGTCAGAGCAGCTCCCAGATTGATGACACCAGACGGGATTAAAGGATTCATCCGCAATAAGACGATAGCCAAACCTTTGCGAAAACGAGACGCCCCATTGATCGTGTGGATCCACGAAAACTTCTCCAGCTTTTTCAGACCCTTTGATTTCTGTATTCCGTATCGATACAAGAGAAAGGCTACTGTCGCTCCCAGCACTTCTCCTGTTAATGAAACGAAGAAACCACCCACCAGCCCATAGACAATCGCATTTGCCCCTGACAAAAAGATGGAAGGAAGCACCCCTGCCACACTGATGATAATGTTGAGGACAATACTCCCCATAATACCGAGAATTCCCCACGAGCGAATCCATTCTGCCAATCCCTCTACGTTTGTTAACCACTCCATGAAATCGCAGGACTCCTCTCATCAACCATTCTATCTACAGAGTAAACCAAACTTGTGAAGAAATCATGGTATTGGATAAAAGAATGCGTTCAGACCATACTAACATTGGTTAAGAGATTTACACTTTTTGCTAAATCGCTCATTAAAATAGAACCTCAAGGTGATGGATACTGATGTTTTCGAAAAAAAATAAGAACAATAATGATCCCACAAAAACAATTCCATCTACTACCTGTCAAACCCCTGTCACACTGGATAATTTGAAACGGGTATTAGCCAATATCGACGAAGCGGAAATCATCGAACGACAAACGAATAACGGCCAGCAGGTGATGATGCTCTATATAAGATCGCTAGTTAATCTAGAGCGATTAAATGAAGCGATTGTCGAACCACTAATCTCCAGCTCCCACCTGACGATCCACGAGTATATGATATCCTCCAAAGTTTCTCGAATGATCACGTTAGAAGAGGCGGAAACCCACCTCCTGCGCGGAGATGTGATCCTGTACGGTATGGATCATGAGGAATTTTGGGCGGTCCCCCTGCAAAATACCTTGAGTCGTTCCATCCAGCAATCTGGTACGGAAACCATTATCTATGGCGCAAAAGACAGCTTTAGTGAACTGTTGGAACAAAATATCACGATGATTCGCAGACGAATCCCACTGATGAATCTTAAAACGGAGTCTTTTACGATTGGTTCCATCAGTAAAACAGAGGTCGTCATCCTGTACATCGAAGGAATCACCAATCCGGACTATGTTTCCATCGCTCGCAAGAAAATAGCATCGATTGATTTTGATCAATTTTTGGACTCCTCACAAGTCGCTGCCTTTATGGAAGATCATAAGCATAGCGTCTTTCCTCAGTTTCAGGAAACGGATCGTCCGGATTCCTGTGCTTTTTCATTGGGGATCGGCAAACTCGTGATTATGGTAGGCAACACGGCTTATGCCTTAATTGCCCCTATCACCTTTTTTCATCTCTTTCAATCACCAGAGGATTATTTTTTACGTTGGATTATTTCTAGTTTTTTGCGTTGCATCCGGTATCTGAGCTTTATCATTTCCGTCACGTTGATTCCGTTTTATGTCGCCGTGACTACGCATCATTACCAGATGATTCCCTTGCAGATCCTCTTCGTCTTGTTGGAATCACGAAGCAAACTGCCATTCAGCCCCTTTTGGGAAGCGTTCCTCATGTTGATCACTTTGGAAATTATAAAGGAAGCCAGTCTGCGAATGCCAACGAAGTCAGGACAAACGTTGGGAGTCATTGGTGGGATCGTCATCGGTCAAGCCACAGTCGAAGCTGGTTTTGCCAGTAATGTCTTGATCGTACTCGTGGGCATATCCGCCATTGCTTCTTTTTTAGTACCCAATTACGAAGTCACGAAATCCAATTCGCTCTTGCAATTTATTTTACTGCTCCTCGCTGCTTATCTCGGTTTGTTCGGCATTCTACTCGGTGCAATCGGTATTCTCGCCCACTTGAATGGGTTAAGTTCATTGAAGCAACCTTACTTTGCACCGGTCGCTCCTTTCTATCTCAAAGAATGGAAGGATCTGTTCATAAGAGCTCCCTTACCATGGATGAAAACGCGTCCTGAATACTTACATCCGGTGCAGAAATGGCGAATGAGCCGAAGGAGATGATCTGGTGACCGCACTTTCGTTATTTGAAAAATCTACCACTTATAACGGTGCCTACATCTTTATGATGGCAAACCGCTTTCAGATGCTTTACTTTGTGATCATCATGCCTACTTATTTGATTCATCCCTATATGATTTGGGGAATCGTACTCGTAGGAATCGTCTCGCACCTCAATCTGATGCTGTTGACCAAATGGTTTCGTTCGAGGTTTGCCACAAAGGGGTACGATGGCTTTGTTGAGCTATTTGGTGAGACCTTGGTACGTTTTTTCGCATGCATCGGCTTGTTTTTTCTGTTGTTGAAAGCATCCATCATTCTCATAGGATACGTCGAGATTGTACGTACGTTCATTTACCCTTCAATGAATCCAAAATGGCTGATTCTCTTTATGCTCTTGATCAGCTGGTATGTCGCTTCCAAAGGAATGGAAATCACCATCCGCTTTATTGTGATTGCTTTTTTCATGATCATCTGGATAATCCTGCTTATTGTGCCGTTCTATCTGCCGCCGATTGCGGCTTTCCATGATCTCTTCCCCTTAATCCCCCTGGAATGGTCCCAAGTTAATTGGGAAGGGCTGTTATTTATATGGTCTTCGTTGTCAGGACCGGAATACTTGATTTGTTTGGGTCCCTGGCTCCGTCCGAATGAAAACACCTTCAAAAGCCTAGCGTATGCAAATGCTCTGTCTGTCCTCGAATATTTGCTTTTGTTTGTTGGATCTCTCTTCTTTTTTGGATCGAATTACTTAAGTACCAGCACCTATCCCGTTGTGAATATGTACCGATATTTGCAATCACCTGTCATTGAACGCATTGACATGCTACTGATTTCCATCTATCTTTTCCAATTTGTATTTGCCATTTCCGTCTTACTGCTGTGTTTCTATGGCGCAGCCAGAATCGCTGGTAGAAAAACCACCAAGCCGACCTCTCGAATGGGATATTTCGCCAGTTGGTTTACCTTACTCGCTTGCACGATGATCATCAACGAATGGACTTGGAATAGTGGCACCGTGGTCAATAGGTTGTTGAACCTGCAGATCTGGTCAGGGGCGATCACCTATCTGTTGGTTCCTTCCTTCCTTCTCATTTCGATCTATCAAAAAGGACGGGTGTAGCCATGCTCTGGATACACGCAGCTTTTGCATTTACTATTTTAAGTGGAATCATAGGGACGACGGGATGCTCTCCTTTCGTGGAGAACAATACAATCGAGGAAATCGCCCCCGTCATTTTCTGGTCGCTCAACCAGTCCGATGATAGACATATGGATATCAGTACGTTGGTCCCTCCCCTCATCCATGAGAAAAAAAGAATGCTGACCTTAAAGGTCGATCTGCAAAAGCAAGGTGGAAAAGAATTTAATCTGATCTATTATCGAGAATTGAAACCTGGACAGCTACGTGTAATCGTCATCAATGAAGAACTCGCTAGAAAAGGGGTGTTACCGCTCATTAGTACCTATTTGATGGATACGGACATCTCTCAGCGTTTATATCTCATCATCTCTAGAGGAAATTTTGAAGAGTTCATGAGAGAACAGCTAAATGACCAGGCGAATCTGGATTATTTCCTCTATCGCATGCTCAAACACTATGAAGCGAGTAATCAAGGAGAAATGAGCATCCTCAATCTGCATCAATTTAAAAACAAGCTGTTCTCGCCCTTTGCTGACCCGTATCTACCTTTGTTTGAAGTGAAGAAGGACAATTTCACGTACAAAGGGACAGCCATGTTCAGGCATGACAAGATGATCAATATGCTTCCCCTCATGGACGACCAAATTTTTCAGCTGATTGATAATGATCACTACCTAAAGCTTTTTGCTATACCATCCTCCGATGTCACCTTAGGTCATGTCCGCTCCAAAGTCGACATCGATCTAGACCCTGCCTACAAAAATATGACGATAAAGATTGACCTCACTGGCCGTCTTGAGGAGTATCGAGGGAACAAAAATTTACACGAGCGTGAGGAGCTGGCTAAACTGCATCAAAACATTGAGAAATACTTAGTCAGTCGTACCTCCGATTTGTTGAAGACCATGCAACAATGGAAGATCGACCCTCTGGAAATTGGTACACGAACCCTTCATCCTTTTTCTAAGCCAATCAGTGATAGCGAGTGGCTAAAACTTTGGGAGAAAATGAAGTTAAAAATCGAATATCGACTCACGATCCAGCCGTTAGTTAATGTAAATCAGTAAAAGCCGAGGTGATACTTTCCTCGGCTTTTTCCCCAACTTTTCAGGCTAGTTGATATCTGCAGTCTGTTCAGCTCGGTTCACACGCTATATACAGTTGGACTTGCGCATTGTTTGGATCCGCACAGTTTTCTCGATCGTACCGTTCAAAATCAGCAGTAAATGTGCGTTTGTTTCCACTCTGATGAGACCATTCCCATACGTGACTCCATGCCTCCACGACTACTTCCACGAGAGGACCGCGTCTTGTCGTGAATACCGCATACGTGCCAGCAGGGATAGATAATACCGTAAGACCTTGAGGCACATCACTTCCCAGCTGCACGGCTGACCCGATCAACAGGTTGTAAGCTCCATTTTCATTGTTCTCATACTCCGAATAGACGCCTAAAACAACGTCCGGGTCCAGGCGATCTGGAGTACGATCCTGAATCCCTTCCGCGTAATATCTTTGCCATAGCTCCCCGATTGACCCGTTTCCTTCGCTTTGTTGCTGATTGGTTGTACGGATGCCGATCCCCGCAATACACATCTCATCCAATTTGACAAAAGTAGGATTCATTCTGATCCGCTCCCTATTCACATAGTTGCTTACAAGGATCAGTATACAGAACCTACCTTGACAACTATCTGTCAACATTCCATCTGCTTTCATATCGTTCCGTCATTTTTTTTACCGAATCGCGTATTCGACACCTGATCGATTCTGGCTCGATCACTGTCAGTGCTTCGCCAAAGCTAAGCAACATGCCATACAGCCATTCATCATTGGAAGCTACCGTTCTTACCAGAAGAGTGCCGTTCTCTCGTAGTTCTACTTCATTTGGACGAAACATGTCCTTTACTCGAACATGGACATTGGGAGAAAATTCGAGCACCAAAGATACTTGATCCACGCTTTCCCATTCCTCCAGCCATCTGAGCGTATCTACCGTTGTCTCGTGCGGAGTAAATGTCTCTTCACCAACGGTCAAGTCAGCGATGCGGGACAGACGGAACAGTCGGTACGATTGCCGCCACAGACAATAGCCATACATGTACCAAACATAGCCTTTCAAGATTAGAGTGACGGGCTCTACGGTTCTTTCCTGGGAATCTCCTTGTATCTTTGTATAGAGAAAAGACACACGATGTTTATTTTCGATCGCCTGCCGTAGCTGGCTAACTTTGCTCATCGATTCTTTCGTACTACCCCACGGATTAAAATCATAGATGATGGGATGAACCGAGCCAGTTCCCGTTCTTTCGCTCCCTGTCGTAGCCAATGTCTTGATTTTTTCCAACAAGTGACCGACTTGACTTTCCGCGGAAGAGGATTGGACGCCCTTTAGCGCCGCAATCACCGTCACTAATTCCTCCAAGGAAAGATATTGTCGATCGATCGTAAAGCTTTCCATGATTTCATAGCCACCGTTTGAGCCTGGATACGCAACGATCGGAATTCCTGCGGCATTGATGTTCTCGAGATCCCGATAGATCGTGCGAAGGGAGACTTCAAAGTGATTCGCAAGCTCAGAAGCACTCATTCTGCGCTTGTTGAGTAGCATCGTGATAATCGCGAGCAGTCGTTCTATTTTCAAGTTTCCCACCACCTTTTACACCATAACAAATAAACAGGGGACATGCAGCGATCGATACACTGCACATCCCCTTGATGTTGCTCAAGACGCTTTATACACCCGTACGTCTACGTTGATTGTTCGTTTTTTTGGTTTGTTGGCTCCTCATGGATTGATTTTTTGCTTTTTGGTTTATCGGATTGTTGGCTTGTGCTTGCTCTGCCTTTTTCTCCGCGAGTCTGCGCTTCATTGCCTCTTGCAGACTGATTTTCCCTGGCTTTTGTTCGGACGTGTCTTTTTCGTTTTGATTAGGCTCCGTCATGCGTAGCAACTCCTCATCGATAATGATCTACTCATATGTATTCTAGAGCATGAGCGGTTGAGACGCCAGTAGGAATCTACCTGTTATTTCAAACGCATCTGCGCATATTTTACGCCACTTGCCTGGTAATGTAAAATCTCCTCCAGCAACTCCGCCAAATAGGCTCCTGCCTCGATCGGCGGCGTCCCGCCACGATGAATGTTGGAAATGACGGTGCGATCTGATTCCACGGTGTTTTCATTCGGTTGATAGATCATATAGGCACTGAGACTTTCCGCCGTCGCGAGTCCAGGTCTTTCTCCTATCAAGGAAATGACGACCTTGCACTTCACGATGGAAGCCACATGGTCCTGCACCCATACGCGGCCTCTATGAATGAACACAGGCTTTGCCACACTGATCTTTTTCAATGCTAACCCTTGCATGAGGGCTGGCAACAGATCAGGAATCGTCGCCTCACACGCAGAAGTACTCAAGCCGTCCGAGATAATGATCTGGACATCCTTTCCCTTTTCCCCATGCTGGGCGAGCCATGCGGCGGATTCATCCGAGAGCATACGACCTGAATCCAGATTCATCAAATATTCTTGCATATCTTTTGCTTTCGTATGCAAGGCAGGAAGCTGCAATTGATCGAGCAGTTCAGGCGTAATGGATTTCATCACAGCATCCTGAGCAGCCGCCTGATCGATGCGAAATTGCAGATAGCTCGTCGTCTTCATCCGTGTGCCTGCCCGTCCGATACCGATTCGGGCCGGAGTCCTACTCATCGCTTGTTCCAACGCTTCTGGATTTTTGGGACGCTCTACACCTGGCTGTTTTTGCTCCGGAAACTGAATGACTTCCTGCCTCTTTTTCATGACCTCATCCCAGACACGTTGGACCAGATTATCAACATCGATTGGTTTCATCCTCTACACCCTCCCGTGTTCTAGTCAAAAATAGATAAATCTCCTGCCTGTTCCGTCAATCGCCCATTCTCCATGATCCCCATCTTTTCCAGCCACTTTTCAAACTCGCGCAAAGGCCGTAGTCCCAATAGCTCACGATAGCTGGCGTCGTCATGATAGCTCGTATCCTGATAGCTCAGCATGACATCATCACCGCCCGGCACGCCCATGTAAAAGTTGGCGCCTGCGAGCGTCGTCAGCATGCCTGCGATCTCCTGATCATTCTGGTCTGCGTGCATGTGATTGGTGTAGGTCGGAGCGATTCCCATCGGCAATCCGTGCAGTTTCCCCATAAACAAATCTTCCAGATCAGCTCGAATCATCTGCCTGCCATCGTACAACGTCTCCGGCCCGATAAATCCAGAGACGTTATTCACCATAAATGGCTTCCAATGTCTGCAGAATCCGTACGTTCTCGCCTCTAATGTCTGCATGTCGACCCCTTCATGGGAGTCCAGTGATACTTCCGAGCCTTGGCCGGTTTCGAAGTACATCACGTTCGGACCAGCCGCCGTCCCTTTTCGCAGCATCAGTTCCATCGCTTCGTCCAATATCTCTTTAGAAACGCCAAACGCCTCATTTGCACGCTGTGAACCAGCCAGACTCTGGAACATTAACGAGATAGGGGCACCACCTCGCAAAGCCTGCATCTGCGTCGTGATG
The DNA here is from genome assembly GCF_001420695.1 of Brevibacillus choshinensis. Taxonomy (NCBI): domain Bacteria; kingdom Bacillati; phylum Bacillota; class Bacilli; order Caryophanales; family Paenibacillaceae; genus Brevibacillus; species Brevibacillus choshinensis. The sequence goes on along the minus strand of NZ_LJJB01000007.1, from coordinate 1,381,843 downwards.
TGAGCGAGTACACAGTTTTGTGTAGGAATTTGCCACTTTTGCATAAAGTCGTGGGACATCTTGAGCAGCTTGGTAACACTTTCGACTGAGTCGTTGTTGGGGTTGATTCCGATGACGGCGTCCCCCGAGCCGTAGGACAGCCCTTCCTTGATAGAAGCGAGAATCCCTTGTGGATCGTCAATCGGGTGGTTTGGCTGGCAGCGAAAGGCTAATCGCCCTGGCTCTCCGATTAACGTATTGCAATATGCTTGGTGACGCATTTTTTGTGAGGCCATCACGAGGTCAATGCTCGACATCAGTTTGGCAGTCGCTGAGATCATCTCACTGGTCAACCCACGGCTGATGCGAGTCAGCTCGGGCATTTGCGTTGAAAAGGACAAGATGTATTCACGCAGCTCTCCGACCGTCCAATTTTTGATCTCTTCGTAGATTGAGAGATTGATATCATCGTAAATAATCCTTGTCACTTCATCCTGTTCATAAGGAATCACGGGGTTTTCATAGAGATCTGCCAGCGTCATTTCACTGAGTACCACTTTCGCTGCCATCCGCTCGAGAGCGGATTCAGCCGCGATTTTGCTCATGTGATCACCGGATTTTTCTTCACTCGCTTTTGCGAGTACTTCACGCACTGAGCCGAATGAATAATGCTGTTTGCGAATGACGCATGCCAATTTCATCGAAGAATCACTCTCTTTCTGTTCTCATCGGAAAGAATCGCTAACAAAATGGTCATGAAAAACGTCGAGATGTTCCAATCCCCCGATGAGAGGGGACGTTTTTCATAGAAAAAAGACGCTTTGAAAAATCAAACGGAGAGACATCCGTCTGCTTTCAAAAGCGCCGTTGCTTTTTTTGTTCACTTTTATTGAAGTTCTAACGATTCGCTAAGACTTGTTCTACGGTGGGCAGCAGTTCTTCCTCCATGACAGGCTTCACCAAGTAGGCACACACGCCTTTGGCCATGGCCTGCACGACCAGATCTTTTTGACTGTACGCCGTCAAGAGCATGACCTCGGTATTCGAGCAGTTCCGAATAATTCCAGTTGCCGTCAATCCGTCCATGACCGGCATCTTCACGTCCATGATCACAAGATCGGGGTGCCATGTTTGCGTCAAGCGGACAGCTTCTACTCCGTTCTTTCCTTCTGCCACGACATCATATCCTACCACCTGCAGCATCTCGACCAAGTCCATGCGGGTGATTGGATCGTCATCAATGACAATGATTCGGTATGGTTGACGCAAAACTCCACCTCCAGTTTCTCAGAGAATGGACGTGCATTCGAAAAGACGGCAAATTCGACACCATTGTCGAATTTCCTTATTTTCAGAATAATAATATTATATCGGGAAAACCAAGCTTTTTCCACCCTGAATCAAGTCCACGGCTCGCAAGAATTGTGGAAAGAAAAAAGCCTGCCACGATAAGCAGCAGGATAGATCATTCCTCGATTAATTCACACGTCGAGACATGCCTTCCCAGTAGCGGTCCCGGATGTTGCGTTTTAAAATCTTGCCCGCACCGCTCTTGGGCAGCTCATCCACGAAAGAAATGCGCTTTGGAACTTTGTAATGAGCCAGTTTTTCCCTCGTGAAATCTATCAGGTCCTGCTCAGTCAACGTACTTCCAGCTGTCTTCACAACCACCGCTACGACTGCTTCTCCCCACTTGGGATCCGGCGCACCTACTACAGCGACTTCCACGACCTCAGGATGTTGATATAGGATATTTTCCACCTCAGGCGAGTAGACATTTTCGCCTCCGCTGATGATCATGTCTTTTTTCCGATCAACGATGTACAGGAAGTATTCGTCATCAAAAGCTCCCATATCACCCGTGTGGTACCAACCGTTTTTCAAGACGGCACTCGTCTCCTCTGGGAGGTTCCAGTATCCTTTCATGATGTTGTCCCCACGGGCAATGACCTCACCTACTTGCCCTATCTGCACGTCATTCCCTTCCTCATCGACTACGCGCACTTCTACGCCCAACACTTGCTTTCCAGCGGATAACAGCCGGCGCTCCTCTTTTTCGGTACCTCCCACGACGTGGTATTCCGCTGTTAATTGGGTGAGCGACGGGGATGCTTCCGTCATCCCATAGCCCTGCACGAGCTGAATGCCCGGAAACTCCATGATCACCCTTTTCAAAAGTGCCACTGGCATAGGGGCAGCACCATACGTCACCCGTTCTAGTGAGCTCACATCGTATTTTTTGAAATCGGGATCGTTCATGACCATGTTGAGCATCGTTGGAACCAGTAAAGTGGATGTCACCTTGTATTGATCGATCGCCTGCATAAATGCTTTTGTCGTAAAGGAGCGAACCACACAGTGCGTTCCTCCCACGATCGTAATGCTCACCATGCTCGCGCCATCTGCGAGATGAAACATCGGAGCTACGTGCAAGTATCGCGAATTGCGGTTGAGACCTGTGAGTACACCTGTGTGGTAAAAGTTGCTGACCATATTTCGATGCGTCAGCATGACCCCTTTGGATCGTCCTGTCGTTCCCCCGGTATAAAACAATCCAGCCACATCACTCTCATGGATGTCGGGTGAATAGCTTAGTGGCGTATCTATGGCTTGCGTGATCCATGCTTCATAGGAATCCAGCTCCTCATGTGTCAAGTCACCATCTGCCAGAACGTAGTGAGTAAGGGATGGTAGATTTTCCTTCAAGTAAGGAAGCGTTTTCAAAAACTCCCGATGAACAAATAATGCTTTGGCTCCGGAATCATTGAGAACGTATACGAGCTCCTCGGGTGACAACCGGTAATTTAACGGTACCAGAATTGCCCCCAACGCTGTTACCCCAAACATCAACTCAATGTAACGAAAATCGTTCAGCATCAACACTGCGATGCGATCTCCCTTTTGAACCCCCGCCTGCGTTAAAGCTTCTTTCAGCTTGGCGACACGACTCGCAAACTCGGCGTATGTAAAGCGATGTTCCCCGTCTACGATGGCTTCCTTCTCTGGCATGACTTTGGCATTTCTCATCAATCCAGTCGTCAAGATCATGAAAGAACCTCTCCCTGTCAGGTTATTCGAGAGTCTACACATGAGGACAAACGCCGGAAGGACTGTTTTGCTCCGTACCGGCGTTTTTTCACGATGAATGATTCCTATGCTTTTCGGATGTCAAACCTAGCGCTGACTTTTTTCTCCCCTGCTTCATTGATGGCTACTGCTTCACATTTCCAAGTGTCGTCAGTTTCCCCTACGATTTCTCCTCGGACAGTAATCTGCTCTCCAGGTCGAGTCATCGCCTGAAATCGAACCGAGAAGCGCAAAAGCTGATCAGGATGAAACCACGTGCCGATCGCCTGTCCGATAAACCCCATGATCATCATGCCATGCGCAATCACGCCACCCAAGCCGACTTTTTCAGCAAACGGTACTACGGTATGAATGGGATTAAAATCACCTGATGCCCCTGCGTAGCGTACTAACTGGGTATGTGTAATCTCGCCCTTTTCCACAGGTGGCAGCTCATATCCGACTTTCAATCCGACTCCTCCTCTCCATGTCTCTCGATGATCGTCGAGCGACTCAACAACACCGTTTCGCCGTTTTGATTCCGGTAGGTCTTTCTCACGACGAAGAAGTTCATCCCTGCCTTGGTGTAGGCATTCTCGACTTCCCCTTCAGTGGTGATGACATCTCCCGGTCTGATTTTCCCCACGTATTCGTACTCCTGCCCCCCATGCAGGACTTTGGCCATATTGAGGTTCAACAGGGCAGACAAGGACGAGTCACCGCTCCAAAAGTCGATTACGGTGCCAAAGGTCGGAGGCAAGCACTCCCCTGTTTCGTAGCTAGGATGTGGATCACCCAGTGCCCTTGCAAACTCTTTTACTTTCCCCAGCTCAACAGTAAAGGTCGTGGTACCCGTTTTCGTTCCGATTTTTGATTCGATCTTTGATTCGATCAACTCGATCCCTCCTTCATCAGGTATAAGTTCCTCCGTTAATATGCAAGACTTGCCCGTTGACGTAATTTGAGAGTGGAGACGCGAGATAGAAAATACCGGCTGCCGCCTCTTTTGGATCACCCGCGCGCTTTTGCGGGATTTTATCAATAAACATATTCCGTACCTTCTCCGGAATGCCTACGGCTACGCCATCGACCGTTTCACCCAGCTCCTTTGGTTGGGTCAGCCGCGTATCGATAAATCCAAACGCGACGGCATTGGAATTGATGTTAAATCCTGCCCATTCCTTGGCGACCGTCTTGGTCAAACCGACCATACCTGCTTTGGCTGATGAGTAGTTTGCCTGCCCGACATTCCCGCTGATCCCTGCTACAGATGACACATTCACGATTTTTCTATGGTGGACAATCCCTTGTTCGATTTCCTTTTTTGCGGCATCTCGCATGTACGGTGAAGCTTCTCGGATCAGTCTGAACGGAGCAATCAGATGAATGTCGAGCATCGCCTGAAACTGCTCATCCGTCATTTTGTGAATGAGGGCGTCGGACGTGTACCCGGCATTGTTCACCAGAATGTCGAGCCTGCCGAATGCTGAGATCGTCTCCCCAATGATTCCTTTCGCAAAATCAGAGGCAGTCACATTCCCGCAATAAACCAGTGCTTCTCCTCCGCTATCCCGGATCTCCGCTGCCACCTCGTTTGCAGGGCCTTCATCGCGATCGGATACGACCACTTTCGCACCATGCTCAGCCATCATCAGGGCGACTTCTCGTCCCACACCTCTGCCCGAGCCTGTTATAATTGCTATTTGATTTTCTAACATACGACCCATACGCATTCTCCTTTGTCGACTTTTTTGTGGTTACAATCCGAAGTTCTTGGCGATGATCACCTTCATAATTTCGTTGGAGCCTGCAAAGATAGGAGATACCGCGATATCTCGATAGCGTCTGGCGATCTTGTACTCCTCCATAAAACCATACCCTCCATGAAGCTGCATGCAGCGCGGAGCCATTCGTCTGGCCATATCTGTAATCCACCACTTGGCCATCGAGGTCTGAGTCACCACATCCTGTCCTTGCATATGCCGAACGATCAAGTCATCCACAAACGTACGCGCCATTTGTACATCCGTCGCCATTTCCGCAATCTCAAACTGCGTGTTCTGGAACGTGCTGATGGTACGACCGAAAGCTTGCCGCTGCTTTACATATTGAATGGTCAGATCAAGCATGTCTTCTGCAGCAACGAGCGCGCCAGTAGCTGCGAGAATCCGTTCCTGCTGCAGCTTGTGCATGAGGTAGTAAAAGCCTTTGCCTTCCTCACCCAAGAGCTGGGAGACAGGGACTTTGGCGTCTTCGAAAATGAGCTCCGCTGTATCCTGGCTGCGCAAGCCTATTTTTTTCAGTTTTTTTCCTCGGGAAAAGCCAGGCGTATCTCGATCAACCAACAGCAAGCTAACCCCTCTATGTGCAGGCGTCGCTTTCGGGTCTGTCTTGACCGCAACGATGACAAGATCTGCATGGATGCCGTTTGTGATGAACGTTTTCTCCCCGTTCACGATGTAGTGGTCACCCTGACGAATGGCTGTCGTCCGAATACCTGCTACATCAGAACCGGCTGCAGGCTCAGTCATAGCTATCGCCGTCACGATTTCACCACTGATGCACTTGGGCAAATACATTTGCTTTTGTTCTTCCGTACCAAAAGACTCCAGATAAGGCACGACAATCGAGGAGTGTAAACCGGGACCGCCAAGTCCTCCCCCGACTTTACCGATCTCTTCCGCCAGCACGATCGAGAATCCAAAATCTAGACCGAGACCCCCATATTCCGGTGCCACCTGCGGGCAAAGAAACCCGTTCTCCCCCATCCTGTCCCAATACGACCTGGGAATGAACTCATCCGCTTCCCACTTTTCGAAATGGGGCTCGACTTCCTTTTCCAAAAACTTGCGTAGCGACTCGCGGAACATCTGATGCTCCTCCGTCAAATAGGGGCGCGTCGTTTTATGAGAATCGTGGGCAGCCGTCGTGGACATCGTGATTCCTCCTTCGATAGAAAATCATATCGTTTAACGACCCGAGAATTGAGGAGCACGCTTTTCAAAGAATGCTTTGACTCCCTCTCTGAAATCTTCCGTCTCAAAGCACAGCCCTTGGGCAAATGCCTCTATTTCAAACGTATCGTGTAATTGACCCAGGATGCTGCGATTCACCATTGCTTTTGTCAGTCCCATCGAAATCGCTGGACCCTTTGCCATCTTTTCTGCGATCGCTCCTACTTCTTCCATCAGGCTTTCATCGTTCATCACGCGATTTACCACGCCTAGCTCCTGTGCTTTTTCCGCAGATACCCTGTCTCCTGTGAACATCAGCTCCTTGGCGCGATGAGGTCCGAGTAGGCTGGTCAAGAAATGAACGGCCCCAAGGTCGGGAACAAGTCCCACATTGACAAAGCTTTGTACGAAAAAGGAGGATCTGGCAGCAAAGATCATGTCGCAGGCAAGAGCGACGCTAAATCCTGCTCCCGCTGCCGCTCCGTTTACCGCCGCGATCACGGGCTTTTCTAGCCGTAGAATGGTTCGTATCAGCTCATGGGATTGCAGCAGTCGTTTCCGGCCCGTCACAGCGTCAATCTTCCTGTTCATTCCTCCCAAATCTCCACCTGCACAAAACGCCTTGCCATCCCCTGTGAGGACGAGAACATTCACCTGATCATCTTGTTCCATCTGAGCCAAAGCTTCGTGGAGCTCGCGTCGCAGCTCCGGAACCATGGCATTGCGAATGTCTGGCCGGCTCATCTTGATCAGACCGACCTTGTTCTCTACCCGTACCTCGAGTTGCTCGTACGCCATCCTGATTCTCCCCTTTACGAGTTTTTCATCAATCTCGTCAACCACTCTTCCGTGTGTTCCCCTAGCTTGGGTGCGGGTGAAGCTGAATCCAGGACAAACCGCGACTCCTGATAGCTGGTCCCCACGTATCGATGTCCCCAGCATTCCTGAATCAATCCTCTAGCCTGCATCTGTGGATGCTGGTATAACTCTCCCGCTTCTAAAATGGGAGTCAGACAGCAATCGACCTGGAGCGAAAAAGCGGTCCACTCCGCCAAAGTCCTGCTTTGAAAAAGTGCCTTCATGTCTTGATAGACCGGGTTGTCATCATGGGGTGGAGTCATTCCTGCAGATCGCCACTGCGGCTTTTCAACGGCCTCGCAAAAATTCTCCCAAAACTTTGATTCTAGAGCAGCCAAAGCTACAAAGCGCTGATCCTTTGTCTGATAGATCCCGTAGGAGACTAGACCTCTGGACAATTTGGAAAGACCGTGCTGTTCACCAGTCGCGGACTCCAACAAGACATGAGTCGTCATCATCGTCAACATGACATCAGCGATCGCGATATCCAGATAGGCACCCTTGCCGGTTTTTCCGCGCTGGACGAGCGCCGCCAAAATCGCTTCTGCTGCTGCCATACCACCAGCCATGTCTGCAAAGGTCAAGCTCGGCGGTATGGGGCTTCCGTTGTCATCGGTTAACTGGGCCAATGCTCCGCTTAACGCCATGTAGTTGAGATCATGACTCCCGAGCTGTTGCATCGGACCGTCCTGGCCATAGCCCGATAGGGAGCAATAGACAATACCCGGGTTTACTTTTACCGCATCCTCATAGCTGATCCCCAAGCGCTTGGTCACGCCTGGACGAAAGCTTTCAATCACCACGTCCGCCTGACTTATCAAATCGAGTGCCACGTAACGCTGCGACTCTTCTTTGAGATTGAGGACGATGCTTTTTTTATTGCGTCCATTTGCCCGAAACAAGTAATTGTCTTTTTGGTCGATCATCGTAGGCTTTCGAGCAGGGTCTCCTTGTGGCGTCTCCACTTTCACGACTTGTGCTCCTCGATCTGCCAGTCGAAGTGTGGCGTAAGGACCCGGCAGAAGCTGTGAAAAATCAACGACGAGAATGTCTGAAAGCATGCTGCTTCCTCCTCTAGTCCAACCGCTCGATGATGGTGGCATTCGCCATCCCCATACCTTCGCAGATAGCTTGCAATCCGTAGCGTTTGCCCGTGCGCTCCAGCTCGTGCAGCAGTGTCACCATGACACGTGCTCCGCTAGCTCCAAGCGGATGTCCGAGCGCAATCGCTCCTCCGTTCGTATTGAGCTTGCTCGGGTCCGCCTCCATATCGACCATCCAGCAGAGTGGAACCGGAGCAAATGCCTCGTTGACCTCGTACAGATCCATGTCTTCTATCGTCAGACCTGCTTTTTTCAATACTTTTTGCGTTGCGGCAATGGGACCTGTCAGCATCAAAGTCGGGTCAGATCCCACCACTGAGCGTGCTACTACCCTAGCGCGAGGTTTGAGTCCCAGACTCTCTGCCTTTTCCCGCGACATGAGCAAGATCGCAGCCGCCCCATCGCTGATTTGGCTCGCGTTCCCCGCGTGGATCCGTCCATCCTCCTGAAAAGACGGCTTGAGCGTCCCCAGCTTTTCTACTGTCGAGCCTTTACGCGGTCCTTCATCCTGGGTCATCCGTGTCTGTGTCCCATCAGGCAGTGTCACGGTGAGCGGCAAGATTTCTCTCTCAAAGCGTCCTTCTTCTTGTGCCCGGAGCGCTCGCAGATGGCTTTCTGCCGAATACTCATCCAGTTGCGTACGTGAGAAACCCCACTTTTCGGAGATTCGCTCTGCTGATAACCCCTGATTGATCAGCTCGTATTGGGCGGTCAGCTTTTCACTTCGTTTTGCCCCCTGGCTGGTAGAACCCATTGGGACACGGCTCATGCTCTCGACCCCGCCTGCGATCACTACGTCCATATCCCCGCTCAAAATCGCCTGTGCCGCGAAATGAACAGCTTGTTGACTGGAACCACATTGTCGGTCGATCGTCGTCCCTGGTACTTCAATGGGAAACCCAGCGATCAAAGCTGCGATACGGGCAATATCTCCTGCTTGTTCCGATACTTGCGATACGCAACCGAGGATCACGTCCTCCACCAGCTCAGCCTGAATTCCCGCACGATTCACCACCTCACGCAAGACCTCTGCTGCCAATTCATCGGGACGTGTTCCGCTCAATAATCCGTTCCTCTTGCCGATTGGCGTACGTACCGCTTCAACAATCACGACCTCACGTGCCACTCTCATCATCCTCCCTTTTCCTCACGCTTATTTCTATGTCTACCTTTGCTAGGTATTGCAATTTCGTTGCCAATGCAAAAAAAACCCCTAAATGAAGGAACAGCGACCTTCTCACTGTCCGTAGGTGTAAACAAAATAAAAAAACTGTCCGGCATACCGGACAGATCTACATCTGGAATTTTTTCAATTTTTCGTAAAGAACAGACCTGCTGATCCCTAAAAGGCGTGCCGCTTTCACTTTGTTTCCATAAGTCTCGCGAAGCGCACGCTCGATTTCTGTCTTTTCGGCAGCCTGCACGATCGTTTTTCCATGGATTTCTGTCGCCTTTCCCAACAATTCACCCGGGAGATCGGCAAACGAGATTTTTCCCTTCTCCGCCATGATCATGCCTCGCTCGATAGCATTACGCAGCTGTCGAATATTTCCTGGCCACTCGTAATGATAAAGAACCTTTTGCACCGATTCCTCGATTCCTGTCACCGCTGTTTCTAAGACCGGATTCAATTGCTTGATAAAGGTATTCGCTAACAACAGGATATCGTTTGGACGAGCACGTAGAGGCGGAATAGATAGCGTAATCACATGGAGTCGATAATAGAGTTCTTCGCGAAAGGTTTTCTGCACAATCATTTGCTCGAGAGGAGCATTCGTCGCAGAAACAATCCGAACGTCTACCTGAATCGGCTTTGTCCCACCGACGCGATAAAACTCCTTTCCTTCAATTACTCGCAAGAGCTTGGCTTGAAGATGCAGCGCCATATCCCCTATCTCATCGAGAAAGAGCGTCCCTCCATGTGCTAGCTCCAGCTTCCCCATACGACCTGACCGATCCGCTCCCGTAAAGGCGCCATTCTCATATCCAAAAAACTCTGCTTCGAGTAAATGTTCTGGCACGGAGGCGCAGTTGATCGTCACAAACGGGCCTGAAGAACGCTTGCTTGCATTGTGTAATGCATGCGCAAACAGCTCTTTACCCGTACCGCTCTCCCCCCGTAAGAGGACGGACGTAATTCTTCGTGCTGCCTTTTGTGCCGAAGAGATCAGCAGTTTCATAGACTTATCTCGCGTGAGGATATGTTCCCAGTGATACGTCGCTTGATGGTAAGGTTTGGATACTGATTTATCATGAATGCGAACCACGCTTTCCTCTACGGGTGTGGCTGATTGCAGGATCGCTTCCAATTGCTCTCTCAAATCATTCTTTGACTCTACTAATGCATTTACCACTTTTGATTTGGTGAGAATGCCTATAATTCTCCGCTCTCGGTCAATGATAATGCTGGAGCCGACCTGGCTGTTCTGAATGACTTGCTCCAGCTCCTCGAACGTGATGTGATCCAGTCTCTCGAGCTGTGTCGTGACCGCCTCTGTTTTTACAAATGCAGTTATTGACGTATGTGATGGCAATTTTTCCAAGATCATGCGGTACAGAGAGCTTCGCGAAAAAACACCTACCAGCCGTCCCTGGTCATCACCTACAGGCAGGACATCTAGACGCGTCTCTAGCATGACGCGTGCGGCATCCTCCAAGGTGTCAATCGGACGAAGATAGGTGTTGATCGGTTGAATCATGTTAGGCAATGTCACTCATATCCGCCCCCCGATACGTAGGTTTCACTCCTCTATATCATACGACACGACACAGGGGATCCCTCCCACGGTCAGGGGTAGCTGACAGATCGTTATTCATTTGCTGCAATCTGATGCCTCAGATCCGTAACGAGATGCTCCATGGTTACGTTGCCAAGAATCTCTTCCATTGCGTTTTGTGCGCGTGTCAAGATCAGCTCCAGTACAAATTGAATATTGGCACCTACTGGGCATTGGGGGTTGGGTTGCTCATGAATGTGAAAGAGATGGCCCTCCTCCACTACATCCACTGCACGGTAGACATCGAGCAAAGTAATTTCCTTCAGATCTTTCGCGAGATTAGCTCCACCTGTCCCTGAACGGACATTTGCCAGTCCTGCTTTCTTTAATTGCCCCAAAACACGGCGGATAATCACAGGATTGGTATTGACACTGCCCGCGATCCATTCCGAAGTATTATGTGAAGTCGAATCAATGGAAAGAAGCGACAAGATGTGGACAGCGACGGAAAAACGGCTACTGATTTTCATAAGGGTCACCCTTTCGTTGTAATGATTATAGTTACACCTTTTATAGGAAGTCAAGTTGCAGGTACTGTTAAGTTTCAGGAACTGTCACAACTTCATTCCCTGTGCTTTTTTAAACTCTACTATAATGGTCTTGTTCCTGATTCCCATATTTTGAATAAGGGAGTGTTTGTCTGTCATGATGCAACCACAGATTGATGTCACCCCATCAACTGCCTTACTAGACGTTCCAGTCCACATTACGTTGAGCGGCTTTATTCCGCATCAATTGATCACCCTCCATGCTACCCTGACTGATGGTTTGCCAGGTGGAGAACTGACTGCCTCTTCTCACGCCATTTTCCAAGCGGATGACGAAGGCAATGTCGATCTCGTATCCCAAGCCCCTCTTTTCGGCACCTATGAAGGAATTGATCCTATGGGATTGTTTTGGTCTATGCATGTACAGACCCAGCGTTTTTTCAGTCCTTATTCACTCGATACCTTTGAATTTGCTCCGCGCTCCACAGAGATTCATTTAACCGCTGAGGTACACGAGAAGCCTGTTGCAAGGGCCTCTATCACCCGTATCTTTGTCTCTCCTGAAGTCTCGATCAAGAAAATCCGTGACAACGGTCTCGTCGGCCAATACTTTTATGATCCTCAAGCGGAGCAGCGTCCAGCTATTCTCGTCTTGGGAGGAAGTGAAGGTGGAATTGGCTCTTGCTCGCAATTTGCTGCTTTGTTTGCGTCCCACGGCTACCCTTCCCTGGCACTCGCTTATTTTCAGTGCGATGATCTCCCGGACGATATCCGCCAAATTCCTCTGGAGTACATACAGAATGCCATTCGTTGGCTGAAGGAACAGCCACAGGTGAATCCTGAAAAAATTACCGTCTTTGGACGATCAAAAGGGGCTGAATTGGCCCTCGTCATCGGTGCATTGGATCCAGAAGTACGAGCAGTCATCGCCTCCAGTCCCAGCTCTACCGTAAGTATCGGAAGCAGCAACGAAATTGCTGGATCGGATCTATTTGCACCGCAGTCTTCCTGGTCATTCCGTGGAGAGCCTCTCCCTTATGTTCACTGGACCGAAGCGCAGTCCGATGAAGCCGATGCGCTTCTCCAAGCGGGACAGCGAATCGACCACATCCATGCCGAAACGTGGAAAGCGTGTAATTGGCTAGAGGAAGCCACCATTCCAATCGAACGAATCAATGGACCGATCATGCTGTTGTCTTCAGATGACGACCATTGGTGGCCAGCAGCTGAGCACTGCGATCAGATGGTTTCTCGATTACGTGAAAAGGGCTTCGCTCACGATGTCGTTCATCTGCGTTATGAAGATACGGGACACTCGATCCGCTTTCCCTATATTCCCACGACGCGAGTCCAATTAAATGGCGGTACAGCCAAAAACAATGCCTATGCGAGTGAGCACTCGTGGAGAGAAGTTCTGCAATTTTTGGAGAAGGTCTTTTCAAAAGAAAGGTGAAATTTGATAACCATGGCAAAAAGCCCGAGCCGCAACACATGGCCTGGGCTTTTTGCTCTATTTGCTAGAGACGTTTACCTCTCGGCGAATGCCTCCGCTGCTGCTGTTAAATAGTATGCCAAACCTGTCTGCTGGCCTTCGAGCATACCGAGGTGAAAATCGTCCTGTAGGAAAAAGCGCGCTTGATTGGCAAAGTCCTGAGGGGTAACGGGATGTCCATTCTGGTTCAGAAAAGCGAGATGCTCGTCGATGAGCATACTCACTCTCCCATCCGTATGTTTGATACCAGCTACCAGGGCACTCGCCATATCTGTCATGAAGGAAACCGCCTCTTTGGCTTGCGCGTTCATTTCCTGCACATCCATCGTATCCGTATTCAGGTCGAACTGATACGTGTCTCGCAAATAGTCTTTTTGCTCCTGAAGCGCTTGCTCCCATTCTTTTTCATTTGCAAAGCCTGTAAATAACTCTTGCTTTTCCATACAATCTCCTACCTCCATCGCCCGAATTGATTTTTCCAACGTCTCCATGATCGTTTCCAATCTACCTGCTTTTTTCATTAGCAATATCCTTTGTTCGGACAAGATACCGGATCGCTCCACATCTCGGTCCAGCAATTGCTTGATTTGCACTAGTGAGAAATCCAGCTCTCGGTAAAACAGGATTTGCTGCAGTCGCTCCAATTCTGCCGTTCCGTACAATCGGTATCCCGCTTCACTCATTTGCTGCGGCAAGAGAAGTCCGATTTTGTGGTAATGATGCAACGTTTTAATAGTGACGTTGGACAACGATGACACTTCTTTTACCGTATACAGCATGCTTACTCACCTCCACAAGACACAGGATAATGGCTCCCCTAAGTGGAGAGTCAACTAGAAGACAACTTGAATAGTGGGAAAGTATACCATTTTTTCTTTTATTATCAAAGCGAATTGCTATATAATTCAATAGAATGATTATAGTGAAATGGATGAGGAGAATGAGCAAATGACGAAAGAAATTTGGCTGAATCTACCCGTGAAGGATGTCCAAAAATCCAAACAATTTTTCACCGAGATCGGCTTTTCCTTGAATCCTCGATTTGGCGACAACGATCAACAGGCAAGTCTCTTCATCGGAGAAAAACAATTCGTCGTGATGCTTTTTCCTGAGTCTACGTTTACACAATTTACCAGAAATGAGATTCCAGATGCGACCAAAGCTACACAAATACTGATTTCCATTGATGCGCAAAGCAAAGAAGACGTAGATTCGCTTTTGGACAAGGTCGTGACTGCTGGGGGCACCATTTATGCCAAGCCACAGGATCAAGGCTGGATGTACGGCGCTGGATTCGCAGATTTGGATGGGCATCGGTGGAATGTGCTCTTTATGGACGAGTCTAAAATAGCATCCGAATAGTTATTTTTAGTGTAATTAAACTTCCTTCTACTCTTTTTCAGCCTTCGGGATTATAATGTACAGGTTGAATGGGTCAACCATTCGTCCTCACTTCTTGTACACCTTCGTACGCCATTCTCTTTGCGATTCTCATTCTGTTTCTGTATTTTTGGATGTACAAACAATTGGCCAGATAAATCATCCAACCAAAGAAAGGTAAAGCCTACTTGCATGCCGAAGTAGGCTTTACCCCTATTACTTCCCTATTGGAAAGGATGTCGAGAACGATGGACTGCATTTTTTGCAAAATCGCAAACGGTGAATTGCCTTCGAAAAAAGTGTATGAGGACGAGCATGTCGTAGCCTTTCATGACATTAATCCGATTGCCCCTGTACACGTCCTGATGATCCCGAAAAAGCACATTCAATCCCTACTGGCAATTGAACCAGAGGACAAGGAATTGATCGGTCATCTCCACATCGCTCTGCAAAAGGTAGCAGAAACGATGGGAGTAAAAGATCCCGGATTCCGTGTCATCACGAATATTGGCAAACACGGCCAACAAACGGTATTTCACCTGCATTACCACTTGATCGGTGGCAAGCAACTGGAGTGGACCATGTAATTTATCGTGCCAAACGTGACGTGATGTGGCGGGCGATTCCTTCGCCGTGGAATCTGCCATTTTCGATAAAGATGGCATTCGCGCGATGTCCCGCCGCAATCACTCCTGCGATGTACAAACCCGGCACGTTCGTTTCCTTGGTTTCTGGATGATGCTGTGGTGTACCCGTCTCTGGATCGATCTCTACCCCAAGGGATTGTAAAAAAGATCGATCCGGGCGGTATCCGATCAGAGCAAAGACTTGGTCGTTTTCCAATTCAACGATCTCTTCACCCGTTTTCACCCGGATGCTCCGCTCCTGGATCGACTCTACCACGGAGCCGAACATCATGCGGATTCGTCCTTTGTTGATCAAGCTTTCGAACACGGGGCGCGTCCATGCTTTTACTTTTTCAGACAACTCTGTTCGCCGACAGATCACTGTCACTTCTGCTCCTGCACGCTCCAGCTCCATCGCAGCATCTACAGCTGAGTTATTACCCCCTACAATCGCTACACGCAGTCCCGCATAGGGATGCGCCTCCTTGTAAAAGGAAGATACTTTCGGGAGGTCCTCCCCCGAAACATTCAGCCGATTTGGATTGTCAAAATAGCCCGTCGCAATAATGAGATTCTTTGTATCGTATGTATGCGTCTCTCCAAAGCGATCGGCTGTCGTAACGTGAAAGCCATTATCAGTTTGTTTCGTTGTAGTCACTGTCTCAAAGCTTTTGATCCGGAGCTGTTCTCGCTCCGCCACCAACCGATAGTACTGAAGTGCCTCTTGGCGTGTCGGTTTTTCATGAGGAGTCGTGAAAGGAATCCCTCCGATTTCCAAAAGCTCTGCCGTACTGTGAAAAATCATGTACGTAGGATATCTGTAAATGGAGTGGACCAACGAACCTTTTTCTATGTTAATCGGGTTTAGACCCGCTCTCTTGCAAGCTATCGCTGCTGCCAGCCCACAAGGACCTGCACCCACGATCAGTACGTCTTCCATAACTCTCCCGCCTCGTTTCTTCTCTCTTCTTTCGTTCCGTGTACTATCATAACATATCCCGGAGTCTCCAAAAGAGTTCGCCCCAGTTGTCAACACTCGAATCACTGCCAATAAATGATCAATGAAACATTGGGGCTCTCTCCTTATACTGGATGTATGATGAATAAACGACACCTACATATTCTGCTCGTTTCACTTGTTTTTCTCACGTATTGTTTCACACTGGGCATCGGTGTGCCGGCCTCTACGGCGTCAACGAATAGCCTGCGCGATATTTCCAGCAGTTATGCGCGAGAACAGATTCGCACCTTGCAATCCGCTGGCATCGTCTCCGGAGATGAGAACGGATATTTTCATCCGGAAAGTCCTGTCACCCGAGCTGAATTTGTGTCTATGCTCGACCGTACGCTGGGCATCAAACCGGTAGCAAGCAACGTACCTTCCTTTTCGGATGTTCCTAAATCTTCTTGGGCATACGGGTACGTACAAGCGGCTGCCTCTCTCAATATGGCAAACGGGACTAGTCCAACCACCTTCTCACCAAACCGGACCATTTCTCGTCAAGAAGCAGCTACCTTCCTCGTTCGAGCTTTGGGATTGAAACTGTCCTCGACAGCCAATCCGTCCGTCAAAGATGCGAATGCCATCTCTAGTTGGGCTAGATCGTCTGTTAATGCGGCCATGAAAAAGCACTGGCTCGTCGGCTATCAAGGCTATTTCCGCCCTGCTGCTGCCCTCTCGCGGGAAGAGACTGCGGTCATTTTAAAACGCATTCTAGATGAACTGAATGCACAGACTGTTTCGGCAAAACCACTGGTCTCGCTAGGCTGGCAGTATCAGTCCACCACGCAAGAATTTATTGCCCAAGCACAAAAGTCAGGAGTCAACACCCTTTCTCCACGTTGGTACTTTTTGCAAAAAGACGGGTCGTTAAGCGATTATTCTGACGCTGCATTCGTTAAATGGGCACAGAAAAACGGAAAAGAAGTGTGGCCATTGTTCGGGAATCAATTTGATCCTGCTACGACACACGCCTTATTGTCCGACAAGTCAAAACGGACAGCCGTGATACAAAAATTGATCTCGTTCGTCGATAAGTACCAGCTGGACGGAATTAACGTGGACTTCGAAGGATTCAATCCCGAAGACCGGGACAATTTCACTGTTTTTATTAAAGAACTTGCCGCTGCTCTGGACGCCAAGGGCGCCGTTTTGTCAGTCGATGTTCCTCCCGATACCGGTACGGATTGGAGTGAACCTTTCGATTATACGAAATTGGCGACGTATGCCGACTTTCTCGTATTGATGGCGTATGAAGAGCACTGGGCAGGTGCAACAAAAGCGGGCTCTGTCGCGTCACTCCCATGGTTTGAGAACGTGATCAAAGGCGTTCTCGACGACATCCCTGCTCAAAAACTGATTGTAGGCATGCCACTGTATACTCGCGACTGGTACCAATCCAGTGGTCAATTGAAATCCACCGATATCAGTATTCCAGAGTCATATCAATTGATTACCCAGTACAAAGCGACAACAAAGTGGGACAGCTCTATCGGGCAATATCACTCTACCTTCAAAAAACAAGGTGTTTCGCACTCGATTTGGCTGGAAGAAAGCCGCTCCTTGGGTCTGAAAGCTCAAACCAGCCTGAACTGGCAAATTGGGGGCCTGGCTTACTGGTACGTCGGCTCTGAGTCGACGGATGTATGGACGTCGATCGCTAATTCCATCTCACTCAAGCAGGCACGACAAAAAATGTAAATCATTTGAACAAGATGAAAGGCAGTGGCCGTTTCGGACGAGAAAATAGTCCAAGACTGCCGCTGCCTTTTTCGCCATTCTCTGCTCTCAATCTCAACATCAGTAATTGCTATTTACCAGAAAAACTTTACCATCCCTTCCCCCAGAAGAAGCTGCCACCCGCACAGCTTCATGGACCTCCCTCAGGCTGTAACAAGCCTTTGGCTCTATCAGCCTTAATTTTCCGTCCACCACCATGGATATCAAATGACGAAAGGTTTCTTGCCAGGCTTGAACGGATATTTGCTGATTCCAATGCCGCAAATGAAACAGTTTTACATTCACTTGGGCTTCTTTATGAATCTTGGCCCAATCTACAGGTTGTCCAGATAAAAGACCGATTGTTAGAAAATGACCGCCTGGACGAACAGAAAAAGCCAATTCTGTCCCAGCTACGCCCCCTACGGAATCAATGGCAGCATGCGCACCCATACCATACGTAAGCTCCATGACGGTCTCATGCAATTGCTTTTCACTTCCATGGATGACATACGAAGCACCCAACTCAAGCAACTGTTGACTATGCCAATCATCTCTTGTAATCGCAATCAGTCGATACCCGACAATCTTAGCCAACTGCGCAAAAATGCGACCAATCGCCGAACCACCTGCATTGATTAATAAAATATCGTCTGGTCGAAGTCTCAAGACTTCTGTACACGTAATCCATGCTGTAACGGGGTTAATATATAACTGAGCAGCCTTGTAGTCGCCTATATGATCGGGAACGGGAATAACCAAATCTGCCCGAGCCTTCACAATCTCCTGCCAAGTCCCTTCACCTCGTAAAGGGAGTACACGTTTACCGATCAGCTCCCGAGAAACGGATGGTCCCACTTCTTCCACGATACCGACTCCCTCATAGCCCGGAATATCTGGAAGTGCGATCCGATGAGCATACGCTCCCGTTATTGGGATCAAATCGGAGGGATTGATGGGATTCACAATCATTCGAACTAGGAGTTCTCCATTTCCAGGGGGTTCTTTTCGCGCTGACTCCACCCGCAACACATCCTGAGGGATGCCAAATTCATTATATTTTACACAAGTAGCATTCAAAATGTCGTTCCCGCTCCTTTACGTAAGATCAAGTATGCTTGAGTGGTTTTTGGCAATGTTGTAAAACCTATGAAGGTCATCACGAGTGATTAGGTGGGGGAATGCTCATGGACTGGTATGACCGTTTAAATGATTACTTTCCAGAATATGAAATGAAAAATGAAGGGCAAATACAGGCTTTAATCAATGAAAAGGACGCTTATCACAAGGAGGAAACGGACGATTATTTATTGCTGTACGCTGAGTTTCCCACGTTTATCTTCATCGATTATCTCTTGATTAATCCTGCTACACGGGGACAAGGCATCGGAACAAAAATAATCAATAAGCTCAAAGAAAAAGGAAAAGACATCATTCTTGAAGTAGAACCCATTGATCGACAAGATGAAGATACGGTAAAGAGAGTCCATTTTTATCTAAAAAACGGGTTTGTGAAAGCGGACCGGATTGAATACAGCTGGGAAGATGAAAATGGCGAGAACTATGAAATGAAGATTTATTATTGGAGCCCCAATGCTGATTTACCACAGGAAACCATCCTCGAAAAAATGGCAAAGGCCTGTCAAGAGATACACAACTTTCGTTCCCAGCAATACTATGGCCGAATGGTCGCAAACCCTGAAGAAGTATTGCATTTGAAACACTAATCTATCCAATCGAGATATGCAACAGGAATCAACGCCCCTACTGATATTTGTAGGGGTGTTTCGTCATGGACTCGTGCAAGGTTCTCCCCTTTCCCTGTACAAAAAGCATTGAGTTTCAAAATGTTTCCAAATAAAACAAAGGAGGTTCCGCCATATTTGCTCAATCCTGTTGCTGATCATCTGCTTCGTGCTGACTGACGTTTTTGGCTTCTCTGCCCGAATGTCCGTTTCGATTCAGCAATCGACTAGCTATAAAGGAATAGTTCTCTGCTTCCCCATGACATATATACCAAGCCGTGTGGTTATTAATTACACTAACTACATTAGGAAAAATTAAGAAAGAAACCTCTAAGAACATTAAATTCTTAGAGGTTTTACATACATCACGTAAATGAAATTATACAACCGAAATTTTTCATCGATGGACTCATAGAAACAAGAAACATTTTTTCATATATGAACAGCTTGGTTGGGAATTCGGAGTATATCTTACGTGATCGAATGCTTATAAAAGAACACACTTTAGGAATACAACATTTCCTACAATGGTTTGTTAGTCTGACGGAACTCCTTTGCCTTCCTCCCCCCGCTCAAGAACACGAGTAGGAACAAAGCCACTGTCCATATGTCAAACCAACCAAGTTCTTTAATTGCTCTTCCGTCTATTGCTCTCACATTCTATTTTATTCCAGAATCAGATTGGATAGCGTAAACACTGTCCAAAGAACCTCTTTCAAAAGATTCTCTTGTAGTAATATATGTTGCTTTAAAACCCTGGGCTGTAGTTTTTAAGATGACTTATTTTTGGTGGGCTCACGCGGACATAGGGGCGTTGCTGGGCGATGAAGATAGACCGTTCCCAAGTAAAATCAGACCGATGATAATATAATACATCGGATCAAACGCCTTGTCTCACCTATCAGCCATTTATTCAAAACGTGCGTGTCTCCAAATTCCGTAGGATACAAGATCAGAGTACTCTTGTCAGCCCGCAGCCGCTCTCGGATGACATCCACATGAGTTATTCATACATCAACGAGTGGAATTGTAAAATAAAAACAAACCATATCATCTTCCTGCCGTACCTCAAAATTGCTATTATGCATAATCAAAATATGCTTCACAATCTCAAGTCCAATACCCTCGCTTGGCAAGCGTGCCGTCGTTTTTTCGGATGCCCGGTAATAACGCTCCCATATATGGTTAATGTCTTGCTCGGAAATATATCCATCGTTGCAAATGCGGACCTTCACATTTTCATTCTCTCTTGTAACGCTCACCTCAATAATTTTTTTCTCACTGGAATATTTTAAGGCATTTGAAATCAAATTCGTTAATACTTGCTCAATTCGCCGCCCGTCAGCAAAAACCATCGCATCCAGTAAATCAACCTTCAACGTAAAGTTTTCTCGCATAATCTTTTCAGAGAACCTTGAAAGTGCCCCTTCGATAAGGTCACTGATGTAGAACGTTGCGGGTTTGTACTCCCAGTATCCTGCCTCCAGCTTTGACAGCTGAATGGTCTCGTCAATCATCTGAGTCAGATTTTCTATTTCGTGTTCAATAATTCCAAAATAGTATGCAGGCTCCTTTTCAAACATTCGGTTTTCAATGACTTCGCTATAAAGTGAAATTATCCCAAGCGGTGTTTTAAACTCATGTGCCAGGTCAGCAAGCAACAGCTTCATACGTTTTTCGTTTACTTTTGCTATCTCAGCCGATTGCTGCAATTCTTCCATTGCTGCTTGAAGGTTGTCTGCCATCACATTTATGCTTTCCGAAAGTTGTCCAACTTCGTTATCTAAGTTGACATTTGCCCTGACTGAAAAATCCTTGGAAGCAAGCTTACTGGTTACATTTGAAAGACGAACGATAGGTGCACTCAGCTTCCTGGACAAAATAAATACCGCCGCTATTAAAAGGATGCCAAGAATACAATAAACTGTATAAAAATAATTGCTAAAATATCGCACTTCACTTTTGGATACAACAATAGGCCGGATAGTTACAAAATAAGTCACGACTCCATTTATACTTCTGCTTTCGGAAATGATATAGTACGATGTTCCTCTCTTATCTGTAAACGGCTCTTTTGTAATCGCAGCAAGATATGTTTTGATATCTTTTCTATTAATCAGGCAATCTTTCATTAGATCATAGATGATTCGTGCACGGTCGTTTAAAAGACTTGCTTCATTTTCGGTATACCAGTTACTGGTTGCAGTTATTGTTTTCGTGCTCGTTGTTCTCTCAGTTTGTCGATATAGATATATTTTGTTCGTAGAGCGGATCGAATATGGTTCAAAGTAATTGCTCTCACCCACACGTACTGCTTCAATCGTCAGTAAATCATTTAAATTAATATTGCGCAGTTCATTTAAACCGCTAATAAGAATTCGAGAAATGCCAACTTCGGGTACTCGAACCGTCAAAATGCTTAGGTAGTTGAAAAGCCCTTGCCCAATAACGCTGTAATCTTCGGTAAAAGCAAGCACAGGTGCGTCATAAGATACAGCATAGGTACTTAAAACAGAATTGGCATTCTCATTTTTGCTGTTAGAGAATTGTTCAACCGCACTTTGAAATTCTGCACGGATATCTCTTAATAAAAAATTACTATATAGGGAAGTGACATATTTTCCAAAAAATATAAATTGCACAACGAATACAAGTAAAAATATAGATAATATTGTAAAGAATATTTGAAGCATTATTGATTTCTTGATTTTCATATGTTTTTCTCGTATTTGTACCCGACAGAAATGACTGTTTTGATATATGTTGAATAAGTCCCAAGCTTTCGTCGGATATTTTTTATATGATTATCGACAACACGGCTCTCGTTATAAAAGTCGTAACCCCAGACCGTATTGAGAAGATAATCGCGTGTCATGGTACGTCCCTCGTTAAGCATTAAAATTTGCAGCAAATGAAATTCCTTTTGAGTTAATTCGATAGTCATCCCATCAATAAGACACCGAAAACCATCTATGTCCAGTTCGATACCTTTTGCTGTTATCTTCACAGGATCAGCTTTGGCCTGCCTTTCAAAAATACGCCGAACTTTAAGGGCGAGAATTGAAGCCTTAAACGGTTTGACAATATAATCATCTGCACCTAAACGGTATCCAAGTGTGTAATAATCATCATCTCCGAGCGCTGTTAGAAAAAGAATCGGTACATCTGAATTCTTCCGGATGCGCTCACAAACATCGAATCCGCTCATATTCGGCAACATGATATCCAGAATAACAAGATCGACTGCGCTTTCAGAAAAGATCTTTATTGCTTGTTCACCGGTTTCGGCCTCAAGCACTTGCAATCCATCTCCATGTAGGAATAGGGTAATAACTTCACGTAATTTTTGTTCATCTTCAACTATCAGAACAGTTTTATTCATCATTGCCCTATGTCCTTTTTATTATTTTATTTGAACTTGCTGACTAATCAAATTCGTTTCTGTAAAGCAGCTATTTTTGAATGCAGTTAATGTCTGATTCACAGGAATTGTCTATTCTGTCCACCTTCACCCTCCCAACTAGTCATCTTGTTTGTTCCAATTCTGAGATGGTTGTTAAATGACGAATCTCAATATTTATTGTGTTCTTCTATCTCGTTTTACTCCCTTAACATAGGCACTTGGACAGCTTGCCAGATTGCATGAAATAATATTTGAGTGTGATTGAATAAATAAATTTATTTTTCATATAATACAGAATTTTATTCTCCTTTTCAAGTAAACCTTTGTTAGTGCTTCCAACTAAAAATCCACAGGTAAGGAGAGCATGTACAACCAAAGCTACTAAACAAAATGCTTCTGTTCACTGAAAATAATGTTTTAGACGCCCATGCTGCTACGTGGAACAATCAAATGATGAAAATGGGTGGTTTGCTTTACTAGTACCAGTTTAATTTACTGTGAACCATCCTTCTGACATTTCTCATGCCTAAAGTCAGGGGATTCTTGGGTAGTCACACCTAACGCAGTGAACTTCACCAAGCTATCCTTGTGTATCCCACAGTTTAGTTGGCCACGCCAACTGAAGCACGAGCTCTAGCCCGTTTAGAAGAACTGGAAAAGATGAACATGTCGTGATGAGAGGTTTACTACAAACAAGGAGAGCTGTACGCCGAGTTGAATCAAAAAGAAAAAGCCAAGCTGTCTTACCTTGAAGCGATTGATATATATCGAGGGTTTGCCTTCCAAAAAGCGCTGCATGGAAAGGCGTTGGGCACTTCTGGCTTGTTTGAAATCAAATAAGGCAGTAGCAGGCCAAGATTTTCTTGCCTTGTCTGGATTCTGCTACTGCCTTTCCATGATTCGTTGCCTATTAGCCTGTAACCATCCGATTCACTTGGCCTGCAATCATCAGCATCGATTTCAGTACAGGCATCATGGTGACCACATTCGGGGATTGGAAACGAATCGTACGTCCTTCTATGAGCTCGACTTCGGGCATCCAGCTGACCGCCGTAGCAATCTGGGATTTGGTGAACTCCACTTCGAGCGTATTTTCTGCCTTCTGGACAAGCGGCTGTACCTTGCTGAGGTTGATCAGTGCCTCTTTTGCTTGCTGGCGAATCATCTCGCGTGCACGGACAGGGTGAATCACCTGGGAGGAGAGCCCGGTAATGCCCGTCTTCACAGCAACCGTAAAGACCCCCGGTATTTCCTCTTCCACTTCCTGCGCAGTTTGTGAGTCGCCTGTCACCAGTACGACTGGAACGCCAAATGCTCCAGCAATAGCTGCATTTAATCCTGCCTCTCCCACTTCTTTGCCATTCAGCACTAAACGGTGGATTGCCAAGCTGGAATACGTATGATTGAGCACTGCATCACCCACGCCTGCCATTCCGTGATACCCGACAAAAAAGGCGGCGTCGTACGTGCTGTCAATTCCTTGCATCATGCCCAGTGGCTTGAAGAACCCGCGGATGACGTCCGCCTGTGGATGCAAATCCTCAAGGATCAAATTGTTCATTGGGCCGTGTGACTCATTGACGACAATCTGTGTAGCTCCTCCTTCCAGTGCACCTTCGATGGCGGCGTTTACGTCTTGGGTAAGCAGCCGACGTCCTGCCTCGTAATGCCGACGACCCGGAATGGTATCCTCCCACTCCGTAATGCCAGAAATCCCTTCCATGTCCAAGGAAATAAACACTTTCATTCTTGTTTCCTCCCGTGTTTTGATTTCGCTTTTACGGCTTCCACTTTCGTACAAGGCAAAACGCTTGACTTCTCCCTCTGCGTTGCGGACAAAGTAGTAGTTCTTATCCTTTATTACAACCCAACGTGCCAAAGTTGTCCGGAAAGAGATTGGTGACGTGCACCGGTACGTATCGATGAATCTTATCATCAGCATACTTGCTGATAAAGCTGACTCCTTGGCCAGTATAGAAAAATGCTGGTTATATCCGGACCGTAACGCCAGCAGCAAGTGATGTTCGACAACATAAAGCGTCAGTTAATCCTCAATCTTTTTATGTTTGGACTCGCCTCCCCCAGCATTTGTTAAAGTAATCATTGAGCCCCCGAATTTAAAACTAAAGCCTGTGCGAGTAATAAACCGTCCGTATTTCGCAGGCAAAATTTCGTGTGTCTCGGTTTGTTCCCTCGTATTGAAAGAAGCAAATAAGCTGTTTTCCTTCAAACTTACTGAAATGTCCCCCTCATAGTTCCCACACAGAGCCAGGTATTTTGACTTATCAAAATCTAGATCAATAAGTTCATCGGTTGGTGTTATTGGTTGTGGCATCCGACCTTCAACTATAGACTCAACGCCTTCAAGGAATGTACGTCTCCCCCATATATCCCCACTCAAATTCATCAACAGAACCAAAGTCATTTCCTTGTCAATATAACGGATAAAATGAGTGTGATATCCCGGCCATCCGCCTGCATGACGCACACCATACCCAGCTTTTTCATTATTAAATAACCTCCAACCATACCCGTAGGGCACCGATTCCCCATTTACATATGTTGGAGTATACATCTCCTGCTGGCTGGCATGTGAGATAATCTTTCCTTCCTTCAATACAAGACTCCACTTTAGCATGTCATGGAGATTTGAGTTGACGATGCCATCTCCTTCAATCCCATCCAAGGGAATGACAAACTGGCTGCTCTGTGAGTCATCCGGCAGTATATATTCACCATTTTCGAAAATATAGCCGTACGCATAATTAGGAATGGTATCTCCGTTCAAACGCCTGTGGTAGACGCAGGTGCTACTCATTTTTGCCGGTTGAAAAAACTCTTTTTCTAAAAAAGTACCAAATGGCATGCCTGATGCCTTCTCTATTATCAAAGCCAAAGCAGCATAGCCTGTATTTGAATAACTCCATTTGGTACCTACTGCAAATTCTTCTGGAAGATTGGATTCAATAAGAAATTTTTCGATAACATCATTTTTGGGTATTGTTCCCGTCTGCTCAGCTTGCTTGATTACCCACTTCTCGTAGTCAGGGATTCCTGTAGTGTGGTTAAGTAGATTCTTTATTGTTCGTCCTTTATACGGGATCCCGGGAAAATATTTTTCCAAGTCATCGTTTAAGGAAAGAACCCCTTTATCGTTAAGCAATATGATTGCAGAAGCTGTAAACTGCTTGCTCACAGATGCTAGTTCAAATACGCTATCCAGATTAAGTTCTGTTTTTTTTGCCATATTGGCAATTCCAAGTGCTGTTTCAAAAAGGATGTCATTCTTGTGCGCAAGCAATATACACCCGTTGAAAAAGCCACGTTCATACGCTTCCTTCGTATAGCTATGCATCATTTTGTATATTGAATTTTGCATGATTTACTCCTCCATATGAATGATTCACTCATCGACGTGTGGAATTGTAAAAATGGGGGTCGTTCCATACACGTAGCAACTTTCATAAGCTATTCAACAGTATCCTTCTTGTATGACAAGCACTAACGTACGTCGTTAAAATATGGAATGTTATTAATTACTTTAAAATTAGGTAAACTCTTTTGATTGTATACAAGCAACGAATTTACACGAACAAGCGGAAGATTGCATCTTGAATCCATGAGCATCTGTTGAGCCTTTGTATAGCCTGCCATACGCTTTTCTTTATCTGCCGTAGTGATAGCCTCTTGAAGAATTTCATCGTACGCTTTAGAGTCAAATATGTTCTTGTCCTTTACAATATAGGGAAGCGTACCTGCTGTGTCACCCCATTGAAACAAACTGATAGCTGCTTCATGCGTGTCGCTTTTAAACAAATTCCTAAATGCCCCAGTATCCATATAGTTGAGATTCATCTTTATGCCTTTTTCTTTAAATACAATTTGGAGGCATTCAGCAAGATTTTTCATAGCATTATTGTTGAGCGATACAGTAAATTCAAACTTTTTGCCGTTGCGATCCAAAAAACCGTCTCCATCGCTATCATTCCAGCCTTTGTCCGAAAGAATCTGCAAAGCACGTTTGGCGTCATTAACGTATTTTGCCTTAAAATACTCTTCAGCCGAAGAACTATAATCTGTCATTCCGCTTACACTATAAGAATAAACTGGTTCGTAGTTTCCATTGGAATATACTTTTGTTTTTTCGCGGTCAATCAAAAGCATCATTGCCAGTCTGATATCGGGATCCTTGAAAAGCTCAAAATCGTTATTCATTTCGAAGCGTGCTACACTAGGTTGTGATTCCCAATCAGTAACGATATCCGGATTATCTGCCAACTGAGTCTTTACGTCGGCCGAGAGTCCTTCCACATTTGCAATTTCTCCAGATAACATACCTTGCACATTTGCAAACGTGTCTTTAATAAAACGCACAGTGATTGTTTCAACATTCATTGCACCTTTATTGATAACATGTTGATTGTATGTTTTATAATAAGGATTCTTCTTCAATGTTACGTGATCACCGGCGACATATTCATCAACATAGAATGCGCCATAAACAGTAGTGCCCCACAGTAATTGTTCCTTTGTCTTGCCGTTACTATCAGCTTCTTTTAAAATAGGAAAGATGTTCGACCCTAGATTAAACAAAAGTGTTGTCGAAGGCGTGCTTAGAGAAACAATCACATTATTACCGCTGACTTCGACAGATTTGACTGCTGCAAAATCATCAGCAAAGGGACTTACTTTTATAAAATATTCAAAAGAAAATTTCACATCATTCGGTGTAACAGATGTACCATCATGAAACTTGAGGTCATCAGGCATCTCAATCGTAACAGTTAGGCCGTCCGGACTGACATTATAAGATTTTGCAACGTTCGAGGTCAGGGATCCATCCGTTTCATAATTGAGCAGTGGATCGGCAATTAAATTTTGAGAAGAATAAGTTGCAGTTATTTGAGCTGTATCTGCACCTTGCCATTCAGGAGAAGAAATCACGATTGACCGCGGTACTGCAGCTGTCTTTTCTTGCTCATCATTATTGTCAGCTTTATTGCAACCAGTAACTAAACTAAAAATTAACACAAGGACCAAAACCATACTAAAAATATGTTTACTTTTCATCGTCATGCCTCCTTCGAAATTTCACTAGTCTTACGAGTTAGATGCGTTTTTTATGCTGGGAAACTGAGTGTTTCATCTGTAATCTACCCTTGCTATCTCCTCTCCAAGATTTTAATAAAAGCTGTTTGTTTTCCCCCTTTCTTTTATTTTTCATTGTATAAATGGCATGCAGCTAAATGGCCATTTGAGATTTCGATAAGTGCAGGCGAGATTTTTCTGCAAGCCTCCGTGACATGAATGCATCGCGATACCAAACTGCAACCAGGCTTGATATCAATAAGACTTCCAGTCTCTCCCCCCAGCAAAGGTACTTTTCTGCCCCGCAGCCTTGGATTCATAATGGGCACTGCTGCCATGAGTCCAACAGTATAAGGGTGTTTTGGATGTAAAAACACTTCCTCGGCAGGCCCGTATTCAACAATTTTGCCTAGATACATTACGGCAATTTTATCGCTTACATAGCGAATAACATTGAGGTCATGGCTGATAACCAAATAGGTCAATCCATACTCCTCCTGCAAATCAAGCAACAGGTTGAGTACCTGAGCCTGAACAGATATATCAAGTGCGCTGGTTGGCTCGTCCAATATCATGATTTTGGGACGAACCGCCAACGCGCGTGCTACTGCAATGCGCTGAAGTTGCCCGCCGGAAAGCTGGTGCGGGTAGCTTTCCAGATAACAAGCATCCAGTTTTACTTTCTCCATTACTTCACGGGCTCGTGTTTTCGCTTCCTTTAGCGGCACACCATAAATTCGCATTGGGCGCATAATAGATTCCTCAACCGTGATGCGAGGATTGAGATTAGAGGCCGGGTCCTGAAAAACTACCGCAATATCACGCCGCATTTTTTTTAATGCGTTTCTGCCGATACGATTCATATCCGTACCATTTATAGTCACAGAGCCATCTGTTTGCTTGATTAGTCCAAGTATGATTCGAGCAAGTGTAGTTTTTCCTGAACCTGATTCGCCTACAATACCGACAATTTCGCCCTTTTGAACGGTCAGACTAACATCGTCAACTGCTTTAATAGCAATTTTACGTTTGTTAAACAAGAAACCATCTGTGATATAAAAATGTTTTTTTATGTTTGTAATATGAATCATTGCTTCGCTCATAGTATTTCCTCTCTATGGCAGCTGACAAAGTGCCCGGTAGTAATTTCACGCATAGTCGGTGTCTTTGAACCGCAGATATCTACTGCAAAAGGGCAACGATTTGCAAACCGGCAACCGTTATATTCTCCGATTATGCGTGGGACAGTACCTTCAATCGTTGAAATACGGCCAACGTTCTTTGATTGACGTGGTAGTGCTTTCATTAATGCCTTCGTATAAGGATGCAAAGGATTTTCAAATATAGTGTTGACATCCCCCATTTCAACAAGTTCACCAGCATACATTACTCCCACACGGTCAGCGATTTCCGCGACAATCCCTAAATTGTGAGTGATAACAAGGATTGCCGTACCGTACTGATCTCGTAGCGAGCGCATAATATTGAGTATCTGAGCCTCGGTAGTTACATCGAGTGCCGTTGTGGGTTCATCGGCTATTAATAGTTCCGGGTTGCGTGACAGCATCATTGCTATCATCACTCTCTGACGCATGCCTCCTGACATCTCATTCGGAAAGCTTTTCATGCGGCGCTCAGCATCGGGAATCTTAACATCTTGGTAGAGCTGAAGTACTTTTGACCATGCCTGCTGACGAGTAACCTTGTCAAGCGTTAAGGCTTCATATACCTGTGTGCCTGAGCGGTAAACCGGATTAAGTGAATCAAGTGGGTTTTGGAAGATCATTCCGATTTGTCGTCCCCGCACCGAATTCATCTCATGGTTTGAAAGTGTTAAAAGGTTTGTTCCTTTGAATTCGATTTCTCCAGAAACCGATGTGTTGCGATCCATAAGCAAACGCATTATTGCTAATGAAAGAGTCGATTTACCGCAACCTGATTCGCCGAGAAACGCAAAAATTTCTTTTGGTTTGATATCGAGACTCACATTATTTACTGCAGACAACGTACCTCCACGTACGGCATAGTCTATTTTAAGATTTTTAATTTTCAAAAGTGTTTCCATTTGTATGCAAGCCCCCTTATAGCGATCGTAAACGCGGGTCAATCAGATCACGCAGCCCTTCCCCAAGCATTGAAAAACCAAGGGTCGTATAAACAAGTGCTAGACCAGGTGCTATGCCTAGCCATGGTGCCATCGTCAAATGCCGGACACTATCACTTAAAGCAAGTCCCCAATCTGGTGACGGTGATTGAGCCCCTAAGCCAAGAAAGCTAAGGGCAGTTGTTGACATTATAGCGCTTGGTATTGATATTGACGCAATCACTACCATAGCTGGAACAACGTTTGGCAATATATAGCGTAAAAGTAGAGCTGGCGTGCTCTCGCCAAAAGCAATGCCTGTCTCCAAAAATGCCATGTTTTTTATTGACATTGTCTTTGCACGTACAATACGGGCATACTGAGCCCAGCTTACTACTGCGATCGCTATAATAGCATTGTTAAGACTTTGCCCAAGTACCGAAACAACCGCAAATGCTATAATAAGCGGCGGCATCGCCCAGGTAATATCCATAATGAATGATAAAATGCGATCGATCCATCCTCCAAAATAGCCGCACAACAAACCGATTGTAACGCCTATTACAAGCTGTATGCCGACCGATTGTAGCGCAATCTGCAATGCGATGCGTGCTCCATACAAAATACGACTGAATACATCCCGCCCATAGAAATCGGTACCTAATAAATGATGTATACTTGGCTCTTGAAGCCTTTCGTTCATCATTGAATCATCGTATCGATAAGGTGCTATAACATTAGCAAAGATAGCTACAAGTAAAAGCAATAAAATCATACTACTACCGATAATTAAATTAGAATATTTCGCTTTATTTTTTAAGAATTTTATCTTATCCATATCAGTTACCTCTCGAAATTTCCATACGAATTCGTGGATCCAACATCCCGTTAATCAGATCACTTGCAAGATTGCACAAAACAGTCAATACGGTAATGATCAATACACAAGCCTGAACAACCGGGAAATCCTGATTTGTAATTGCGTTTGTCAAATAACTGCCCATTCCCGGAATGACAAATACATTCTCGATTATTACAGCCCCCGAAATGATCCACGGTATATTCATAAAAACCAAAGTAACAATAAGGATCAATGAATTACGGAGTACATGGCGAAGAATTACAGCCTTGTCAGACAATCCTTTTGCATATGCTGTCAGTACATATTTCTCACGAAAAACATCCAGAACCTCTGTTTTTGCTAATCGAATTAATCCTGCAGCCCCACCGAATGCAACGGATATAATAGGCAGGATAAAGTGATTTACACTTGAATAGCCATTCATCGGCAGCCATTTTAGTGTTATTGAAAACAAAAGAATAAGTAGTATCCCCAGCCAATAATTAGGAATAACCTGAGTAAAACTTGCAAATGTCATAAGTAGACGATCGACCCATGAGTCTTTCTTATATGCGGCTATTAAACCCAACGGTATTGATATTAGAACTTGAATGACGGTTGCAATACCGATCAGTTTTAATGTCAACGGAATACGCTGACTCAAGGCTTCCGCTACTGGCTGTTTTGTCTTTATCGAATTGCCAAAATCGCCAGAAACCACCTTCTTCAGCCAATTATAATATTGAATATACATTGGTTTATCCAAGCCATAACTGATTCGTAATTCAGCCTTTTTCTCAGGCGCTACACGATCCCCCGTAAGAATATCGATCGGATCTCCCGGCATGATATACAATAAGGCAAATGCTAGGTAGCTCACAGTTATTATGAGCAGCAACCCCTGGATAAGGCGTTTGAATGAATAGGCTCCCATCCTGTAACCTCCATTCTATTATCAAGGTATGGGAAATCTGGTAGAATACTGTTCAATTTATCTTCAATTTCGATTTCACCTTGCTCCTAAAGTAGCATGATACCTAGTGTCATATTGTTTGCGTTTACAAAAACTAGTTGTGTCACTTTGCTTCACTCCTTATTATTTTGCGGAGCATAATAATTACAATTGAAAGCGTATTTGTTGAGAAATTGCCTCTGCCTTGCCGTTATAGCTCGCCAATTCCCGATCTCCGTAGGCAAAATGCCATCATTCGCCCTTAAATGGAGCAAACCCGGCCTTTACCATGCAATTCCGCAATACTTGCCGGTTGTTCCACACTACTCTCTCGACAAACGAAGAAAATACACAAACGTCTTTATCCGACTCAAAAGCTGGAACTATGTCAATTGGTGCACCATCAAATCCGATGATTCGAACGTCAACCGCACCGCCTGTCGGATGTCCTGCAACGTCTGGAGCTGCACTGAAACGATGCGCATCTTCTGTTAAATCACCTCCCTCCAGTTGTGGCTCTGGAGCAATCAGAAATCGCTTGAGATCATTATGTCTTTATAAGTAGGAAGTTTATTTTCAAGCAATTCATAATAGGTTATTTTATCCATTTTATAACCCCTCCTGGTTCACTTTGATCTACTTGCTTACACAAGCATCGTTAGCAGCAAACTACCTGGAAATACGCATTCCCCTACCGACGACACAGACTTCCTCCGCTGAACCTTGGGACTGCTTAGTGACTGAACCAGTGAAGTACGCCTGATTTATAAAGCCACCTCCTAGGTGTTAGTGCTTTCGTGTCATTTTCATCCGCAAAGCAGTGTTCTTTGATGGAGAGTAATGGCCGATTTCTCTAGAAACAGACTTGGAATATTAAGCGATTTTTACCAGTCTTGAGTGGGGAATCAATTGACTGCGGCGTTTAACCAGTTTTGATGTTACAAACATAAGCTTTTGAAACATGGGCTAAGTATTAATGTGAATATGACAGTCATTAAAATTTGTTTTCTGTTATTTCAGATAATTAATCACTTATAAATTAGTTTAAAATCAAACACGGACATACTTGTGTATCTCGTGTATGTTTTGTGTAAAGTTGTGTTCCAATCTAGGCAATTGATACGGGGTCAAATCCCCAAACAAACAATGATCAACCCAACATTCACTCAGAACAGATGATGAATAATTAGTTATATGGATCCCTCACCAATTGTTCAAAAAAAGTCCCTCCTTGAATCTCTGCTCACACACCGAATCATCAACGTCTCATCGTCCATGAGGGGGCTTCGCTGAAGTGGCATCACTCAGGCGAGATCCCCATGCGGAGGAAAGAACCCGAAAATTGGTTCAGTTGAATTAAGCGCTGCTGAACAACGAAAAGTACGTAGAACTCAGGGAAGAATCCGTTCAACTCGCGGATGAGTTCATGTTCTCGAAGAAGAAACGCTACGCCTTCTTCAAAGCACAGAAGGAGATGGAAGAAATTTCGAAGGAGACGCAAATTCGGGAGTTTGGCGAACTGTTCGTGCCCACTGGCGAAGACGGAAAAACGGAGAACCCCTCACGTTTATCTAGCGAAGACGCTTTAATTAGTGCTGTCGAGGCATACTAACATTTGCTAGCAAATCAGCAGATGGCGGACGGGCCCGACGAGATCCCGATTGCCGTAGACTTTGTCGCTGAACGATTTCATGAAAATACAAACGGTAAAAGGAGCGGAAATGAAGATGGCAATATAACCGTACTGGATAACGATATCTTGTAAGAAAGCGATGATGTTCACACTCCAGTTCTAATGGCTTTGGGCAAGGAAGACTGTCATGTGCTCCACCCGAAAATCCACACCCCAAGTCAACCCGTTTTCCATAAAGGTTAATGAGTCGGGTTTGTCCTTGTACGCTGCATCTCGTCTCCTGATTGATTCATCGCCCTTTCGGGTATCCTTAATGCCTGCCTTGTCAATAAACCTAGTGCCGAATTGTCACATGACGCTTTCAAAGTGGCTGGATGTCATGGATGACGAAATGCAACTTGTTGGTGTGACAACTTCTTTGCCATTCTGGGCTCAGCCGATTGTTAAGAGGCAAATCTAATGGTCAAGGAGACATCATTTATGAAGAAATGGACTCGCACGAAACTCGCAGTTCTGCTATTAACTCTTCTGGTATTAACTGCTACGGTCATTACCGCTTGCATGGGGTCAGGGAACGCACCCAATACCCCGCCAGTTGCATCTGAGGAGGCCAGCCAGGAGGGGCCGCGGGATGCCAAGGAACTGGAGGCCTTTGCAGATGGCATCTTTGCGGACGCGATGAAGAAGTATAATACGGTTGGTTCTAATTTTGCGGTCGTATCGAATGGGAAAGTGCTGCTAAGCAAGGGTTACGGTTATGCCGACAGGGAAAATAAAATTCCGGTAGACAGCAGCACCGTATTCCAAATTGGTTCTGTGACGAAGCAGTTCACGGCATTGGCAGCTATGCAGCTGGTCGATAAGGGAAAGATTGATTTGCATCACGATATCCAGGAATACCTGGGAGGGATGAAGGTACCGAATACAACAGGGAAAAAACTGACGATGTACGACCTGCTTACGTATACCAGCGGCTTTGACAAACCGGATATTCTCTCGGGATCGAAGCCGGAATATGTGAATCAATTCTTCCCAATGAAGGAGTCTCTCGAAGCGAATATGCCGACTGTTGTCAGGCCTCCGGGGGA
This sequence comes from Brevibacillus choshinensis, assembly GCF_001420695.1. Taxonomy (NCBI): domain Bacteria; kingdom Bacillati; phylum Bacillota; class Bacilli; order Caryophanales; family Paenibacillaceae; genus Brevibacillus; species Brevibacillus choshinensis. The sequence continues at coordinate 1,347,568 of NZ_LJJB01000007.1, read as the reverse complement.
AGCGTACACCTACGATAATTTTGGGTTCACACTGGCGGGGTATGCGGTAGGGGAAGTAGCGGGCATGTCATTCGCCCAGTATATGGAGGATAATATTTTCAAGCCGTTAGGCATGAACTCGACGAATGTGCGGTTTACCCCCGAACTGTTGGGCAGAATGGCTGCCCATTATGGGCCAAAAGGCGAGCTGATCCCCCTGGAGGGATTCAAACCAACTGATCGGCCTAGCGGCGGCATGGTATCAACCGCAGATGACATGGTGAAGTACCTCATGATGCATCTGAACAAAGGAACGTATGAAGGCAAAGAAATCTTAAGTTCCAAGAGCATCGAGCAAATGCACACCTACCAGGTATTCCCTGACAAAGAGTACCCTGTCACAACCATCGGATTCGAAGGCTACTTCAAAGAGAATATGAATGGTCAACATGTGGTTCTCAAAGGGGGAAATGTGACCGGGCATTCTTCCTTGATTGTTCTTCTGCCGGAGAAAAATACAGGGTTCTGCATGTCCTACAATAACGACTCTCTGATGAGTCTCGACGTGTATGAGGCATTTATGAATCATTATTATCCGAGAAAAGAAGCGGCTCCACAGCCATCCTATTCGGCAATCAGTGAGCAGCAGGCCAAGGACTACACGGGCTTGTACCAAAACACGCGTCTTGGATCCATGAGAACCCACGTTTCCTATTCAGACGGAAAATTGGTTATGGAGACAGGAGATCTGGGCAAGAGTACGCTGAAAATGATCCACCCGTTACTCTTTGAGGATGAAGCCGGCAATAAAGTAGCCTTTCAAAAAAATGGGGCAGGCCAAATCACCTATTTCTATTACATGACGCTTCCGCACTACGTGGGTTATGCACAAAAAGTAGATACGGATGCGCCATTCACTGATGTACCGGCAGACAGCAAGTATACGTCTTATATTCAAAATCTCCATGCTTTAAAGATCATGGACGGCAAGACAGCTACCCGCTTCGATCCGAATGGAACGTTAACTCAGGGTGAGTTCTCGGAGTTGCTACTGCGCGCCCATGGCTGGGAAGCCATGCCTTATACGATTGAACCAAACAAGAAGCAGATGTTGTCCGGATTACCTAATTATAAGCCTGATTCTCCTGTCACCAGACAGATGGCAGCAGTTATGATCCAAAACCTGAGACAAGCTGAGCCTGGAGCCAAGGTTACATTGCGTGGCGAAACGGATGCCTGGGCAGTTGAAGCCATCTCAACCCTTGTATCCCAAGGCATCATGGACCCGGATACCAAGATCAATTCGGACGGCTCCATCGACTTCCGTTCCAAGCAGCTACTGAAGCGGCAGGAAGCGAGTGCCTTATTGGATCTGGCATTTGATTACTACACATTGCCAATCCGTAATGAACGGAAACCATAATTCTGAAAAAGTAAAAAAAGGCCTTTAAAAATCTAAATGGCGGATGTTCGATCATACGAAGTAGAATCACTCCGTAAGTCGGCATCCGCCACCATGATATATAACTTGGAGGTTATTCCAGAAGCCCAGCCTCCCTGGCTTTTTGCACCGCTTCCTCCCGGTTGCGGACCCCCAGCTTCATATAAGCCGATGACGCATAGTTTCGAACCGTACCATCAGATAAATACAATTTGTTAGCAATGCTTTTATATCGCAGCCCTTTGGATACGAACTGTAAAATTTCAAGCTCCCGCGGCGTTAAGTCATAGGCCGATGACGCTTTGATTGACGAAGGATCATCCCCGCTATTGTCCGCTTCCAGTTGGGCAAACAATTTGTGCGACATGCTCTGATCGATCAGCGTGCCCCCGCGGTAGACGGTGCGTATCGTTTCGGCCAGCTCTAACGGCTGCATGGACTTCAGCAAGTATCCGTCCGCCCCGCTTCGCATCGCCTCAAGAGCCTGTCTGGTATCCTCGAACGTGGTGAGAATCAGAATGCGGATGTGGGGCCACGTTTCTTTTATCGTACGGGATGCGGAGATTCCATCCACATTCGGCATTTCCAAATCCATAAGCACCAGCTGCGGCTGAACCTGCCTGCACAGTTCGATCGCTTGCTCGCCATCCTCTGCCGTCCCGACAACCTGCAAATCCTGCTGCTCCTCCAGCAGAGCGCGCAGGCTTTCACGGATAAAGGGCTGGTCATCAACGACCAACAGGCGGATGACTTCATCCTTAAGCTCCGTTTGTCTGGGCAGCGTACAGGTAACCAGAGTGCCTTCTCCCAGCTCCGAATAGACGGCCACATGGCCTTGCAAATTAATCGCCCGCTCCTTCATGGCACTCAAGCCGAAGCCCTCCCTCCCATGCTCCATCCCGCGGCCGTTATCTTGAATTTCCAGTCTCGTCTGCTGGGGCTCGAATTGCACGGAAACCTTAATCTCTGTCGAGTGTCCATGACGCACGGCATTCGTCAATGACTCTTGCAGGCAGCGATAGAGTGCTATCTTCGCTTGCTTCATTACAGGGTATTCCTCCCCGTAGGCATGGAAACGAACCGTCACCTTGGCATGCTCCTGAAACTCCTCCGCCAGCTTCCTCAAAGACTGAAGCAGCGGGAGCTCCTCATGCGGCGATTCGATTTGATGCACGTAGCTTCTGACCTCCTCCATATTTTGGCGGGCCAGGTTCAATAGGGAGTCGAGCCTTTCCGTTCCTGTATCCGTTGCCAGCTCAGGACGCAACGTTTCCAATCCCATAATGAGCGAAGTGTAGGCATGACCGACGGTATCATGAAGTTCTTTGGACAACCGGTTCCGCTCTTCGGCAAGAGTGATGCGTTCGATTTGGGACAGGTACTGCTCCAGCACCGCATTTTGCTCGCGGATAATTTCGCCTTGACGATGATTGAGCACGAGTAAATGGAAGGAGAATCCGAAGACATACGCCATCCCGATGTGAACGGCCATGACCCAGTATTCACTCTGCTCTGCAAGCAGCTTGATTATAGCGGGCAGGATCAATATGGATAAAGGCCCTGACCAGAGATAGGCCCTTTGCGCGCTGTGGGCAGCAATTAAAAAGGCATACAGCAGGAATGATAAGTAGGCTTGCGGAAAAAATGAAGCCAGATACAAGCACAACCCGCCCGAGATCACGATTTCGGTATACAGGTAGTATTTATAATCGAGCTGCAAGCAAAGCCATGGAACGGAAAATGCAATCAGCTGCCACAGCACAAGGACCACAATCGGCAACGTGAAATAATCTTGCAGCTCTATAGTCGTAAACACGAGAGAAATGCTGCATATCAGGCGGATTATGAACATGAGCCAGTTGTACCAGTACCATTGCTTGACCATATCGAACAAAACCATCAACCCCTAAAGACCTTCAGTATGACATTATGTAAATAGTATTGAGTAAACTGCTATTGAGTAAACTACCATCCGACGACCTACGGGCATGGCGTCTACTGGTTCACATGCTTGATCATCAGACGCGTGTAGCCACCTATCAAGCGCGCCAAGCTGCCCGCAAGCCTGTAGCTCACCATCATCAATACGACCCCTGTGGCCGATACCATCACGGCTTTGGCAACCGTATCTACCGCCGCACCCATAAAGGAAAGGTTGATAAACCGATAGAGGAACGGGACCGCAATCAATACAAGCGGCGCCGCATAGAGCAAGGTCGCACTGATCAGACTTAAAATCCCTATCGGAAATTTCAACAGCAGCCAGCCAATTGCGATCCAGTTGCGTAGGTTCAGCAGCTCCTTTTTCGCTTGAAGCCAGTTGGACACATCGGGGGTGACGGATTTAACGCAAGGCTCGGTGGTAATGTCCGTATAGATCTTGGTCTGTACTCGTTCAAATTGCAGGAAGGCGGTCGTCGTCCGCAAAACGTGAGTCAGGAGAGGAACGCCCGCGACGGTAAACGAAAGGCTGAAGCCCAATGTAAGAGCGACCAGATAAAAGCTGAAGTAAAACAATCCGGTGACGAAAGTAAGCAGCAGGAAATATCCGTTTTGAACAAAGCTGACGACGGTTCTGGCCATCAAAGAGACCACATCCTTTCCAAGTAGTAGATGAATTCTACGGATCTTGATGTCAAATCCGCAAGTGTCATAATGTCACGTGACACAAAATGAACGGAGCTACCCGCAGCAACGAGCGGGACAGGTCCCCAGATGAACCACTTTCCGGCCTCCGTTGCCTCCGCCCTGCGTATCTACTCATCAGAGTCATCTTGTCACATGCTGATGATTTGGAAATTGAATACATCATCCATAGATGAACGTATATCAATTTCGTTATATAAGTAAATACGTCCAATAATAAATTTCAAAGCAGAATTAAATTTTTCTCTGGGGAGGAACTCGCGAGCATCAAGAATCAGAGTGAGCGCGCTTCTTCAAGTTGTTCGAGGGAAACGGCGTCGACAACGATCTGGTAACGACGAAAAATACAAAACCGCCCGAGTGGATTTATTTCCACTCAGGCGGGGACTTTGTTTATGCCTTGCGATTTTGCATCAGCCCATCATTTCAAGCGCTTATAGCATCCTTATGAATACGACCGCCGATTGTGCACGCGTCGTTTCGCTCTTCGGATTGAACGTATCTGCGCTTATGCCTGTCATGATTCGAAGGGTGACCATCAGCCGATTGTCATCCAGGTATGCCGGGTTCCCCCCATATCCTTATAGCCATTCAAGCTAAACAATTCATTTTTGTTCGGCATCTTTCCAAGTTTCATGGCTCCCGCCAACATACTCGCCATTACATTTTAATATTCCACGGGAATTTATTGAGGTAACCTTTAATAAAGTAATAGACACGGCCAGTATCTATTACTGGACTGGATTCTCAACAGTTTTCGTTGCATACATAATTAATAGATTATGGAGTAAATTAGGTAAATCTTCTAGGCTGAGAACCAACATGAACCGAGCTACCCTACATTGTTTTTGCTGGTTAATATTAATAATTGGATTTTATGGTTATCTTGACATTCTGTAGGCGGATATTTTAATGGATTACGTGATGGAGTGACGGGAAGATACATAGTCATTCTTACTTGGATTTATTTTTCATTAATTAGGGTTTGATTTGCGTACCTCGTTAAGAATTGGTTCATCAACAAGGGAAGAGAAATCAAGATAGGAGGATCGTCTGGACGTGGCGGGAAGAGCCACACATCTTGATGAGGAACAATCGTTTCGGTAGTGACCACGATCGGCTCCTTGGATCGAGTGCGTAAGGTCGAGTGAGGGAGCAAGATTTCCTTTGCCTGCATCTCCCAGTGGATCGAGGTTGCCATGATGTAATATGTACCAGGCTTGACACCCCTAAAACTGAAATGTCCTAATGAGGAAAGAACTGTTCCATAGAGTGGGAGTCCCTCTGGAATAGGTTTGGCAAAAAGGCCGATAAGAATAACACCTTCAAAAGGAAGATCTGCATGTATGGTTCCTACTACACGCGCCCTCCCAGGAGAAGGCGGGTGCTCCATCTGCCAATCTCGGATCTTGCGCAAGGAATGGAAGGCTGCATCGGTGCCATGAACCGAATTGCGAAAAACGCTTGGGGTAACACCTACCCTCTCCGTAAATCGAGTAGAAAAGGTGCCGAGGCTCTGCTGACCGATCTCCAGCCCGATATCACGAACACTCATGTTGGTCTGCAGCAGCAAGTCTTTTGCTTTTTGCAATCGCAAAGAAGAAACGTAGTACAGAGGGGAAAGACCCATTCTTTCTTTGAAAATACGAGTAAAATGATAAGGGCTATAAGCGACATACGAAGCCAAACGGGAAAGTGGAAGTGGTTCATCTATATAGCGGTGTATATATTCAATCACCGCGTCGATTTCAGCATACCGGTCATTCTCCATTCCGACACCTTCCTTTACGCACTCTGCATACGATTTTGGGCAGTTGGTATGTCCACGGTAAATAGATGTAATCCCTACCCAGAACAATCGTTCGCATATCATTCTACCATATATTTCTTCTCTACGGAATATCCAAAGTACCCAAAGTTTGGAAAAAAATAAGACTGCCATTGCTGATTCAAGCCAGCGATGACAGTCTTACCATTACTATTGTTTCATCCAACCATTTGGAGAAGCTTTCCCCGCAGTTTGGTGAGCATATCTTCGGTCATTTTTTCCAAATCATACTCGAAGGTGAAGCCCCACTCTTCTATGGCAGCCGTAGCGTCGATGGAGTTTGGCCAGCTGTCGGCAATCGCCTGACGTACCGGATCTACCTGATAGGAGAGCTTGAATTCAGGGATGTGCTTGCGAATCGCAGCCGCTACTTGCTCTGGCTCGATGCTCATGGCCGTCACGTTGAAGGCATTGCGGTGTTTCAGTTTAGACCCATCCGCTTCCATGAGCGTGATGATCGCATTCAGCGCATCTGGCATGTACATCATGTCCATGTATGTGTCTTTGGCGATGTAGGAGGTGTAAGCCCCCTCTTGAATCGCTTTGTAGTAAATTTCAACGGCGTAATCCGTCGTTCCTCCACCAGGAGGTGCTACGTACGAAATCAGGCCCGGGAATCTCACTCCCCGTGTATCTACTCCAAATTTTTGGTGGTAGTAATCGCACAATAATTCGCCTGACACTTTGTTAACACCATACATGGTCGTTGGACGCTGAATCGTGTCTTGCGGTGTGCCGTTTTTAGGTGTCGATGGGCCAAATGCACCAATCGAGCTCGGCGTGAAAAACTGACAGTTCAGTTCGCGTGCTGTTTCGAGAGCATTGACCAGTCCGCCCATGTTCAGGTTCCAGGCCAGCAATGGTTTTGCTTCTGCTGTCGCAGACAACAAAGCGGCCAAATGCATGATGGTGTCAACCTCATACGTTTTTGCAATCTCGAACATCCGATTGGCATCCGTTACATCGAGAATCTCAAATGGACCTGATTTCACCACAAGATCATCTTCTCTTTTGCGAATATCTGTGGCGATAACCTGGTCTCCCCCATACACTTCACGCAGCTTGGTAACGAGCTCTGACCCAATTTGGCCTAAAGCTCCTGTGACTAATATTTTCTTCATTTCAGGATCCCCATTTCCTTCCCAACTTTTTCGTAGATGCCAAGGGCACGATCCAGCATTTCTTTTGTATGTGCAGCAGTCGGCATATTCCGCACGCGGCCTGTTCCTTTTGCTACAGTAGGGAACACGATCGCTTTGGCGTAGACGCCTTCTTGGTAGAGTCGTTTACTGAATTCCTGTGTCTGTTGCTCGTCCCCGATGATGCAAGGCGTGATCGGGGTTTCACTTGCTCCGATGTTAAATCCGAGCTCTTTTAACCCTTTTTTCAAATAATGCCCGTTATCCCACAGCTTATCGTGGAGCTCCGTGCTGCTTTGCAGGATGTCGATAGCAGTAATCGATGCAGCTACATCCGCTGGGGTCAATGCAGTCGAGAAGAGGAACGGACGGCTGCGGACTTTTAGCCAGTCAATCAGCTCTTGACGTCCTGCCACATAACCACCTACTACCCCGATCGCCTTGGACAACGTTCCGATCTGGAAGTCGATTTTGTCGGACAAGCCAAAGTGCTTGACAGTACCCGCACCTTTACCCAGTACCCCAGAACCGTGTGCATCGTCGACGTACGTCATGATGTCAAATTCTTCAGCTACCTCGACAATCTCCGGCAGTTTGGCAATATCGCCATCCATCGAGAATACGCCATCTGTAATTACCATCAGCTTCTTGTACTTGCCAGACTCTTTTGCTTCCTTGGCCTTGGCGCGAAGGTCATCGATGTCCGAATGATTCACGCGAATGATCTGGGCGCGCGACAGGCGGCAGCCGTCAATGATGGAGGCATGATTCAGCTCGTCGGACAAGATTGCATCGTCTTTGTCCATCACAGCAGAGATCGCGGCCATATTGCAATTAAAACCGGACTGGTAGGCAATCGCTGCTTCTGTGTGCTTGAAGGCTGCTAGCTTCTCTTCTAGCTGCACGTGAAGCTCCAGCGTTCCGTTGATCGTGCGAACCGCACCTGCCCCTACTCCGTACTTCTGGGCAGCAGCTACCGCTGCATCGATCAGACGCTGGTCAGTAGCAAGACCCAAGTAGTTATTCGAGGAAAGGTTGATCAGTTCTTTTCCGGAAATGGTGATCACGGGTCCGTTCGCACTTTGCAAGGGATCGATCACATTGTAGAGTCCCTTGTTTTTCAGATCTTCCAGGTTGTCGTGTAAAAATGCTGCCAATGTTTTGCTCGCCAAGTCAAATCCCTCCATCATTCAGCCGTGGCTCTGAACACCTGTACGCTTCGGAAGTAATTTCCACAAAAACAAGTGTGCACTCCATACGGACATATAAAAATTTATGAAATCGCTTGATATCAACCTTATTTACATCTAGATTACCACTTTATTCTCTATCTGTCCATATCACAAAGACACAAAAGATAGCGCTTTCAACACTTTTTCAGTGATCTTTCCTCATAATTTCTCCTTAACTCATCATCTTAGCCATTCAATAGCTTGACGAGGGCAATACCTGAAGAACGTAAAAAAACCACCCTCCAGCTGTTCAGCTAAAGCGCGGTTTATGATCACTTCTTGATTTTTTCTGATTTTAAAATGCCTGGAATCGTGTTTTCTTCACGGACAAAGCTTTGCTGATCGAACCGATGGGATATCATGGATGCCACTGGTTCTCCTTTTAGAAAATGTTCCTCAACCAATCTCGATGCATCTTCAGGTGTCACATTCTGGTACCAGATTCCCTCTGGATAAACGATCATGACACATGCATCTTCACACCGACCATTACACCGTGTTCTCGTAGTGTGAACTCGATCATCCAATCCAGCCTCAGCGATGGCATTTCGAATCGCTACCGTCACTTCTTCCCCACCATTCCGATTGCAACTCCCACCGTTACATAGCAGGACATGGTGCTTGGTTTGAGTCAAATCCCAAGTTGCCATTTGTTCTTTCCTCCTTTAAACTATTAAAACGTAATAATTACGATTTATGTACATGCTTACTATATCTTGCCAGGAAAGCGTTGTCCATAGAGCAATTAACAATTCCCAGACTCTTTTGTTTCTGCTAGAATATATGTTCGTATACACTTCACTTGATTGGTGGTGCTAGCATGTCCGTGACCAAGCAGCGCGACGCTCTGCAGCTTTTGCAATCCATCGGTGCCTATCCATGGTACGTAGAAAAATTCATCGATCATAAAAAGACGAAAAAAAATTCGCCGTCCACGCTGCTCGGCTACTTGCGTGATTTCTCCTTTTTCTTTCGCTGGATGATGACCGAGGGATTGACAGCCACAACCGATATGCGAGATATCCCTTTGTCAGATCTGAACGAGCTCAAGAAGGAAACCGTAGAAAGTTACATCCTATACCTACAAGAGTCGCATCTCTACGAGCGTGCAGCCTTATTGACCAATCCAACCAAAAGCTCTCGAAAAGAATACAGCGACCGGACAATCAGCCGCAAAATATCCAGTCTGAAGTCGTTGTTTCATTATTTGGCTGCCCTTGCAGAAGACGAACATGGCGAATCGTATCTGACACGCAATGTACTCGCCAAAATCGAAGTAGAAACGACAGAGATGACGCCACTTGCCCGCGCTCATGCGATACGTGCAAAAATTTTGATCGATGATGAGATTTACCAGTTTGTCGATTTCGTTTACAACGGGTACCTCTCCCACTGTCACACGACCAAAAAGCAACAATACCATATGCAAAACCGGGATCGAGATACTGCTATCGTCGCCATGATTTTATCTGGAGGCTTTCGTGTATCCGAGATCGTCAGTCTCAATTTATCCGACATCGTACTGGAAAAGAACCAGTTGAAAATGATCCGGAAAGGCAAAAAAGAAGATGCCCCTTTTTTCAGTGACTGGGGAAAAGAGTACCTCGGACGCTATTTGCAGCTGCGTGACAAGTACCACCCCGCCTCGCAGGAGGATGCCGTCTTTCTCGCGATTTCTCCTGCCAATCCCAACGGACACAGAATCGAGGTCCGCTCCGTACAGAAGCTGGTCAAAAAATACGCCAAAGCCTTTGGGATACCTGACCTGTCCGTGCATAAGCTACGACACAGCTTTGCCACCCAATTTTTGCGCATGAATCCCGACCCGCATCAATTGCAAGCACAGCTTGGGCACTCAAAAATCGAGACGACGATGCAGTATGCACACGTCTTGGAAGATGCTTTGAGTAAGGCCGTCAATCGGACTACTTAATCCCGAACCATGCGACTACCCTAACAGTGGGGTAGTTTTTGTATTCGTGCATCTTTTTGAGCAGATTGGCTTATCTTTTGTTGGGATCACAATCCGCTGCATTCTATCTGCACGTATTTCTTCTATGAGACAACCTCCTTCATTCTTTCTTCCTTTTTCGCTAAACAAAGAAAACTTCCCTGCCTGCTGTCAGAGAAGTTTTCGTGAATTACGATGCGGGTGTCAGAGTTCGTTCCGTTGCCACCGTGTCCGTCTGTGCTTGCTGCTTTTGCGCTTGCGTAATCACTCCCAGTTCAACCATGCGCCCAAGTACAACAGCTTGACGCTGCTTTGCTTTTTGCCAATTATTCAATGGTGAGTAGGTTTCCGGTGCCTTCGGGAGGGAGGCTAGGATTGCGGCTTCTCCCAACGTGATGGCTGTAGAGGCGGTCCCGTTCATTTCTTTCCCAAAATACAGCTGAGAGGCAGATCCGATCCCATTGCGCCCATGACCAAAGTAAATAACATTCAGGTAAATCTCCAGCAGTTCTTTTTTGCTATAACGCTGTTCTAGCTGATAAGCGATCGCGATTTCTTTTGCTTTTCGCATGACCGTCTTATCCTGCGTCAAAAAAAGGTTACGCGCGAGCTGCATGGTAATGGTGCTGCCCCCTTGCACGTAGGAGCCTGCCTGAACATCTGTCCAAATAGCGCGAGCGAATGCCACGAAGTCGACTCCATGATGCTTCCAGAACCTGTGATCCTCAATCGAAACAAAGGATTGCCACACGTAGTCCGGCATCTCATCGAGCTTTACATAAGCGCCAGATGCCAATTGTTCGACATGGTCCAGCTTCTTTTGGTCGATCCACAAGTTCCCCGCCCACCCTACCAGGACCGGTATCGAGAGAGCTGCGACGAGCATGAGGATGACGAAGGACAGGAACTGTCTTTTCCACGTTCGCTTTGCTTTTTTAGCTATATCAGTAGATTTGATTTCAATGAGAGGTTCGGCTTTCCGAACAGCCGACGCTGAAAAGTGATTCATGCTGCATTCCCCCTACCTTACTTCTGACACTCATTGTAGGGGAAATACAGGCATGCTCCCATCGAATCCACTTACAGCAACCTTACATTTCCGTAAGGGTGTTGATCAAGAGCGCAGCTGCTCTTTTTCTGCTTGACGCAGTTCGATTCTGCGGATCTTACCGGACGTAGTTTTTGGCAGTTCTTCGACAAACTCGATTTTTCGCGGGTATTTGTAAGGAGCCGTCAACGTCTTCACATGTTCCTGCAGCTCTGCTATCAGCTCGTCAGACGGTGTATTACCTTTTTTCAGGATCACGAAGGCTTTGACGACATTCCCCCGCTCTGGATCAGGACTTGCTACTGCAGCGCACTCAGCCACTGCAGGATGCTTCACCAGTGCGTCCTCTACCTCGAATGGTCCAATCGTATACCCGCCAGAGATAATGATGTCATCCGAACGGCCTTCAAACCAGATGTAACCGTCTTCATCCATACGCCCTTGATCCCCAGTGACGAACCAGTCACCCCGATATGCTTTTGCTGTGCGTTCTGGATCGTCTAGATACCCTTTGAACAACGCTACCATATTCCGGTCAATAGCGATGTCGCCTACTTTACCGGTTGGCAGCTCTATGCCCTCTTCATCCACAATGGCGATACGCACAACCGGAGACGGACGTCCCATAGACCCCGGCTTTGGCTCCATCCCGACGAAAGTCCCAACGAGCAAGGTGCTTTCGGTTTGTCCATAGCCGTCACGGACGGTCAGATCAAATACTCGACGGAAGGTGTCAATGACTTCTCGATTGAGCGGTTCTCCAGCCGAACAAGCAGAGCGAAGAGCCTGTAGCCTGTATTGATCTAAATCGGTTATTTTAGCCATCAGCCTGTACTCTGTCGGAGTTGCGCACAGGACAGATACAGGATACTTTTGCAAAATATTCAAATAAGTCTCGGCTCCAAATCTCCCTTTGTAGACAAAAGCAGTTGCCCCCATTCCGAGCGTAGAGACAAATGGACTCCATATCCACTTCGCCCAACCTGGTCCTGCTGTAGCCCAAACGGCGTCGACCTCACTGACATCCAACCACTGTGCCGCCGCAACAGCCATGTGCGCGATTGGCCAACCGTGCACGTGCATGACACCTTTTGGACCACCTGTTGTGCCAGAAGTGTAGGACAAGAAGGCTAGTTCTTCTGAGCGAGTTTGGGCGCAAGAGAATTCCTCATCCTGATCTTGCAGCAAATGCGTCAGGCTGATCCAACCATCCTTGCTCTCACCAATCGTAACGTAATGCTTCAGTGTCTCACATTGTCCACGCGTCGGCTCGACCTCTTCCAAGATACCGTCAAAAGCGATGACGGCCTTGGCCTTCGCATGGTTGACACGGTACTCGATATCTTTATACCGGAGCATCTCTGATCCAGGCATGATGACAGCTCCGACTTTCAACAGACCGAGGTACAGCCCATATGCTGTGGTTCCCCTAGGTACAAGGACCAACACCTTGTCTCCTTGTTCGATTCCAATAGAGCTCAGCCCATTTGCGATTCGATTGGAGTAACGACGCAGCTCCTCATAAGTCAGGATCTGTTCATTCCCTTGCTCATCTAGCTCCCAAACGGCTCGCTTACTAGGGTATTTGACAGCCCATTCATCTACCTGTGCAGCAAAATTATAAATCTCTGGTATGTTCAATTCCACACAACACACCTCCGCTTTTTTTAGATATACAGAATTATCAGTTCGACGTTCTTGCAATTTTTCCTCTTCACAATGAAAGATTTGGCAATGCTTTTCGCGAAACTATTAGGCTCTGGCTGCGTCTTACATTACACAAGGACAAAGGCCCTCCTGCTTTTGCAAGAGAGCCCTATGACACTAGATTGGCAAGATGAAAACGATTTAGATGACACGTTTGATTTTGACTACGCGTTTTTCCCAGTTAGTGCCATCGAACTTGGAGTAGGTGACACCTGGACTGCCATACGTATGCAAAATTTTCCCGTTCCCTGCGTAGATCGCTACGTGCGTGATTCGATCGGAAGAGCTGTTGACAGACGCCTTCATGAAGATCAAATCGCCTACTTGCAGGTTCTTTTTGGATACGGATGTACCCACAGTGGACTGCTGACGTGAGTCGCGCGGCAGAGTAATGCCCGCTTCTTTAAAGACGCGTTGGGTAAAAGAAGAGCAGTCAAAAGACTTGGTGGTAGTGCTGCTCGAACCGTATTTGTATTTGGTTCCCAGATACTTCTCTCCGTTTTTGATGACTTGGCTAGCAGTAGCTGATGCTGATGGGTTTCCGGATGAATTGGATGAATTATCTGATGACTCTTCCAAAACTCGTCGTGCACCCAGGAACTTCTTGCTATAGTCGGAGAGGTTTTTCTGAACGACCTTGCCTTCTCCTTCAGAAGAATAGACGTACTGATCATTTCCTATGTATATCCCCATAAAAGTAGGGCTACCGGCACCGTTAGAAGAGAAGAACACCAAATCTCCAGCTTCTACTTTGCTCATGGAAGATATTTTCGTTCCGGTCTTGTATAAACCACTAATGGTACTGCCAATTTTCACGCCAACTTGTTTGTACGCATAAGTAGCCAGCTCTGCCGATCCAAATTGGTTCGGTCCAGTAGCTTTGTACTTGTATGCTTTACCCATGAGAGATTTGGCGATCGAGGATACCTCTTTTGTTTGCTGCGAATAACTCGTGGTCGCGGCCTGTGCTTGTCCAACTTGACCACCCATTAACAGGGACGTACTCAGTAGGACTGCTACTGTTGACTTCATTACCCAATCTCGTTTCGTCACTTTCTTTTCCTCCTTGTCATGTTGTGGCACCCGTCGTGGGGTACACCGACAGATTACCTCAGGAGGAAACAGGAGGATAAGACCGTAAAATTTACCAATAACGAATTTGGTATCATTGGACTAGTTGGAAAACAAGTGGAAAACTAGACGGTTGCAGTCTTTTAGTGCAAATGTACCAGAAGAGTTGAAAATCGTTTTCAAATGCTCGTTGGAACCATAAAAAAGCCAACTTCTGTCATGATCAGGCAGAAGCTGGCTTTTTCTTTCTATCATCCTTGCCCTTTTCTCACCGCAGTCGAGCCGTAAATTCTCCCCAATTATCGTCTCCCCACATAAAGCTCAAGACATCCCCATCGGACACAGGACCCACTCCTTCTGGTGTCCCTGTATAGATGATGTCCCCCTTTTCCAGCCCAAAATGCTCCGAAATGTATTGAATCAGCGTCATCAGATCAAAAATGACGTTGCGAATATTCCCTCGCTGAGCCTGCTCCCCATTTTTCAACAGGGTGAAATCTGTTTGCTGGCATGCTTCCAGTCCTGGAAACGGGTGAAAGGAAGTCAAAATTGCTGAATTTTTAAACCCTTTTGCGAGCAACCAAGGATGCCCTTTTTTCTTTAGCTCGCTTTGGACGTCACGTAGCGTAAAATCGATGCCCAGTGCAATCTTATCGACCATTTGGTCCAAGGTCACACCCGCTTCATAAGGACGTGCAATATGAATGATCAGCTCTGTTTCATAATGCAGCTCTCCCCGTGTGCCAGGGAGCTCGATCTCTTCTCCTACCGCTTCGATCAAAGAGTGAGTGGGCTTGCCAAAGATCATCGGCTTCGTAGGAACATCATTGCCCAGTTCCTCTGCATGCAGCTTGTAATTTCGTCCCACACAATAAATATTCCGGATCTGTTCCATTGTCTCTCTCCTTTTGCGCAATCGCCTGCCTGCTATTCTTCCTTTTTACTATAACATGGTGTGTCAGACGCGCAATAGGGTTCAGGAACCGCCAAAATGTCTGTCAGTACGAGGCCACAATCTTGCATTTCCTCTCGCCTCTACCTCAAATACCGTGTCGCAAATGGCCTCTAGGGCGCCCTCCAGGTCAATCGCTTCTTTTTGTTCCCAGCCAAACTCATAGCGAATCGTCGACGTCTGTTCGCTAGATTCATACTCGACTCCAAAAAAGCCTTGTTGTTGATCCAGTACCTGCTTGCGGGCCAAAAGCGTGGCTTCCAAAGGAAACAAACCATCCCACTCCTGAGCTTGGTATGTGGAAGTCACGGTAATCCACATAGACCCGTGCTCTTTCTCTCGCCGAAAGACAACTAAGTCCTCTGGGTAAAATCCATATCCAGATGGAAGAGAGCCTTCCAGCTTAAATCTGATATCTGGCGGCAGATCCTCTGGCTTGAGTGCTTTCACCAGTCTTCCTGGCAGCAAATAAGGTCCATCCAGTTGCCCTGAAAGAGGCTCTCCCATCACAATGACGGACAGATTGTCACGATCTCCTGTCACTTGAACGTACATGGCGGTGCACCTCCCTTTTTCAACCAGTATGGTCCTGCACCATTACATTTATGAATGATTCCCTGGCACATTTCCAGTAGAAATGCCCTCTTTTTGTCCCATTTTTTAAAAATGGATAAAAAAAACAGGAAAGCCCCCCTAGAAAATGTGGGTCTTCCCTGTTTGTCGATCTGTTATTCGGTTTTCCTATGCTCGTACGATTGCAATTACGACTTGGTTGTCATTGTATACTTTCGCTTTGATTTTCACATCAAAGTCGTACGGGTTCACAAATTGAAAATCCATATAGCCATATGCGACCGTTGCATCCATACCAACGGGAACGTAACCGACGGTCTTACTGTGGGTATGACGCTCTACCACGGTCATCCCCGCTTCTACCACTGCATTAAACAACGTGCTGGAGACTTGACAGATGCCTCCACCGTACCCTTCCACCAGTTGTCCATTCGCTATGACTCCAGCCTTTTGCCAGCCTTCTTCAGCGAGATTGGAATTCCCAACTGTTTTATTATATGAAAAGCCTTCGAGAGGTTTTACTTTCGTCCCATTCAATCGTTTCATTGCCTTCTTAATGTTATGAATACGAGCATCGGTACTCCTATCCATTGTCGTATAAAAAAAACCTAACACGTTCTTTGACTGAAGGTCCATCTTATCCACATATTTTCCACGCATTTCCATAGGCGTCAGTTGTTCTGGCAAACCCGTGAAACCATTCGCCGAGACTGGTGCTACAGTAGCGAATAAAATCACAGAAGCTAACACGCTAACGGTCAAAGAACTGGTTTTTTTCATCGTTCGTTCCCTCACTTATCATCGCTGTTGGCAGTAAAACATGCCTTGTCGATTTCTACTCTACAGTACGAGGAAAGCTACCATCAACCTGCAAATGTTGGACATGCTACCTAACAAAAAAAACCGTCACGGAGATGACGGTTTCTACTTGAAAAGACCTACTTATTCATTCGTTTCGAGCGCTTGTTGAAATGCCTTCAAGAAGTTTTCAGGTGGATGCGCTCCAGACAAAGCAAGCTTGTTGTCGATTACGAAAAATGGAACACCAGTAATTTGCAATTCACGGGCATACGCGATATCTTCTGCGATTTCCTCTTGCTTCGCGTCCGACTCAATGGCTTTGCGAACCTCTTCCCCATTCATGCCCAATTCCTCGGCAATCGCGACGAGCACCTCTGTATCTCCAATGTCTTTCCCGTCTTCAAAATACGCCTTGTAAAGGGCATCCACAGCTTTTGTGGCTACTTCCTCAGGAGCGCACTTGATGACGGTATGCGACGCGAGTGTATTGGGCCATGACGTTACTTTTGCAAAATCAAACGGGATACCCGCTGCCTCGCCAGCACGAGCAGCATGCTGAACCATTTGTTCGACTGCTGCCCTTCCCCCTTTGTTCGCAGCCATTGTTTCCCAGAAAGGCTGGCCGCTTTTCGGCGTGTGAGGATCAAGCTGATAGGTGCGGTAGTGAATTTGTACAGGTTCTCCCTGCCATTGGCTGATCGCTTCAAACAGATGCTTTTTTCCAATTCGGCACCATGGGCAAACCGTATCTTGAAATACTTCAATAATCATAGGTAAATCTCCCTTCCTGTCTCTGTTGTCATTGTACAGGATACCAAATCATTTTGTAAGTAATTATGATTCGTAAGTGCATGGATGATATTCAATAATCAAAGACCCCTCTATGGAGGACTATACCCTTTTTAAGACAATAAAAAAAGCCCTGACGGATGTCGGGCAAATCCACAAGAGAATGCGAAAGTTGGTGCGGTCGAGAGGACTTGAACCTCCACGGTGTTGCCACCACTAGAACCTGAATCTAGCGCGTCTGCCAATTCCGCCACGACCGCATGAAATTAGAAAAGGACAATCGTATTCGTCTGTATGGTGCGGTCAAGAGGACTTGAACCTCCACGGTGTTGCCACCACTAGAACCTGAATCTAGCGCGTCTGCCAATTCCGCCATGACCGCATACGAAGACAAAAATGGTGCCGGCAATAGGACTTGAACCCACAACCCCCTGATTACAAGTCAGGTGCTCTACCAATTGAGCTATACCGGCACATTACAAGTATTTACGCCTTTTTCTCGTTCCTAAGAACAAATTCTCGGGAGAGAAAAATGGCGGAGCTGACGGGACTCGAACCCGCGACCTCCGGTGTGACAGACCGGCGTGAACTCCAACTTCACCACAGCTCCATGCTTTTATTCGCGCCATTTCGCGTTACGCTCGCGACGACTCTTTTAATATAGCATGATTCGATATAAGAATGCAATAGTTTAGAAAAACTTTTGCTATTCCTTATTTTTTCATAGATTTACCATTCAAAATCCGCTAGAATTTTATCTAGATATGCAGAATTTAGTAGATTGGTGGAGACGATGACATGAAACATACTTCGAGGCTATTCACCTTCCTCGCCCTCTTCACTCTGCTGCCTACTGCTGCCCACGCCGCCTCACCGGTCTATGTGGTTGCAGCAGGTGATACGTTGAGCAAAATCGCACGTGAGCATCAGACCACGGTGAGCCAACTTATGCAAGTGAACCAATTGAATACAGATCGACTGGCTATTGGTCAGACGCTTACCTTGGCAGGGGTCGGTGTTTCTGATGAATCGGTTGGCGCTCCTCCTGACTTGGCAGCGACTTCGGATGCAAAGCATGATGAAGATTCTAGTCCAGCTGATGTGAAGCCGGAGTCATCCGATCACAAAGCCCGTATTACCGGTGATGTTGTCAACGTCCGCAGAAATCCTTCTCTGGATGCAAAGATTCTCGGGAAGCTGCACTACGGTGACACGGTTGAGGTCGTAGAAGCTGGAGATGATTGGACAAAGATCAAGTACGAGGACGATAAACATGCGTATGTATCCTCTACTTATCTGAGTTCTACCCCGCTTCCTGATCTCCCTGAATTCTCCGGAGATGTGGATACGGCGAGCTTGCGTCGTCTTGAGTCCGTTATCCAGCCTTTACTGAACACTCCATATGTACTCGGTGGAACGACAACTAGTGGATTTGACTGCAGCGGCTTTACCTCGTACGTCTTTCAAAAGCTAGGCGTCACTCTCCCGCGTACATCCGAGGATCAATTCGGCGGAGGCAAGAAAATTTCGTTGGATGAAGCACAGCCTGGCGATCTACTCTTTTATGATGCGCTTGGAAAAGGGCGCGTATCCCACGTCGCCATTTATATGGGCAACGGAGTAATCGTGCATGCCAACGGAGACGATGTCCGTTTTGGCAAAGTCGAGTACATGCACAAGCTCTATCCGTTTTACGGAGTCAAACGCTACCTGGACTTTCAGTAAGTAACAGTTAATACGTAGAAAAGCAGCTTACGTTTCTGTTTTTGCAGATCGTAAGCTGCTTTTCTTTTTACTTAATGAGTCCCTTGAACCTGAGATGAAGATTGCGCTGATTGTTGATTGGTGCTGATCTCCAAGTTACCTAGTGCCTGTTTCATTTTGTCCAGTTGAAGCTGGTAGTCTCTGACTACTACCGTCAAAACGCTCACTGTCTCCTTGAAGTCCGGTTCGCTGCTCACCTTGTCAATGGCTCTATGTAAATGCAGCATTTTGTTCTCCGTCTCCCGTAGCAGGTCCAGCAACTGCAATCCGTTCACCACGTAATCACCTCATTTGTTTTTCTTACTTTCTCCTAGCAGGTTCTATGCTATGCGCAAAAAAAACGCCCAGATATCGATAGGCGTTTTTTTGCGTCGGTCCTTTTATTTTCGGGTGGAAGCCAGCTCTACAAAGGTGTCGATGTCCTTGCCGATCAACGACAGGGAATTGCGCCAGAAGTCAGCCGAACGAACATCCACATCCATGATTGCAGCGACATCAGCGATACTCATTTTACCGGTCACCGAAAGTAATTGATCGTATTGTTCTACGAACGCGTCTCCCCGCTCGAGGTAAACTGCATACAGTCCTTTTGCAAACAGCAGCCCGAATGCGTATGGGAAGTTGTAGTAATTGTAATCAGCACTGTAATAATGCGGTTTGCATACCCACATGTACGGGTGCAGGATCTCTGGATCCAAGCCAGTTCCATAAGCAGCTTTTTGTGACTGAAGCATCAGTTCCTTTAGCTCATTGACCGGCAGAGAGCCGTTTTCCCGACGCTCAAATAGGGCGGATTCAAAAAGGAAACGGCTGTAAATATCTACGATCACTTGGCCAGAACCAGAAATGTCGTTCTCCAGGATGGCAAAGGCTTCTTCAGGTGAAGCTTGCTGCAATGCGGCATTGGCAATGATGGTCTCGCACAAAATAGACGCTGTTTCTGCGATCGGCATCGGGTAGTCACTGTTAAAGAATGCTTCATTCACCAAGCAGTCCCCATGATAGCCATGTCCCAGTTCATGGGCCAATGTGCTTACATCATTGTAGCTGCCCGTATAATTCGCCATGATGCGGCTTTCCCCGACGATGTGCAGATTCGCGCAGAATGCTCCGCCCCTCTTGCCCTCACGAGTCTCGGCATCGATCCACTGGTTGTCAAAAGCACGCGCTGCATAATTTGCCAGCTTTTCACTGAAGCTACCGAAGTGCTTGACGATAAAGTCACGCGCTTCTTGGTAGGTGAAACGCATATCGGCATCGCCTACAGGAGCGAACATATCGTAAAACGGCAACTTACCATTTGCATGTCCGAGTAATTCCGCTTTCTTGCTGTAATATTTGTGGAACGTCGGTAGGCTCTCACGAATGGCTGTCATCATTGCATCGAGAGTTTCTTTGTCCATACGGGAGTCTTTCAATGTTTTGTCCAAAGCAGATTCATAGCCGCGCAACTTGGCAATCGTAATCACTTCGCCTTTGATACCGTTCAGGCTAGCCGCGGAAGATTCTTCAATCTTTTTGTAAGCAGCCAGCTCCGCTTCATAAGCTTGTTTGCGTAGCTCTGCATCCTTTTCATACGCCATGTTACGAACGACTGGTAAAGGTAGCTGCTTTTTCTCGCCATCCAACGTCAAATCCACCAGCAGCGTCGAGCTGATCATCTCTTGCAGCTTGGTCCATGCGTTGGAGCCGGTATTTTTCATTTTGGCGAGGATGATTTCTTCTTTTTCACTGAGCATATACTTGCTCTTCTCAGACATTTCCGTAAGCATGAAGCGATGGGTCTCCAACAGCTCTGATTGGCTGATCAACACATCTAGATTGCGGATCTCACCCAGCCATTTTTGAAATTGCACGTCCGGCTCGACTAGCTCGACTGCCTGATTCTGAATCCGCTCCACTAATTGCAGGGCCTTTTCATTTTTCGCATCTACGCTAGCAGTGAGCTCTGCATAGCTGTACAAGCGTGTTTGTGTTTGCAAAATGGAGGTCATTTTTGTGATGTACGCTTCCATTTTCGCGATCGCATCTTCTTGTGTTTGCAAGTGCTCCGCCGCCCAGCTTTTTACCTCTTCCATCTCGTGGCATAATTTGTCCCAATCTTGTTGACATTCTGGCGAATCAAAAGACGTGTACAAAACATCCAAATTCCAGCGCATATTCACAGGCACGTGCCCCCTTCATCTGTTTCCATTCATATTTATGTAGAAATGGTGGAGACAAATCTCCTGCTAGTATAAAAAAAATTGGATAGATTAAGCAAGTTTTTGACAAAAAAATACCCCGCCGTTCATTGGCAGGGTATCGCACTCGTTTTACGCACGTACTGGCTGTGCCAAAAACGTCAGTGCGGACAAAGCAAACAGTTGGGTAGATTCCACTAATTGATCTATGTCAACGTACTCATCCGCATGGTGCGGAATGTGGCGATCACCGGCGCCAGTGGTCAGAATCGGGATGCCCGCCTTGTGTAAAAACGTGCCGTCTGTTGCCCCAGGAACTCCATTGTATACTGGTTCTTTCTTGGTGATCTCGCGGTACGAATTGGCCACCGCCTGCACAACCTCTTCCTCCATCCCTGTCAGGGTCCAAGGACGCTCCTCAATCACTTCCAAAGTCGCTTTGAACTTGTCGTCTTCACGGCCCAGTGCCTCGAGGATGGCAGACATTTCTCGATGCAAGACTTCATGTTCCTGTCCAGGAACCGTGCGAATATCCAGAGTCGTCATGCACTGATCCGGCACGACGTTGATCTGGGGATCTCCTTTTACGGGTGCTTGCAAAATAGTCGGAGTGATACTCGGCCAGCCAAGCATCGGGTGTTGTCCCAGACGAGCCATTTCTTTACGCTCGAGCTCTTCTAGGGCCACGATCGCCCTTGCCATCCGCGTATTGGGGTTGATCCCAGTTAGAGGCATAGCACCATGCGCCATTTTCCCATACGTACGCAAGATAGCCCGCATTGCTCCTTTTTGGGTAATGCATAGTTGATTTTCCTCAGGCTCACAAATAATCGCCGCATCGACATTATTGGCCCAGCCGCGACGGATAAAATCTTTGATTCCAATCATCATACCTTCCTCGTCACATGGGATGCACAAAAGAATCTTGCCTGTGAACTCTTGCTTGGAGCGCTGGATCGCCTTGACTGCACAGATGGCTGCCGCAAGATTGCCTTTGGTATCGCAGGAACCTCTCCCGTAGATGCGCCCTCCGGAAATCGTCGCTCCAAACGGATCATAGCTCCAGGCATCCCGGTCTCCTTCTGTCACCACATCCGTATGTGCCTCAAACAAGAGCGTTTTTCCCGGCCTGCCCGAATCGTAAAATGCGATCACATTTGGCCGCCCCGGCACGACTTCCTCATAATACACCTGCATCCCCATCTTGCGCAGATAGTCGGCTACAAAGAGGGCCACGCGCTCTTCATTCGCTCCTGGTTGTTCAGGGCGGTACACACTGTCGATGCGTACCAGCTCCTGAGTCAGGCGTACTACCTCCTGCTCATCAACAAAGGAAACTACTTGGTTCATCTGACAATCACTCCTCTGCATCCATTTGTGTGAAAGCTAGCGTGCATGCTTATTGAGAAAGACTGCTGTAAGAAGGAAGTCCCCCGGCGGATTCTGCGTGCTCAATTGCACATATCACCGCTGCAGCTAATACATCTGCCGAGAGAGAACCAATTAGGTCAACGGTTGCTTTGACTTCGCCCGTAGCTACGGCAAAAATGGTATCTCCGTCATTCATTGTGTGAATCGGTCGAATGGTCCTGGCCAGTCCGTCATGAGCCATTTGCGCTACTTTTTTCGCTTCCGACTTGGTTAACATCGCATTGCTTGCCACTACCGCTATGGTCGTATTGGTACCGGGTGGAATCGGTGAAAACGTGTGCGTCTGCATCACCTCAACACTGTCGAGGATATTTCCCTCTTCGTCGCGGGGACCCGCCAAGATTTTACCGGACTGTGGATCAAATACATGACCAATAGCGTTTACAGCAACGAGAGCTCCGATTACCAACCCGTTTGCCAAGGTGATAGACGCAGTTCCCAAACCGCCTTTCATCGCGTTGGAGAAGCCATTCAGCTTTCCGACTGATGCTCCTGTCCCAGCTCCTACATTTCCTTGTTCGTCGAGGTCTTTGCTCGCTTTGGCTGCGGCCTCATATCCCATTTGTCGATCGGGACGAATCTTATGATCGCCGATAGCCAAATCGAACAGCACAGCACCTGGTACAATTGGCACGACGCCAAACATCACGTCTAGACCGATTCCCTTTTCCTCCAGATATTGCATCACCCCTGTCGCCGCATCCAGTCCGTAGGCACTCCCTCCGGACAAGCAAATGGCATGGACCACACTCACCATATTCATCGGGTCCAAGAGGTCCGTCTCGCGGGTGCCCGGGGCAGAACCCCGGACATCCACGCCGCACACGGACGGCTGCTCCAGCAAGATGACACTGCATCCTGTCAACGCTTCGTTATTTTGCGCATTCCCGACTTTTACGCCGGGCACATCCGTGATTGTTCCTGCCATCTTTTACAAATCTCCAGAAATTTTAGATTTTTGCTTGCCAGAAGATCCTAGTTTCTTCCACGCAGCTACGACAGCCAATGTCACGATGACAGATACAATCGCTTCAGGCAGACCGCTGGTAATCGCCACTGTCGCAGCTACTCCAGCCGCCATGTAACCGCGGATGACCGCCATCCCAAGCACGAGCAATGTATTGGTCATAGAACCAACGAACCCTGCTACCCCAATCGCAACGTATTGGTTGACGTTTTTCAGCCCCACGTAAGTCAGGTACGCCGTCACCCCGATAAAGAGACGAGGCAATATCGCGACGAGCGGGTCTTTAAACAACGGAACGGTGGCGTTTAAGAAAGAAGAGACTCCAAAAATGAGACCGATGATCATGCCAACGCCCCAGCCTTCCATGATTCCGCCAATGACTGCCGGGATGTGCAAGATGGTTGCATTCCCTGCCGCTGTCGGTACCGGGATGTAGCCCAAGCGCGTGACTCCGAGCAAGATAGCAATCGCTCCCAATACACCTGCAATGACGATCCTGCGCACTGTCAAGCCTTTTTCCATGCATATTCCTCCTTTATTTCTAATTCTCTATGGAAATCCCGTATAGGGAGACTTCCCGGACTTACTACCAAGGTATGGCAAGCATGATGACAGAAATGACAATACTCAGAGCGACAGCCACATAATCCTTGCCAGTGGCCGTGTAATGAGCAAATCTCGTACGTGCAGCCCCCGGAATATAACAACGGGCCTCCATCGCCAATATCAGATCTTCTGCACGGGCAAGCGCCACGTTAAAAAGAGGGATAATGATCGGAAACATGTCTTTCGTGCGTTGGACGATTCTCCACCATTCCCCTGTGCCAAAGTCTGCTCCTCTAGATGCCTGCGCTTTCATCATCTTCTCCATCTCCATCGCAAAAGTAGGAACGAAACGGATGGCGATGGTAATGATCAATGCAAAAGCGTGGACGGGAAACTTCACTTTTTCCAATGGCCCCAGAAGTCGCTCCATGCCGTGTGTCAGCTCCGTAGTGGAAGTGCTTAGTGTCAGGACACTGGATAGAAAGATTACTTCGACAAAGCGCATGGCAGATACAAGCACGAGACGGACACTTTCGCTGGTGATTTTGATAAAGCCATATTCGAAATAAACAGCTCCGCCGTTCGCAATCCCACCGTAAAAGAGGAGCTGCAAAATGGCCAGGATAATGATAAAAGGAATGGCAGGCTTGATTCCGGAAATACCGTAATGAATAGGGATCTTGGAAACTTGAAACAGCCACGTGCACATCAAGATGGCAAACACGTTACCAACGTACGTGTTGCAAACGGCGATCGCGAGAATCAGGATGACAAAGGCAGCCAGTTTAAATCGCGGGTCCAGGCGGTGTACGATGGAGCCCGTCGGTAAATACTGGCCTATGGTTATATTGCGCGTCAATTCGAATTCTGCTGACATCTGGCTCCCTCCTTAGCGCTTGAGCAGTTTCAAGATTTCGTAAGCCGTTTCTTCCGGCAAAAACGCTTCTGGATTAATTCCATATCCTTCCTCACGCAGCCTATACAATATGTCGACAGATTCTGGCGTCCCGATATGGTGCTGGCGCAGCAGTTCCTCATTGCCGAAGATCTGGCGTGGTGTCCCATCGCATACGGCCTTCCCGTTCGCCATGACGTAGACCCTGTCAGCCAGCTGAGCTACCTCCTCCATGTTGTGGGAGACAAAAATGACCGTCAAATTTTCTTCCCGATTGAGATGGCGAATTCGCTCCAAAAGTTCTTTGCGTGAGAGGGGGTCCAGCCCTGCCGTCGGTTCGTCGAGCACAAGTACCTTTGGCTGAAGAGCAAGAACGCCAGCAAGTGCGACCTTTCGTTTTTGCCCGCCGCTAAGTGCGAACGTGGGACGATCCCTCATATCTTCGAAAGAAAGTCCTACCAGTTCCATCGCCCAGTGCACGCGGCGGCGCACTTCATCTAGCGGCAGCCCCATTTTAAAAGGACCATACGCAACATCGTCACCTACCAGCTTTTCAAACAGCTGGTCTTCGGGGTTTTGAAAGACCAACCCAACCTGACGACGAAGGCTTTTCATATCGACTTTCGGCAAGGAAACGTCCAGTCCGCTAATAACCACTTTGCCAGACTGCGGACGTATCAAACCGTTGAAATGCTGAATCAGCGTCGATTTCCCTGAGCCTGTATGACCGATGATGGCCATGCATTCCCCCTGCTCTACCTGCAAGGAGACGCCGTCCAGTGCGCGATGCTCGAGCGGAGTACCTTGCATGTAAATATGAGACAAGTTTTGGATGTCTACCATCAGCTGTGTCATGAACCGCTCGCCTCCGCTTCTCGGACATTCACGCGATTGACCTCTGCGACGACTTCTTCGTTATGGATCAAATCAGGAGAAAACGCTGGATATTCCGAATATACCAACTGAGCAATGCGGCTCGCATCTGGAACGTCGAGGTGAAGCTCACGCAGCTTTTCCTGATGGGAAAACACTTCGCGCGGTGTACCTTGCAGCAC
This sequence comes from Brevibacillus choshinensis, assembly GCF_001420695.1. Lineage (NCBI taxonomy): Bacteria > Bacillati > Bacillota > Bacilli > Caryophanales > Paenibacillaceae > Brevibacillus > Brevibacillus choshinensis. The sequence goes on along the minus strand of NZ_LJJB01000007.1, from coordinate 1,321,570 downwards.
GATTTTGCCACCTTCCATGACGACTACACGATCCGCTTCCGCAACCTCTGACATGTGGTGCGTGACGGTTACGATCGTCATACCCTCGCTGTGCAGCTTGCGAACGACAGCTAAGATGTCTTGCCTCCCGTAGCTGTCCAGCATGCTCGTCGCTTCGTCCAAAACGAGGCATTGCGGCTTCATGGCCAGGATGCCTGCGATCGCGATACGCTGTTTTTGTCCCCCGGAAAGGTGATGGGGTGGGCGATGACGAAAGGCACTCATCCCTACAGCGTCCAGAGCAAAATCAATACGAGCCTTCATTTCCTCTGGTGAAACACCGATATTCTCCAAACCGAATGCAACGTCATCCTCCACAATGGTCGCCACAATCTGGTTGTCAGGATGCTGGAAGACCATGCCCACACGGCTTCTTACTTCATGGATACGCTCTTTTTCTCGCGTATTAACCCCGTTCACCAAGACTTTTCCTTCGCGTGGAGTGAGGATGCCATTGAGATGCTTGGAAAGTGTCGACTTACCGGAACCGTTGTGACCGATGATCGCCAGATACTCTCCGGGAAAGACTTCGAGGGAGACGTTCTGGAGCACGGTAATTTGCTGATCCTGGTTTACCTGATAGGCAAACGAGACGTCTTCGACACGAATAATAGGTTGGTTCGACATGCGCTCCCCTCACTTTGTGTGTGATTTTCCGTAGCAGTAGAATGAACAAGCAACTCCCGTGCCAAATCAGTATGTTTAAAATTTTCAGTTAATTATGCCTATGAACCCGAATGAGCCTGTTGAGGAATGCACCATAGATGTTGCAATCGCAACAACAACAATCGTTGCACATGCAACAATACGTTCACTCGCCTTCTCCATAGCGCCGTCCGGTCCATACCCAAAATCTTCGCCGCTTCCCCTCGGTTTCCCTTTGTATCTGCCAAAACCTTCCGTATTAAATCCGTTTCCTTTACCCGTGGTCTGAATTGCAGTCGTTGATTGAGCTTTTTTGCGAAGAAAGACAAGTCATCCAGGACCACCTGATCGTTTTTGCTTAACAGAACCATTCTCTACTACATTGCGAAGCTCTCGCAAATGAAATACGTCTACGTCTCCCACACGCAAAGGTCGATTGTCTCGCTCTGCCATCTCTGCGATGATCGATGCAACGTGGAAAGGGATTTTATTGACTCAGGTGATTCTATAGTCTCGATCGACGGAGATAATGCCGTCGTGGGATACATCCAGGATAGCGTGAATGTGGATGTTGTCATTACTCATTTGCCCGGCTCACCACCTTCTGCCCGATCAAGCATCGTCGTCACCTCGATTGGTGGTTTGCGCGCACGGCGTTTTGTTTTGCGCTTCTTTTTTCGCAGGACGAATATGGCGGTCAGCAATAAAGCGAGTGTCGCGAGTTGAATCGGTTGTGCCATGGTCGAAACAACCCATCCGCTCATGCCCAGCAGATGAAAAATGACTGCCAGATACAAGAGAATCGTCGCCACATTTTGAGCATTCACTTGAGTCACTCCTCTCTGGTTGCTGTTTGGTGTTTGGAACAAAAAACTCCTATGAAGCTCTTTGGATAGCTCCACAGGAGTCGGTTCTTCGGTGAGGTTTGTTTAGATCGGCAAAAGCTCAACCGATTCTTTTCCAGACAAGCCCTCTACCATATCCAGCCAAGCCTGTGGCTTTTGCGGTAGTACTGAGTAGTAGCGCTTGAGGAAAGTAACGATCAAGTCAGCTTCCAAAGTCGTTTGCTCTTCGTTAGTTGGCATGAAGCCCAGATCCAGACCAGTTACAGCTTCCCCGTCATTTTGCCAGGAAGGGTGGACATACGCGATATTTGTGCGCTTGTAGCCTAGATGGGACAGGACTTCACGGCGTACAAACGGGTCCATCGGCTTAATTCCGCCGAATGCATGCTCTTCTACCCGATAAGGATCGTAGATTTCAGCAAACATGCCGTACAGCTCTTTGCCGTTTGCCTTTGCCAATGCGTTCAAATCCTTTTGGCGCTCTCTCGCCAGAAAACGGCCCACACCGAGCCCTTCACGTCCAACGATAGTAAAGTCCGTCATCGCAACGTTCAAGTCCGAATAGTAACGATATTCGGTGGTGCCTACTACTTCTCCTTCGTGTACGGCGACAAATACTCGGATGCCTGGATCTTCGAGTGGCTCTCTCCACAATTCGTAATCCAGAACTTCCTCGGGAGGAAACACCTCTTGCATCAAGCGGTGCATTTTTGCAAAGAGCGGGTTGTCAATATGTTGAATACGTACGAATTCCATGGATAATAAGTCCTCCTCAAAATGACAATTTTCACTTTCCGGGTGAATCCATACGCAGGCTAGCCGAGCAAAAACGGATTTTTCCATTCCATCAGGGTGGCGTAATTCCGTGATTCTTCATCCTCTAGATAGTTCGCGACGACTTGCACAGGGGTACGCCCACAACGCATAAGGAAGGTGATGACAGGGTCCTTGACTTCCCCTGCAACGACACGCTTCACATACTCCTCAGGCTTCCACTCATCCGCATGGCGACCATAGCCTGGCATCCGACCTCCGCCTAGCAGTCGCTGTAACCCACGATACACGACCAATTCGTACATGGCCTGCATCATGAGCTGACCCAATCCGAGCTTGCGGTGGCTTGGGCGTATACAAATGTCGACGATATACAAGGTGTCGCCATCAGGTTTATGGTTGCGGATGTAGCCATTGTCCGTGATCTCTTCCCATTTGTGCTCGGGATGGGCGGGATCAAACGTGACTAGCAGCCCTGTCATCGAGCCAGCAAGTACACCTTCCACTTCAACGCAAATCGCACCTTCCGGGAACAAAGTGACGTGGTTCGTCAACTGCTCCCGATTCCACCACAGCTCGGAAGGGAATGGCGGTGGAAAGCTTTCTGCCTGGATCTGAATCAACTCGTCAAAGTCCTGCTCGGTGTAGTTGCGGACGACTGCCGCGCGCGGCTTGTCTTTTTCAAACACGTACAGTTCTTTTCGGTACATCCTCGTCCTCCTGCCGAATTACATTTATTTCCAATCGGTGTAGAGGTCAGTACGGCGATCTCGCCAGGTGGTGACTGAGCCTTTTTCCCGCACATCGTACAACAGCTGGATATCCAGATCAGCCGTGACTAACATGTCGTTGTTGATTTCCCCTTCAGCCAGAATGCCTCGCGGTGGGAAAGGAACGTCGTTGGGTGTAAGGATAGCCGCCTGTCCAAAATTGGCACGCATGAAATCTACTGTTGGTAAGGATCCCACGGTGCCTGTCAGAACGACGTACACCTGATTTTCAATGGTTCGTGCATGGCTTGTATACCGTACTCGATGGAAGGCATGTCGATCGTCTGTGCAAGACGGGCAGAAAATGACGTCGGCACCTCTCGCTTTTGCGATCCGTACCCATTCTGGGAATTCGATATCGTAGCAGATGATCATCGCTACTTTCCCTTTATCCGTTTCAAAGATTTGCAAGGAATCCCCTGCCCCCATATTCCAGCCTTTCACTTCCCAAGGCGTGATGTGGATCTTTTTCTGTTGACCTACGCGACCATCAGGATAGAAGAGGAAAGCTGTGTTGTACAGCTTGCCGTTTTCCTCGATAATATGGGTTCCACCGATGAGGTGCATGTCATATTTCGCTGCCAAAGAACGAAACAGTTCAACATATTGCTCCGTAAAGGAAGGCAATGCTGTAATAGGCAGAGCATTCCCCTGCTCGTCACCAATGGACATCAATTGTGTAGTGAACAGCTCAGGGAACAACAGGAATTCGGTATCGTACTCCTGTGCGTTTTTCACGTAGTGCTCTACCTGATGGGCAAATTCGTCAAAGCTATGTATGGTATGCAGATGATACTGCACAGCGGAAACACGCATTTTCAAGGCCACTACACTCCTTCTTTTTTGTATGACTAAAATATAGCAAAAAGCTACCATAATGTCTCGCTTATGAGTGTACAAAAAATCACCCACCTTTTCGATAAGATGGGTGATCTGATCTTTGATTATGTCAAGGGATTTGTGATACGCAAGACTGTTTTGTACAACAGCTCTGTGCCTAGGGCTACGTCCTCATAGGAGGCAAATTCCTGTGGGTTATGGCTGATCCCGTCTTTGCACCGGACAAAAATCATCCCGTAATCACATACATACGACAAAGCCAATGCATCATGGAAAGGCCCGCTCATCAATTCACGAGCGTCGATACCCATCGTTTTGCTCTCTTCTCGGATGATGTCTTTGATCCATGCAGCACAATAACGGGGATCACTGTTCGTATCCTCAGTAATCGTGTATTGCAGACCGCCCTCCATCGCCGCCAGCTCGATGACTTCACGCAAAGACTGCTCGCGCTCGTTCCTCCGCTTCAGATTGATATCTCGCAGATCGACTGTGAATCTCACTCTCTCCGGAATGATATTGCGCGAATCCGGGAACACCTCGAGATGCCCAACGGTTCCGACTGTAGGCGCTGTAGGATCCAGCTTTGCCAATTCATTGACCGCCATAATCACTTTTGCCGCCCCCAGCAGGGCATCCTGACGCATATTCATGGGAACAGAGCCGGCATGACCTGCAAAGCCTGTCATCTCCACCGTCCACCACAACGGCCCGGAAATGGCTGATACAATGCCGATCGCTTCTCCTGCCCGATCGAGAATGGGCCCTTGTTCGATATGCAGCTCCAGGAATGCTCCTATGCTTCCCTCCGGGTATACGGAAGCTTCGAGGCCTTCAGGATCACACCCAAAGTCGAGCAATGCCTGCCTGCGAGTCACCCCATTCTTGTCCGTCCGCTCCAGCTCCCCTGATTCCAGACGATTCAAAATGCCCCGAGAGCCGAACAGTCCTTTTTGAAACCGGCATCCTTCCTCATCACAAAACGCGATCACTTCCACACTTTGTTCAGGTATGACACCTTGTTCCGTCATGGTCTGCAATACTTCTAGCGCGCCCAGGACGCCAATCACGCCATCGTATTGTCCTCCATATGGCTGTGAATCGATGTGGGAACCGACTAACAGGAGGGGAGCATCAGGATTTCGTCCGTCCATTCTCCCGATCAGATTGCCAAAGTTATCGATACGCGTCTGAAGACCCGCTTCTTCCATCCATCTACGGACCAGATCCACTCCTGCCCGATCCTCCGGCGACAATGCCAAGCGACATACTCCTGTCTCACCGATCCTCCCAATCTGTGCCAAGTCCTGAATCCGTTTTTGCAGTCGATCCTGATTTATCGTGAGTGTCCTCGCTTTTACGTTCAAGACTGCATGACCTCCTCGTCTTGTTTTTGATAGACTAACTCCCCGTCAATCATGGTCAATTCCACGTGCAAATCCTTGATCTTGTCTTTCGGCGTATCGAGAATGCTTCCATCGATCACGATCAGATCTGCCAATTTACCGATCTCGATGCTTCCCTTCACCCCTTCCTCAAAACTGGCGTACGCTCCGTTCCAGGTAAACATTCGGATCGCTTCCATGACACTTACTCGTTGATTAATACCGACTTCCTGACCCGTCTTGCTCAAACGGTTGACCGCAGCATGAATCCCGATCAGAGGCTGGAAGTTTGTCACCGGACTATCGGATGCACCGGCTGCAATGATGCAATTGTCGATCTGGTCTCTCGCCGGGAACATATGGCCTACGCGCTTCCCGATGTTCTTCACGTAGGTATGACCGTAGTCGTAAATAAAAGCGGGGTTGGGAATCGGAACTACTCCTATTCTAGCCATCCGTTCGATCAAATCAGGAGCTGATACACCCGCATGCTCAATCCGATGTCGATGATTTTCACGTGGATGAGCCGCCAGTGCTGCTTCGTAGCAATTGAGGAGCATCTCTATCGCCCGGTCGCCCTGAGCATGCGCGGTAATCTGGAAGCCCTTTGCATGAGCCTCTCCCAAAATCGTATTCAACTCGTCCTGTTCATAGTAGAGAATTCCACAATCATCCGGTCGGCTGTCGAATGGTTCTCTCATCGCCATGGTTGGTGCAATGCTGGCACCGTCCGTAAACACTTTGGCTGGACCGATCCGAAAGCGTTCGTCCCCTGTACCGGTTACCATACCTGCATCGATCATCTTGCGGACGAAATCTTCCGACTGATTGAGCGCACATATCATTGCATAAATTCTTACTTTTACATCCCCTTCTTGCACTGCTTTTTGCATAGCCCGATAGTTGTCCGGTCCGTAGCCACCTGCGTCATGTACACTCGTGATCCCATGTGCGACAAAATCTTCTGAAGCCAGGCGAAGTCCCTGCTTGTACTCCGCTTCCGTAAAAGCAGCAAGTTCAAACATCTTCATATGTGCAGTTTCTACCAGAAATCCAGTCAATGCACCACTGTCATCTCGATCGATCCGTCCTCCCTGTGGATCTGGCGTATCCCTGTCGTATCTTGCGATTGCCATCGCCACGCTGTTCGCAATCGAATGATGCGCACATGTTCGCATGACAAAAATCGGATGCTCGATTGAAATCTCATCCAGTTCAGCGATCGTCGGGTAGCGTTTCTCCATCATGAGACTTTCGTCGAAGCCGCATGCCCTGACCCACTCCCCCACTGGAGTCTGTTGTGCCTGTTCTTTGAGAGCATCAAGCAGCTCGCTGATCGAAGTGATCGATCGCGCTTTGCAATCGACTCCCAGCTTGTTTGTGCCATAGATGGTGATATGCAAGTGCGCATCGATGAAGCCCGGAAGCAGGCTCTTTCCTTGCAAGTCAATCACCCTGGTCTGTGCTGTGATGAATCGCTCCACTTCTGCGTTGGTACCTACTCCAACGATGCGGTTGTCTTTGACGGCCACTGCCTCCGCTACCGAATTATCTGCATCCACTGTAATTACCTGTCCATTGAGAAACACTGTATCTGCCATGTGATTGCCTCCTTCATCCTTTTCAAATGTCTGTGCTTTCTTTTAAATCGTCGATGATCCCTCTGAGGTTGCTGTCTGTCGGCTCGGTACGAATATGATTCGGGTCACCAGCGTCACTCCAAACATCACGAGGATATTCACGAGCAAGGCAACGACACCGACGTTCAAATCTTTTATGGCTGCTGGCCAGTCTGGAAATACCGTAGCGATCGTCACTTTGGAAACGGTGACATACGCCACCATCAGCACACCTGCTAAAATGCCAGCGAAAGCTCCGTATTTATTCACCCAAGGCTGTGGCCGGAGACTGAACAGTAACGCGGGAAATAACTGTGTGACCAAGCTGTAGCCCATCAGTAGCAACGTAACGAGTGTATCCCCTCCACTCAACGTAAAGTACAGCGAGATCAGCGATATGACGGGAACCAGCAATTTGGCGACACGAGCAATGCGCATTTCGGAAGCGTCTGGAGCCATGACCTTGTAGACGTTCTTTGCCAGCAGAGTAGCCGCTGTCATCAGGAGCATCGAGCCTGGTACGAGTGCAGTCAGTAATCCAGCCGCACCAATAACGCCAACGATCCATGGATCAAACGTTTGTAAAGACAACCGCAGCAACGAAAGGTCGCCATCCGCTCCTTTCAATCCAGGAACTTGCAGGATCGCCGTAAAACCCACGAAGAACACGAACAGGAGCATGATCGTATAAAGCGGCAGCATCACCGTATTTTTGCGAAACACATTCGCGTTTTTTGCAGAAAAGACAGAGCCAAAGGTATGCGGCCACATGTAAAAGCCAAAAACCGTGATCAACACCGTGGAGATGTACCAGGAGACACTCAAGCCTTCATCCGGAAACTTCAGGAACCCTGGATTGGCGGATTCCACCGCTTCAAACATGGGCTGGATCCCGCCGTAATAGTGATACGGCAAATACAGACCCATAAAGACCACCACGAAGAAGATCAAAATATCTTTGATGGCTGCGGTCCACGCTGAACCATGAATGCCCGAAATCATGACGTAGATCGTGACACCGATCACACCAATCCATACGGCTGCCGCTGGAGTTATCGAACCATAGGATGCTTCGGAGACGATGATGCCAAGGCCTTTAAACTGTAAGACCAGATACGGAATGATTGCGATGACACCCACTGCCGCAACCAAAATACCGAGAATCGGGCTATTGTATTTGCTGACAAAAAAATCGGATTGAGACACAAGTCTATGCTGTTTGGCATAGCGCCAGATCGGCGGCAAGAGCCAGTAGGAAATCACGTAAGCGAGAGCAATATAAGACAGGACGTAATAGGATGGAGCCCCTTTGGAGTAAGCCCAGCCACTGCCGCCGAGGAACGTAAAGGTGGTGTAAATCTCGCCAGCTACGAGCAGGAAAATGAAGATAGAGCCAAATCCTCTGCCACCAACGGACCACTGCTCCATATTCATGTCTTTCCCCTTTTGAGCACGAATGCCGGAGTAAATCGCCAGCAGAAGAACGGCAAAAATGATGATTAAGGCAATATTCATCCGTTGTTCTCCTCCTCTCGCGTAGCGGGATCCAATCGGTTCACAATAGCCATGATGACCGAAGTCAGAACGACCCACAGCACGATCCAAAACAGGACAAATGGCATACCGAGCACATACGGTTCTACTTGATTGACAAACGGTATGCCTCCTAGCATCCCAACGAACGGAAGTACGCCCAGCCAGTCTCTAGCTTTCATGCAAATCCCCCTGTTTTGTTCAATTTGTCCCATTGCAGACATACCAACGGGACATGTAATCTAAGATTATCGAAAGATTCGCTCTTTTCCTTTGTTCGATTTACCAGAAAAGCTGTCTACTCTTTGTCCATTTACGATAAACCGAGAACGAAAAGGAGGCGTCGCATGATCACGGTGCGCGAATTGATTGCAGTCGGAGGTTTTGATGAACATGCCGTGCTCGCAGGCGAGGCTTTTTTGGACAAGGAACTGCAGGGGGTCACTTCCTTTGACTCACCCGATGGACACAGGTGGCTTCGACCTGGAGAATTTGTTTTGACGACCGGGTTTCCTTTCATCGCCCAAAAAGAACCGAACGAAGCTGGTTTAATTCGACTCATCGACTCCTTGTACGAAGTAGGAACACCCGGCCTATCGATCAAGCTGGGACGTTATATTGAATCGCTACCAGACGCCGTCACCCAGCACGCCGTCCGCAAGCAAATGCCCATCCTCTCTTTTCCCATGGAAAAAGCTTGGTCGGACGTGATCGTCCCAGTCGTTCGCTACATCAATGACAAGCAGCGAACGGAGCTTGACCAGACCCATGCCATCTACGAACGATTTCACCAGCATTTGACGTCGGGTGCGCCCGTAAGAGAACTTGCTTATCTGCTCCAGGAGATTCTTCAGACGCCTGTATGCGTCTATTCCCCCTCACTACGCTGGAAATGGGCTTCCCCAACAGCTGCTCTCTTTCCCGATCTCGATTGGATTGACAAGCAGTGCGGACAGCAGTCTCCCCTTTCCTTGTTAAAACAACCTCTCGTACCGCTCGAGAATGGCTCATATGTCCGATGGCTCCATTTGGGGCAGCACATACAGGGCGGAATCCTGCTCAAAGAATTGCATCGTGACTTGCATGGATGGGAGAAGGTCGCCATCGAGCAAAGCGCAGCTCTCCTCTCCCTCGAAATGGAGCGGCAACGAACAGTAAGCGAGACGTATCAGCGCTTTCGCAACGATTTTTTGCACTGGCTTGTCAGTGGACATGCGGGTCCCGAGGATGTACTTACACGCAGGGCCGAAGAAGTAGGCTGGGAAATCCATGATCACTATGTCGCTGTCGCGATCAGCGTTGATGTGAATGACCAGACGAGCATAACCTCGTGGAAGGAGAATCATTCGCTACTGGAAATGATCAACAGAGCCCTTTCCAAAACCGTACGGAGTATTCTCTCTGGACTCGACCGTGATAATCATATTTTGTTGCTCGTTCCTACAGAGTCCAAAGAATCTGCTTCTGTGGAAGAACAGATCGACTGGTTGATGAGCGTCCTGCCGTCGTACAGAACTTATCCCGTTTCTATTGGTGTCGGGCGATGTCATCTCGGTTGGACAGGGATCCCTCAGAGCTATCGAGAAGCACAAATCAGCTTACGCACCTCTCTGCAAGCGCATCGCTACGCACATTTGACGCCGGGCTTTCCCTCCTTTCATATCCAGCATTATCGTGAGCTTGCTCTCGAACGGATTCTTTTTGCCGAGCAACCGAACTCTGAGGCGAAAGTGCTGGCCCAGGAATGCTTGGGTAAAATTACACAATATGATGCAGAAAAAAACGGACAGCTGCTGCAAACGTTGCATGTCTTTCTACAAGCGGACGGAAATCATGTGGATGCAGCTACCCGACTCTTCGTCCATAAAAATACGATTAAATATCGGCTCCAGCTCATTCGCGAGTTGACAGGACTACACCCCGAGAATGGACAGGATCAACTGTTATTTCGCATCGCGCTGACTGTACATACAATTGGGCGTCATGCCCGAGTCTGATATAATGGGAGCATGTAACGAGCAGGAGGAAAGTACGCATGGACGATTGGTTGAACAAATCGGTGAAGACAATCGAACGACCGAAAAAACGGGGCATCGTTGAATATGTAGATGATCAGTACATCGTGGTGTATTTTACGGTCCCTAGAAAGGAACGGCTCATTTTTACGAGCAAAGAAGCATTTTTACACAAACTAGAATTCATCGAGGAAACACCATCGTAACCAAAACAAAAGAGCCCTTGACTCACGATTTTTGCAACGTGGTCAAGGGCTTTTTATACTATCTGAAAGTATTAAAAATCTAAGGTAGATAGTATAAGTGCAACTAGTGCTTCACCAGCACAAAGGCTTGGCAAAGCCAAGTTTTCTAATCATACGCAGGTAGGCTTACGCGTAGTGCTCATCGCGAAGACGCTTGATTTCATCGCTCTCCAAGTATTCATCGTAGGTCATCATTTTGTCGATGACTCCTTTTGGCGTGAACTCAATGATGCGGTTTGCGATTGTTTGTACGAATTGATGGTCATGTGATACGAACAGCAGCGTGCCTTCGAAGTCGATCATTCCGTTGTTCAATGCGGTGATGGATTCGAGGTCCAAGTGGTTCGTCGGTTCGTCCATGATGAGGACGTTTGCGCTTGCCAGCATCATTTTGGACAGCATGCAACGAACTTTTTCTCCCCCGGACAAAACGTTCGCTTTTTTCAGGGCTTCATCCCCAGAGAACAGCATGCGTCCCAGGAATCCGCGAATAAAGGTCTCGTCTTGCTCTTTGGAGTATTGACGGAGCCAGTCAACCAGACTGAGCGTTGTATCGAAGTACTCGGAATTGTCTTTTGGGAAGTACGCTTGGGAAGTGGTAACGCCCCACTCGAATGTACCGCTATCCGGTTGCACTTCACCCATCAAAACTTGGAAGAACGTAGTTTTTGCCATCTCGTTCGGTCCGACAAATGCGATCTTATCCCCTTTATTGATAGCAAGGTGCAGCTTATCAAACAGGTTTTCCCCTTCGACGGTTTTGCTCAGGCCCTCAATTTGCAGCAGGTTTTTCCCTGCTTCGCGCTCAGGCTTGAAGTTGATGAACGGATATTTGCGGCTGGACGGACGAATGTCATCCAACGTAATTTTCTCCAACAGCTTTTTACGCGAAGTCGCCTGCTTGGACTTGGAAGCATTGGCAGAGAAACGCGCGATAAACTCTTGCAGTTCCTTCATTTTTTCTTCTTTTTTCTTATTCTGATCACGAACCATTTTCAGTGCCAATTGGCTGGACTCGTACCAGAAGTCGTAGTTCCCTACGTACATTTGAATTTTGCCGAAGTCGATATCGGCGATGTGCGTGCACACTTTGTTCAGGAAGTGACGGTCATGGGATACCACGATAACGGTGTTCTCATAATCCGCCAGGAAGTTTTCCAGCCAGCGAATGGACTCGATGTCCAAGTGGTTCGTCGGCTCGTCAAGAAGCAAAACGTGTGGATTTCCGAACAACGCTTGTGCCAGGAGTACGCGAACTTTCTCAGTACCGGACAGATCTTTCATTTGCTTGTCGTGCAAATCTGTCGTGATGCCTAGACCGATCAAGAGGCTCGCAGCATCAGCCTCCGCCATCCAACCGTTCAGTTCCTCGAACTCCCCTTCCAGCTGGGATGCGCGGTTGCCGTCCGCTTCAGAGAAGTCTTCTTTCATGTAGAGCGCCGTTTTTTCTTCCATGATCTCATAGAGTCTTTTGTGACCCATGATAACGGTCTTCAACACTTCGAATTCGTCAAACTCGAAATGGTTTTGTTTCAATACCGCAATCCGCTCGCCTGGTGTGATAGAGACATGTCCACTGGTCGGATCGATCTCTCCGGAGAGAATTTTAACAAATGTGGACTTACCCGCACCGTTCGCGCCGATGAGGCCGTAACAGTTACCCGGGGTAAACTTAATGGATACATCTTCAAACAGTGCGCGCTTGCCGTAGCGCAGCGTCACGTTCTGAGTGCTTATCATCGTCGCAATACCTGCCTTTTTTGAATCGTTCAAACACTTATCTTATCAGAGTTAGCCTCATAATGCAAAAAGCAAAGCCGCTTTTATCAATAGAAGAAAGGAAATCTGGGAAAGCTAGCACAGAACTTCCATTCCAGCATGTAAGAAAGAGGTAGGGAGAATGTCCAAGAAAAACGGCGTAAAAAACGAAATGGGCAACAAGGAGAATCCTTCGCAGACCCGCTCTTCCACGACAGTCGGAAAAGAAGAAACACGTTCGAAACAACGCGGCGAGTAAGGCCGTATCGGACACAAGAAGAACCGGATTGCTCAAAAAGCAGTCCGGTTCGTTCCGTTTTCTTTACATACTGACTCTCAGCGGTACGAGCATGGGAGCCGGAGTCATCGCAGGCTGTGAATCCACGTAAAAGGACACATTGTGCAGCGTAACGTATACCATGCTGTTCTCCTCGAGCTGCAGCTCCATAAAGCGTTGGCGAGTCAGCTCGGCCTCAAACACTTCTTCAGTGTCCAACCTCTTTAGATCGAGTCGTATAATCGGACCGAGCAACGAAATATGCCTGATTTGCGCTTTGACAGACTGGCCCAATTGTGGGACCAATGAGATTTCCACATCATGCGGTCTCATATATCCGATCGTTGGATACTCTCCCGCTTTTTGCCCCCACTGTGTTTCAAATTCTGCCTCGCCCAGCTGTACCTTCCCATCACGGATTCTCCCGTGAAACAGGTTCACGCGCCCTAGAAAGCTGTAGACAAACGGATTGGCGGGGCGGTTGTAGATCTCCTCAGGTGAGCCTACCTGCTCGACTCTGCCTTCGTTCATGACCACTACCTGATCCGCCAGCTCCATCGCTTCCTCCTGATCGTGTGTGACGAACAAAATGGTCAGGCCGAGCTTGCCGTGCAAATGGCGCAGCCACCGCCTCAGCTCCTGTCTGACCTTTGTATCAAGCGCGCCAAACGGCTCATCGAGCAGCAAAAACTTGGGCTCTACCGCTAGTGCACGAGCCAAGGCAACGCGTTGACGCTGACCACCAGACAGCTGTGAGGGATAACGGTGTGCCAGTCCCTCGAGCTGCACCAGCTTCAAAAGTGAATGCACCCGTTCGTGAATTTCCTGCTTGCTCGGACGAGTCTTGCGTGAACGTACTGTCAAACCAAACGCAATGTTGTCAAAGATATTCATGTGCCGAAACAAAGCATAGTGCTGAAACACAAAACCAACGCGCCGCTCCCGCACGTCGCGATCGGTATTGTCTTCCCCGTTAAATAGAATACTTCCTTGCTCTGGCTGCTCAAGACCCGCAATTAAACGCAGCAAGGTCGTTTTCCCAGATCCGGACGGGCCCAGCAGAGCTACCAGCTCACCCTCGGGTATTTGCAGGCTGACGTCACTCAACGCCGTAAAGTTTTTATACGATTTGGTAATGTTGACGACCTCTATACTCATACGGCTCTCTCTCCTGATCCCTCGTAGTGGTGTTGCTCTTCCTCCACGCTGTGCTGTTTCTCCGTCTTCCACTCGATCAAGCTCTTGACGATTAACGTGACGAGCGCAAGTACAGCGAGGAGTGTGGCCACGGCAAAGGCGGCAGCAAACTGGTACTCGTTATACAAGATTTCCACATGCAGTGGCAGCGTATTGGTCATTCCCCGAATGTGGCCGGAGACGACAGATACCGCCCCAAACTCGCCCATCGCACGAGCGTTACACAAAATAACGCCGTACAGGAGTCCCCATTTCACATTGGGTAGCGTCACACGAAGGAATGTTTTCCATCCGCTTGCGCCCAGAGATACAGCTGCCTCTTCCTCGTCTTTTCCTTGCGCTTCCATGATCGGTATTAATTCTCGGGCAACGAAAGGAAAAGTGACGAAGGTCGTCGCCAGCACAATGCCAGGAACGGCGAAAATGATTTTGATGTCTGTTGCCTCTAACCAAGGTCCCAAGATCCCCTGACTCCCGAACAACAGGACAAAAATAAGTCCGGCGATAACAGGCGATACAGCAAAGGGCAGGTCAATCAGGGTGAGCAACACATTTTTACCACGGAAGGAAAATTTGGCGATGGCCCAGGCTGCCGCAATCCCAAACGTTACATTGAGAGGCACACTGATGGCCGCAACAAACAATGTCAGTTTCACAGCAGACAATGTCTCAGGCTCTGCGATGGAAGCAGCGAATACTTGTGCTCCCTGCTTGAACGCTTCCGTAAACACAGCGATGAGCGGCAAGATCAGAAACAGCGCGAGAAATAACAGAGCAAGGCCGATTAGTAACCAGCGTATATAGCGTGGCTCGGTCAAATGCTTCACGCATGGCACCTCCTATCGAGCGGCATCAAATTTGTTGATTCTCCATTGCAGGTAGTTGATGATGAGCAGCATCACGAAGGAAGCCACCAGCATGACCGTCGCGATTGCAGTTGCTCCAGCGTAGTCAAATTGCTCCAGCTTCGTCATGATCAACAGGGGGACAATTTCCGTCTTTAGCGGCATGTTCCCAGATATAAACACGACAGAGCCATACTCACCCAGTGCACGAGCAAATGCGAGCGCAAATCCAGTGATAATCGCAGGTAGCAAATGAGGCAAAATGACGCGAATGAACGTACTCCACCGTGTCGCGCCTAGCGTGGCAGCTGCCTCCTCCATTTGGAGATCCCAGTCTTGCAAGACAGGCTGCACCGTACGAACCACAAAGGGTAGACCGATAAAAGTCAGGGCGACCCAGATGCCTAACGGAGTATACGCGACCTTGATCCCCCACTCGGCTAAATACTGTCCGAGCCAGCCATTCTCTGCATAAATCGAGGTCAAGGCAATCCCTCCGACTGCCGTTGGCAAAGCAAACGGAAGATCGACGATTCCATCAATGATGCGCTTCCCAAAAAACTGATAGCGAGCCAACACCCACGCCACGAGTACCCCAAATACCGCGTTGACACAGGCAGCAAAGAAGGAGGACAAGATGCTTACGCGGATCGAAGCGAGCACCCTGGTATCGAGGATCGTTCCGACGAACTGTTCCCAGCTCATCGTCGAGGCCTTTAAAAACAAGACAGACAGAGGGATGAGCACTAACAGGCTTAGGTAAATGATGGTGTAGCCCATGGTCATGCCAAAGCCAGGCAGAAACCCTCTGTTGCGCAATGATTTTCTCATGGAGATAACTCCTCTGATGGTTAAGAGTGGTTATGGCTTGTAAATCTGGTCGAAGATGCCTTGATCGGAGAAATGATCTTTTTGAGCTTTTGTCCATCCTCCAAACCATTCGTCAATCGTGTACAGCTTGATCTCAGGAAAAGCTGGGGTATGGGCTTTGAGCACTTCTTTATCACGTGGACGGTAGGAATGTTTGGCTGCCAGCTCTTGCCCTTTTTTACTGTACAAGAACTGCAAATACGCATCGGCAACTTCTCTCGTCTTATGCTTATCCGTATATTTGTCTACGATGGTAACTGGGGGTTCAGCCAGAATACTGAGCGACGGGTTCACGATTTCAAACTTGTCTTTCCCCAGCTCATTGACCGCAAGATAGGCTTCGTTTTCCCATGCGATCAGGACATCCCCAATCCCACGCTCAACAAAGGTCGTGGTTGAACCCCGCGCACCGGAGTCAAGCACAGGTACATTTTTAAACAGATTGGTCACGAACTCCTTGGCTTTTGCTTCATCATGGTTGTTCTTTTCCAGAGCATAGCCCCATGCGGCCAAGTAATTCCAACGTGCACCGCCAGATGTTTTCGGATTCGGAGTAATGACTGAAATACCAGGCTTGATCAAATCGTCCCAATCTTTAATCTGCTTTGGATTTCCTTTACGCACGAGAAAGACGATCGTGGAGGTGTACGGTGAGCTATTGTCCGGCAGCTTCTTTTGCCAATCGGCGGGAATCAATCCGCGCTCGGCCATCGCATCGATATCGTACGCCAACGCGAGTGTCACCACATCCGCTTCCAAGCCATCAATCACTGAACGAGATTGCTTCCCAGACCCGCCATGGGATTGCTTGATCGTAACAGTCTGCCCCGTTTTCTGCTTCCATTCCGTAGCAAATTCATTGTTCACATCCTGATAAAACTCGCGGGTAGGGTCGTAGGAAACGTTTAATAACTCAACAGCTGGAGCAGCACCTGCCTCCGTTGATTGATCTTTGCCAGTACTAGGAGTCGTACTCGTTGCTGCCGAGCATCCACCGATAGCAGCTGCTATTGCGATGAACCCGATTTGTTTCCACAACGCTTGGATCGTGATAGGCGTCTTGCTCATGTAACATTCTTCACTCCTTTTAATTCACACTTATTTAATCGGATTACTTAGCTATTTAGAATTATACCTTCCTTTTCCTTCCTGTCAACGATATTTCCATCTACACTATGCCCAAAAGGTAGGCTAAGTTCGGGGGTCATTTAGCTATGTTGCAAAATTGGGCACTCGACTTGCGCAAAAAAGCCCTTCCGATACGGAAGGGCTTGTGATGCTAAGCCTTGCTACTCATTTGCAGAGCGTCCTGTAATTCTCGGATTTCTTTTTCCAACTGAGGAAATCCGTTTATTTCCGGAATCTGTTTCTTCCCCAGCGGTATCTTTTGTTCGGCCGATTTGGCCATAGTCTCAAAGACGAGTAACAGCTGAGAGAGCGTCGTGTCGGGTAAAATGGGACAGCGTGAGGATTTCAGGCTAGACTCGAGCAAATATCCGACCTGCTCGATGGAGAAAATGACGGGCCACATGTATTCCAGCTTCGTTTTATTGCTTGGAATCTCGCCAGTAGCTGTCGTATATACGATTTTTAAGTTACTGAGATTCGTCTGCATTTTTCTTCGTTCCAGCGATTGTTTGAGTTCTAAGTTCTTTCTGTGATCAGAGAACAGCGTCAACAAGTACTGCTGTTGGCTCCGGATCGTTTTGGCAATGAGATGCGGGAGAAGGCTCGATGCCTTTCGTCTACCGATCAGTAGCGTCCCCACCAGGCCAATCACACAACCTATGATGACATCCGTCATTCTCGCGGAAGCAAAGAACGACAGGCTGTGGTTTTGCCCCATGCTATCTGCCAGAATCAGTGCGTTTGGCGTAATAAAAAAGGCAGCTAAGCCATAGTTGAGAACAATGGCAAGCTCAGTTAGTGCTGTCAAAAGCATAATGAGAACCGCAATGATCAATCCGTGAGGCTGTGCAGCCAAAATAATGGTCGCTACCATAATCCCAACGAGTGTGCCAATTGATCGTTGGATCGCCCGGTGAAAGGTGGCGATGATCGTCGCCCCTGACATGACAGCAGCGCAGGATAAGGTGACCCAGTATGACCGATTCAATTCGAACGAGTAAGCAACAATCGCTGCTACTGTGAGAATCAAGCCGTAGCGGATCGCAGTAAGAAATACGATCGAGTTTTTATCAAAGGAACCACCGAGAACTGCCCAAAGAGACAGTCTTTTCTCATTCTGTGATGGTTCCGGCGGGAAAGGATCAGACAATATATCGTTTGCCTCACGTACGTTGGCTTGAAGTCGCTGTATGGTTTTGTCCTCCTCTTCCGTCTCCTCCACCTGTATGTGCCAATCTTTCCTCTTCCTCTTCTCATTCAAGGATCCGGCAATGGAACGAACCGAACGCCCAATCTGTGGTGGGAGCCTATCCCCCGTTTTTTCCGAATATTCCAGTACGTCGAGAAAAATCGCGTTCGCTTGATCATTTAACAACAGCAACCTTTGATATTGCCCGGAGCTTTGCCACGGTACTTGACCTGCTGAAAGGGTCTCTTCTGCTGCTTTCAGTACAGGTACAAGCCTTTGCCTTCCCTCTTGTGCTTTTCTGCTTCCCACAGAATCGATATAAGCAGCAAGCTCCTGATAAACAAGTCTCACGGCGGTCGTCTCTGGACCATGTGGATTGCGTACCCATCCCATCATTCCCAGGATCCAAGCCAGGGCTCCTCCTAGAAAAACGAGCCCTGTACGCAGAAGAGCGGCAGACGGATCGAGTGGCATCCCAGTAGACAAGGAGAAAGCTAGGACAAAAAAAATAGCCGCAGGTCCCTGGACTTTGTAGGCTCCAAAGAGGAACGTGACCATCGCACCGATCAATCCAACGAGGAATGCTGATGTGAGCGGGTGTGGAGCGACCCATGTACCCAGTCCTACTGCCAAGGCTAGACCAACCATGACGAAGAACAGCTTTTTCGCTCGCTGGGCGTACGGTATATTGGCGACATACAAATAGGAAAAGCTTCCGATACCAGCAAGCATCCCGTACTGCAAATTTCCTGCCGAGAGCCCCATCAACACCGGGATGCCCGAACAAATGCCAGCAGTGATAGCCTTTGGCCATGGAAGAGGGTTTTTCTTCAGTTGAAACGCTTGTTGAATTGTCTTGAGGAGTGTGGGATACAGAGGTTCGGACGTCTTCATCGCACGTCTCTTCTGCATGCTCTTTTGCATAGGCTGATCCCCCTTCTCCTGTAAGAAGATAGGACTATCTTGACTCATTCCAACTCTTTCTATGCACGTTGTACCTTCGAGTATCCTTAACGAAAAAACCAGCGTACCCGGGAGAATCCCAAGATACACTGGTTACTCACAACTTTTCCGTCTAGTCTCTTACCGTTTTCCACACATTAATGAAGAAAAATACGATGCCAAGTCCCAATACTAATGACCCTATAATTGTCCCTACGACGAAAGACTCTGTGCCGGTTAGGATCATTAAGAACAAACAGCCTTGCATGAGCGGTAGACCAATGTTGTGCAGCCAAAAATGCCAAGTAGCCAGCTTGTTTTGGGCTGCTTGTGGATAAGCTCGATATATTAATCCAATGATCGCAAGTGTGACCCACCCCGCGAGATTAAGATGTGCATGAACTGAAGCGTACTGAAATGCTTTGGTAATTCCCATTACGATCCCCAAAATAATGGCGAGAACAAAGTAAACAGTGGCAATTTTCAAAAACTTGGAAGCCAAATGTTTCACCTCCTTTCTTTGTCACACTCTAACCATATTTTCAGAATTAGGAACTAAGTACTAAAAAAGAAAACGGGTTGTCACCATTGACAAGCCGCTTTCCGAACGAAATTACATAGGTACGGTTTCGTGTTCGCTGCGTTGAAATGAAAAGAGTTCCGCATCCGGATGACTCCCTTTGAGAATCATATCAGCGATAATCTGCCCTCCGATCGTAGCATACACAGTTCCATTCCCGCCGTAGCCGAGAGAAAATAGACAGTTCGGATATCCATCCTGTTCCCCAAAAATAGGTAACCCGTCATGAGTCCCAGCAAAGGTACCAGACCAGTAGTAGTCTGCCTGAAGTGGAATCTGCGGGAAAAGCTCTTGTACCTTTTTAAGTAGTTGATCGCGTTTACCCAATAGGGATGCATCTCTCTTTTGCGGTTCAACATTGGGTTCATCCAATCCGCCTACGATAATGCGACCTTCCCAACTGGTACGTATGTACAAATAAGGGCGGGCCGTTTCCCAGATCAGACAGGTACCTGGCCACCCGAGAAACGCCTCCACCGGATTGGTGACAATAGCTGAGCTGGTGGACAAGATCGCATTTGGGTTTCGTTTCATGGTCTGAGTCTCGTATCCCGTAGCAAAGACAACCCTCTTACATCGAATTCGATTCCCTTTCTTCGTGAGAATTACCGTGTCTCCAGCCTCAACCTTATAATTCACAATCTCTGTATGATTAAAGACACGCGTACCTTTGCGTGTTGCATCCTCGATGATTCCATTGGCCAACTTGTACGGATTGATTTCTGCATCGCCAGTTGAATAAATGGCCCCAGACTTTGAAAAAGAAAAACGCTTTTCTACTTCTGTCTGTTCCAAGTAACGGACGGGAAATCCGTGCTTTTTCAAGTTCTGATATTCAAGCTGCAACGCTTTTATGTCGTCTGTCTGACTTGCGTAGTAGAGGCAATCTCGTCTCCTATAATCAGGAAAAATACCGATCGACTGCGATATCCCTTCCAGTTGATCCACCGCTTGTTTGCACAATTGATAAAATCGGACCCCTTTTTCTTCTCCAAAAGAATGCATACATGAGGTTAATGATTTGTCGTTGGCAAATTGCAGCAGACCCGTATTGGCACTGCTGCTGCCTTGAGCAATCTGACGCTTATCCACCAGTACAATGTCTACATCATGCTGCATTAAATAATATGCGCATAACGCTCCCGCTTCACCTCCGCCGACAATGACAACATCGCACATCATATCCGCGGAGAGTTCAGGATACCGGGTTGGATTAGGCAGTGTTTCTGGCCAATACAACTTCCCTGTCACTAAGTTCATGTCCATGTCCCCTCAACAGTAATCCCCATTAGGATATCCAGTGAACGATACCCCATCCGTTGTCCTGTCGCGTCTAATCGCCGTATCGGTTATGATGAAGAAAGAGGAGTGATGGTACATGATTACCGTATATGTAAAGCGCCCGCATGAACCAGCTGTCGCTGCGGAAGTAGAAGGAATGGATGATCTGCAGGATCTGGTCGAAGGGGATTATGAGGTAGTGGCAGACGATCATCTCGAGGGGATCTCCCTCATTGTGAACGAAGATGCAAGAGGAGTAGAAGCAAACAACTTCCCTATCACTTCTGATGGATATTTGGATTGGGTGTACGGCGCTTGTGTGTTTGTAAAAGCAGATGGCCGATCCCTCACTGAAGAGGATCAGTCGCGCATCGATCGGTTTTTAACCGCAAAAGTGTAAAAACGAATGAAAAAGCCCCTTTCCTCCCTGCGGTCCGAGCACCGAATATGGGGGAAGGGGCTATTGTTGCTTCCTTTATCTATGACGCTTATCCTTTGATACCGCTGCTACCAAATCCTCCAGCACCCCGCTCTGTTTCATCCAGCTCATCCACCACTTCAAACAGAGCGATTGGAACAATTGCAATGACGCCTTGCGCTATGCGGTCGCCTTTTTTGATCAGATAGCTGTTGCTATCGACTACCTGCTCGACTGTCGTTTCTTTCTCACTTGCATCCAGACATACGTTTGTACGCTCCTGGCTTGGAATACGGATATTGTCAACAAGGACACACACCTCACCGCGATAACCAGCATCGACGGTTCCTGGTGAATTCGAAAGGCGGAGCTTTGTTTTGGCACTGATACCGGAGCGTGGACGGACTTGTAGTTCAAAGCCTTCTGGCAAGGCAAATGCCAAACCCGTTGGCACTTTGGCAGACTGTCCTGGGGCAATAATGACGTCCTCTACCGCCACCAAATCAAATCCTGCATCCATCGCACGAGCGTACTGGGGGATCACTGCATCGGGATGGAGTTTTTTTATTTTCACCTGAGCGGTTACGCGATCACTTGTCATGTTCATTATATGTCTCTCCTCTTTTCACCTATCATCCTTACATAGTTTACAAGAAGTCACTCCTTCCAGCAAGGAAACAAAACGGTCATGACCGTTTTGTTTGACCGCATGCGGCCACATCCACGTTTATGAAAAACGTCGAGACGTTTTTCACAGATAAACAGTCGTTTTTTCATAAAAAGCTCACAATTCCCTTTCATTTTCTACGCATCACTTTTTTCAATATGTTATAATCACCGTTGCATGAAAAAATCAATATTGGTTAAAGAAAGGGTGGATTGTACATTGCAAGTACAAAAACCATATCGCATTCTGTTGTATTACAAGTATACTCCTATTGAAAATTACGAAGAGTATGCAGCGGAGCATCTGCAATATTGCAAGGATAACGGCCTCTTGGGACGGATTGTCGTCGCTCCAGAAGGTATTAACGGAACGGTATCCGGTACCATCGAACAGACAGACGCTTACATGGAATACGTACGCAAAGACCCGCGTTTCGCGGATATGTGGTTTAAAATAGATGAGTCGGATGAGCACGCGTTTAAAAAGATCTTTGTTCGCCCGAAAAAAGAGCTTGTCACGTGGCGCTTGGAAAACGATGTAGATCCGAACGAAAAAACGGGTCAATATCTGAATCCAAAAGAGTTCTACGAATTGATGCAGCAAGATGACATCGTGATCCTGGACGGCCGCAACTATTACGAATACGACCTCGGTCACTTCCGTGGCGCGATTCGCCCAGAAGTGGACTCCTCCCGCGAGTTTCCTGACTGGATCCGCGATAACATGAGTCAGTTCAAGGATAAGAAAGTCCTCACGTACTGCACAGGCGGGATTCGTTGCGAGAAACTGACAGGAGTTCTCCTCGACCAAGGCTTTGAGAACGTGTACCAACTGCACGGCGGAATCGTTACTTACGGAAAAGATCCGGAGGTACAGGGCCGCTTGTGGGATGGCAAATGCTACGTATTTGACGAGCGCATCTCTGTCCCGATCAATCACACGGAAGAAGATGTCGTCATCGGACGCTGCCATTACTGCGGGAAAGTCGAAGACCGCTATGTAAACTGCGCGAACCCATTCTGCAACAAGCAGCACTTCTGCTGCACAGAATGTGAACAAACATTTAAGCGCTCCTGCTCGGACGAATGCCGCGAGCATCCTCGCAATCGTTTCGTTGAAGCAGGAGAAAAAGCAAAACTGCAGGCAGCAGCTAACAACGCCTAAGAAATGCCCAAGCTGATTCCTTCACGGAGTCAGCTTTTTTGTTTGTGCCAGATAGCGTCGTCGTTTGTTTGGAGGTTTCCACCGTTACAATGTCCCTACTATTTAGTAAAATAGAAACTATCAAAACTGAATGAAAAGGCGGGATACCATGGACCTCAACCATGAATCAACGATACGTGAATGGCAACAAGCAATGGAACAAGGAACCACTACTTCGCGGGAATTAACCCTCACCTTTTTGAAACGGATTGCGCAATTCGACAAACAAGGGATCGCAGTCAATGCCATTAGTGAGGTCAACCCGGATGCCTTGCATATCGCCGAAGCACTCGATCGAGAACGGTCAGAAAAAGGCAGCCGTGGACCACTTCACGGCATTCCTGTCCTGATCAAGGACAATATCGCTACTCATGATCAAATGCATACGACGGCTGGTTCGCTCGCACTTGCAGACTCCTATGCTTCTGCCGATTCGTTCGTGGCTACTCGCCTTCGCGAAGCAGGAGCCATTATTTTAGGGAAAACGAACATGACTGAATGGGCGAACTACATGTCCGACCATATGACAAATGGCTACAGCTCCCGTGGTGGACAAGTGCTCAATCCATACGGCCCTGGCCACTTTGACGTCGGAGGATCCAGCTCAGGATCAGGATCAGCCATCGCTTCGGGCTTTGCGGTAGTAGCTGTCGGTACAGAGACATCCGGCTCGATTCTCCATCCCTCTATCCGCAACTCAGTGGTCGGAATAAAACCGACAGTTGGCCTGATCAGCCGTCGCGGTATTATTCCGATCTCGACTAGTCAAGATACAGCTGGCCCCATGGCTCGCACGGTAGAAGATGCGGCTATCCTACTGGGTGCTCTCACTGGTGTAGACGAGCAGGATCCAGTCACAGGCAAAAGTGTCGGTCTCGCTCATTCTGACTACCAGCCATTCTTAGATAAAGATGGACTGAAAGGGGTACGGATTGGAATCATCCGCTCGCACTATCTGGAGAAATGCGAGGAAGAAGAAAAAAGTCTGTACGAGGAAGCAATCGCCCAATTGAAAGCAGCAGGCGCAACTGTCATCGACGCTGTAACGCTTCCTTGTGAAAATACAGAATGGGGACCAAACGTACTCCTGCATGAATTCAAATCAGGCGTAAACGCGTACTTAAAGACGCTTCCTGCTTCCTACCCAATCCGTACGTTGTCTGATGTGATTGCATTCAATCGTGAGCACGAAGAACAAGCCCTGTGCTTTGGCCAAGTCTTGCTTGAGCGCGCTGATGCTACTAGTGGAACACTGACTGAGGCAGCTTATCTGAACCAACGCGTGTTAGATCTGGAAATGTCTCAGGGAAAAGGCATTGATGCTGTCCTAAAGGAGCACGATCTGGACTCCATCCTGTTCCCAAGCGTTCAAGGCTATGGGATTGCGGCACGGGCAGGCTATCCTTCCGTCACGGTACCCGCTGGCTACACGTCATCGGGCAAGCCTTTTGGTGTGGTCTTTACCGGCACAGCCTTCTCTGAGCCTGCTTTGATTCGCTTCGCGTATGCGTATGAACAAGCAAGCCAATTGCGCGTCCCACCCAAAATGACAGTAGAGGAATAAAGCTATCAACGAAAAGACGCAGCACCCGCTTGGTCAAGACCCCATTTAGTGGACACTAAAAAAAGAGCTAAGCAGCAAGCTGGCGCCGGTACTCAATCGGCGTCAGCTTGTTTAATTTTCTTTGTGGCCTCGTAGAGTTGTAAAAATGGATATATTCCTCAATTCTCCTTTGTGCCTCGTCTACTGTTCGGATATCATAAGGGTAGAGCGCTTCCGTTTTGAGATGCGAGAAGAAGCTCTCCATAGAGGCATTGTCGTAACAATTGCCTCGGCGTGACATGCTGATTTGGGCTCCAACCTTTGGCAGCATGTCGTGATACGCATAGGACGTGTACTGGAATCCCTGATCGCTGTGAACGATCAGTCCAGACATGTCCTCTTTATTTTGAAAGGCTTTCTTGAAAGTCTGCAAAACAAGATCATTGTCATTGCGCTGCGCTAGATGGTAGGCCACGATTTCGTTATTAAACAAATCCTTGACGGCAGACAGGTACAACCATGTATCTCCGATACGATATTGGGTTACGTCAGTAACCCACTTTTGATTCGGTAAGTTGGCATGAAATTTCCGTTGCAATAAGTTTTCAACTACACGTGTCCCTATAGAAGAAGCATAGTTGCATCGATGTTTACGGCGTACTCGGGAGCGTAGTCCCATCTCTTGCATGAGGCGTAGGACCTTTTTGTGGTTAACCCATATCTTGTAGTCTTGAAGTAGAAAGAGCTGCGTTTGACGATATCCGTATTTCCCATCATATTTGCTATAGATCTTTTGAATGAACTCCTTAATTACAAGGTCTTTGTCTTGTGAACTCCGCTTTCTGTAAGCATAGAATCCACTTCTAGAGACCCCGAATAGCTTACATAACTCTGTTACATGGTACCACTCAGTCAATTTCACGATGGCATTGTACTTCTCTTGGACACCTCCCGCATCCAAATTTGTAAACACTTTTTTAGCATCGAATTCTCCCTCTCTAATTTTTGGACATATCGATTTTGATCCATGTATTCGTCACGTCGACCTCTCTGATCCAATAAGCCGAATTCACCCAACTGCTTGAACTTCTTTGTCCATGTAGTGACTCGGCCTCTGTCTGGGATCCCTAGATGTTCCATTATCTTTCGATTAGACCATCCTTCCTCCATGTACAAGCGAATTGCTTCCATCTTGATTTCATGACTATAATTCGTAAACTTTTGCCCCATTTTTGCCATAACGAAAAACACCCCCTATAGGAATCATCGGTTTAAAACACTCGTGTTTTTTCCAATGTCCACTATAAGGGGTGCACTTCAGCTTGGGCCTGCGTCTTTTTGTGCTCTGTCCTTCTTACATGGTGGTACCTTCTTGTTCAGCCTTGCCGAGACGGTCCTGGAACATCTTGCCCAATTGACCGATATCCACTTCCCATTTTTCGTCTTTGTAATAGACAGTTGCCTTCGACTCGCCTTTCTTCCCTACGATGCGAATACTCGCTGTCCTTACTTCATAGCTGCCATCTGGCTGAAACGCAATATCTGCGTCCTTCAGCTCTCCGTCCAATACAGGCTTGATCGTCTTATCGACGACCTCCTGTGTGGCCTGCACAGCTTGACGACCCATTTGGATAACTTCTTCAGGACTGAATTGGAAGAAGAGGACAAGAACTACCCCAATCACCACAAGCAGGGAAATAATACGAACCAGACTGCGCACCATCCATTGAGCTAACATGATCACGACGATGATGCAAAGTGCAACCGGCCAGTAATCTTTCGCAAGTTGAAGCAGTTGTTCCACGTTCATCACTCCTTCTCTCCCCATTCTCGCCAACAATCAAGGGGGTATAATCATGTGACAGAACTATTACGCCGTCACAATATTAGACTACTTGGCTGCACCCAGCTTTCCGGCCGAGCCTTAGATGCACATCTACTTTCACCCTGTAACACGCCACCGAAATTTATTATTTTCGAAAGTAGAAAAAACCGTCACGAGAATCGGACGGATACTTTTCTCCAAGTCGTTTGTATGCTTATTCGAGATGGTGGTAATCATCTCCTGCTTTTCTGCGTTGAATTCATTGTTCAATATACCTTTGTCCATTACAATGAAACAGGAAAAGGCTGGATTTGGGACACAGAAGGACACATACCAAGGTGGTGCATTCATGATCAAGTACACGATCTGCTTTCTCAAGCAACAAACCCGTTTTCTCTTGTTAAATCGCTTCCATCCCCCTACCATGGGTCTCTGGAACGGCGTCGGCGGCAAGCTGGAACCAGGAGAAGCGCCGCTCGCTAGTGTGCTGCGTGAGGTCCTCGAGGAAACGGGCATTCATTTAGCGTCGGCAGAATACAAAGGAATCGTTTCCTGGGATCTTGAGGGTGAGTCTACAGGTGGGATGCATGCTTTTATCGCAGAAGTACCGGAGGACGTGACATTTGCTACCCCGATTTTGGTCGATGAAGGGATTTTAGCGTGGAAAGAGCTGGACTGGCTGCTTCATCCGGACAACGCCGGGGTACCGGAAAATGTCCCCCTCTTCTTGCCTGCGATGCTCTCTACCACGGAATGTTATCAGTATCACTTCTATTACAAAAACCAAAGAATTACCTCGCATGAAATGACTCTCTTGTCTGAACCGATAACCAACCGGTAGCCAGACAATGGTGAAAAGGAGAAAATAAACATGATCATCCAGCCATTAGCCTTCGAAACCACTCCCCCTATGGAGTTACTTTTACTTGCAGATCCCTCTCAGACGTTGGTAGAAGGTTACCTCAAACGGGGCTCGTGCTACGTCGCTATCGATGAGGAAATGATGGTCGGAGTGTACGTCTTGTTGCCCACCCGTCCTGACACGATCGAGCTCGTCAATGTCGTTGTTGATGAAGCTCATCAAGGGAAAGGAATCGGGAAGAAATTAGTGTTGCACGCCATCGAACAAGCGAAGCAACTCGGATACCGGACCATTGAGGTAGGAACAGGAAATTCAAGCGTGGACCAACTCGCGCTTTATCAAAAATGCGGGTTTCGTATGACTGGAATTGATCGGGATTTTTTTCTTCGTCATTACGATCAACCTATCTTCGAGAATGGCATACAGGTGGTTGACATGGTGCGTATGTCACAAGATGTCTAATGCTTTGCTAAGCGAATCATTTAGTTTACATAATAATCATTATGTTATCCAATATAAAGAGCCGGACCTCATCAGATCCGGCTTGTTGTCTTACGTACACCAACGAGTTATCGCCTCGACGCCACTTTCGAGTACTTGCTCTCTTTTTCCTCGCGCCCTTTGGTCCTGGCCAGATACATCGCGTATTCGAGAGGCCTTGTGATTGCATGTTTGTACTGTTGGAGTGCCCCCATTTCGCGGAACACTTCTCGGGCAGGCTTGGGGTTTACCTCGATCAACCATGCACGTCCGTTCACATCGATCCCGATGTCCAGACCGAATTCTACCATACGTCCAAAATGGTTCTCTAACGACTCTGCCGTCTGATAAGCGAGCTGCTCACAGTCACGTACGATTTCGGCAGTACGTGCTTCTCCAAAGCGCGGTCGTAAAAACTCAGGAACGGCAATCGCCTTTCCTCCCCCGTGCAAATTGGAAGTAGCGCTGCGCTCTCCGCCCACCCGCATCCCGTGACCCGTGACTTTCCAATCACCCTCGCCATCTTTTTGAATCAGCAGTCGCATATCTACTGCTCTTTTCGGAACAAGCTGCAATCGGAGCCCTTGCTGGACGATGTATTTCTCCTTCTTCGTCCAGTTATCTACCCACCGTTGGACAGAATCGACCTGTTTCAGGACCGTGGATATTTTGGCTCTCTGCTTGTCTCGTCCCAATAGTCGGTAGCCTTGCACTGTTTTCTCAATGCACAGGATATTACGTCCACCTGTACCGTTCAAAGGCTTTACGTACAAATACGAGTGGCGACCCAGCATTTTTACGAAATTGGCGCGATTGTACAAGACGGTCTCCGGGAGCCACCTGTGCATTCTG
This sequence comes from Brevibacillus choshinensis, assembly GCF_001420695.1. NCBI lineage: Bacteria > Bacillati > Bacillota > Bacilli > Caryophanales > Paenibacillaceae > Brevibacillus > Brevibacillus choshinensis. The sequence continues at coordinate 1,292,943 of NZ_LJJB01000007.1, read as the reverse complement.
GTATCCCGATCTAACACCTCATGAACACGCCATTTGTTCGCCAGACGATTGTTTGCATACAAAAAATTACTCGTGCGCCGAAACGCTACGTAATCCTTGAAGGCTTGGGTCGGGGTATAACGATAGCGGTCAAAGACAGCATCCGGTCGTTCAAAAATGCGAGCTTGCCATTTTCCATTACTGTCCAGGACGAATCCTCTCACCTGTTTTCCGGCAGCCAGAACATCCTTTGGCGAAAAAAGAAATACGGTACTACCCAGCTCTTGTCCTGCCCGGTGAAGAAGTCGGAAATAGGCAGGTTCTGCAAACTTCTTGCCTTCCCGCCAGGTCAGAATACCGATTGTGGGTCGTTTCATCACACCACCCTCTCATGAGTCCTCCCTGGCAGTTTATTCACCTAACGATGCATTGGCACTTATCGCAATCTCTTTTCCAAATCAAGCAAATCAGCAGGCAGCGATGCACGCACCTCGATAGACTGACCTCCAAAGGGATGCTCGAACCGCAGTACTTCTGCATGAAGGGCCTGGCGGCTAATCAGATCACGCTTGCCTCCGTACAAGACATCCCCTAGGAGCGGATGACCGATGTGACTGAGATGGACACGAATCTGATGCGTCCGCCCTGTCTCGAGTCTGCATTCGACCAGCGTACTGTTGCGATACCTTTGTCGCACTGTGTAGTGAGTGACGGCTGCGTCTCCATTAGGCGCAACTCTTCTTCGTGTGGCATGATTGCGGTCTTTACCTATTGGCTCATTGATCTTTCCGCTATCTTTTGCCAGCTGTCCATGGACAAAAGCTACATACGTGCGTTTAATATCTCGTTCCCGCAGCATCTCGTCCAGGATGGCAGACGCCCACGGATGCTTGGCATACAAGACGACTCCTGATGTATCCTGATCGAGTCGATGCAAATGCCGTACTTTTGCTTGCTGTCCAGTCCGAAAAAAATGACCTGCGACCATGTGATCCAAGGTCAAATGATGGTGTGGTTCAGTCGGATGCAACAGAACCCCTGCTTCTTTTTCGACGATGAGCAGATGGTCGTCTTCGTACAAGACATCTACAGGCTGATCTACTGGGTCCATCCCGAGAGGCTCCGGCTTACACATGTGCAAGCGAATTTCTTGTCCTTCTTTTCCAGTGAAGTGTTGTGGTACAGGCTGACCATCAATCAGCACTTCTTTATGCTGAAATAAAAGATGGACCTGCTTGCGAGGCAGCTTCCATCCCTCTCTCAGCAGGTTCCCAATGGGAACAGCAGCGTCTGCAGCAGTCAAGCGTGCAACGAGCCATTCCCCTTCTTTTTTCATGACTTGCATGATTCGCATTTCTCCCTGCGTTTAGTACCTTCTTTACGCTTACTCCAGCCCTTTGCCCACTTGAATGGCACGATCTAGAAAATGTTCGATTTCTTCACGATTTTTGCCCAGTTTACTTACGAAGCGCACGAGCTCTTTTCCTTCTTGAAACGCAATAAAGCTAGGAATCCCGAACACATCCAGCTTTTGAGACAGCTCTGGCAATGTATCGCGGTTCACCGAAATCATGTCCAGATCGGCTTGATACTTCTCTTCTACCGCTGGCATGAAAGGATCGATCCGATGGCAATCCGGACACCAGTCGGTGAAAAATTTAACGACGACTGGCTTGGAAGCTGCGATCGCTTGTTCGAAATCTGCTTCGGTTTTTACTTCTCTCATGTGTGTTCCCTCCCAGAATGATTTGGAAATAGTGTACCATATCCGCGGTGCTTATGTGTAACTTGAAGTGCTCACATGACACTTGGAAGAGAGTGGTTCTCTATCCTTAGATACTCATTTCTGCTCCTTTTCCCAGTACTTAAACCAAGCAGTTAGGAAAACCTACTTCATGTAAGTCCAATACCAATAGGATGGTGACACCATGAAGAAATTAGCTGCTTTTGCTCTGGCACTCTGCGTTGTATGCTCTGCACTCCCTGTCTCTGCTGCGACCCATGACGGTCACAAGAAACATCACAAAGTGCATACGAAAGCCCACCACATGAAAACCAAAGCGCACAAAATGCATACCAAAGCAGCGAAAAAAGGCGCTCATATCAAGGCAATGCCGAAAACAGGTATGGGTGGAGCTAGTGACTAAAGAGGGGATTTTTCCCTCTTTTTATCTTTTTGTGAAGGCATTTGGAGGTATCCGATGAAACCCTTTTTCATGTCCATGATTTTGTTTTGCCTGATTGCCACCGGATGTGGTCAAAACGCAGAACCTCCCATTCCTCAACCACCAGTGATCGAGAAAACAGTCGAAAGCAAAGCACCTGATTTGCCTATCGTCATCGACAGTACCAAGCAGATCAAATATGGTCCGTTTCTACCAGCGAAAAAAATACCTGCTACACCGCTCGTCCAAGGAATTATACCCAAAAAGCTGCAGATTCCCGCCATTCAACTCAGTACCCTTGTAGAACCCGTTGGCGTATTGCAAAATGGGCAAATGGATGTTCCGAAAGCGTTTGATCGCGTAGGAATTCTCGCTCCTTGGACACGACCAGGCATGAAGGGAAATGCCGTCATCGCTGGGCATTTTGATCATTACACAGGCCCTGCCGTATTTTATAACCTCCGAAAGCTACAGCCCGGGGATCACATAAAGGTAAGCGACGCTGCTGGGAAGATTCTCACCTTCCAAGTCAATCGGGTGGAGAGTTTTCTTGCGGATCAGGCACCCATTGAAAAAATCTTCGGCGATACGGACGGCTCTCACCTCAACCTCATTACATGCTCGGGCAAGTTTAACAAGAAAAAGCAGGAGCATGCACGCAGGTTAGTCGTTTTTTCTGAGCTCGTACAATAGCGACAAGATAGATGAAAAACCCAGTAAACTCGTCGCGGCGAGTACTGGGTTTTGGCGTTTTCTAGACTCCGTATTAGACATGCGCACCTTGCTCGACGAGATTCTGTACGAACGCTTCAGCCGGACGTGACAACGGCCTGTCCTTGCGATAGGCAACGACTAGTGTCCGGTAAGGCTTTGCTGACAGTCTTACATAGATAGGCGGTTCTACCGTTCCTGGTGCTAATGTAATCATCTTTGGAGCAAAAGACAGTCCCATCCCTGCGGCTACAAGCGATTGCACGGTCTGGATGTTGCTGCTCTCAAAAACGATTCGCGGACGGAATCCCGCCTGTTCACAGAGCTTCAAGGAAATGGTGCGAAAGCCTTGCCCTTCCTTCAGCAAAATAAAAGGCTGATCCGCCACTTCAGCCAGATCAACTTCCTCCCGATCTGCCAGTGGATGCTGAGGAGGCAGCGCCAGGAAGATATCTTCGTTGATCGCTGGAATGATTTCCAGAGACGGATCGCTGATCGGCATCGTCAGCAAGCTCACATCAATCTTCCCTCTGACCAGCAACTGCTCCAGATGACTGGAGGTGTCCTCCATCAATTGCAGCTCGACACCAGGAAACTGCTTCGTGAAGGCCGAAATGACACGTGGAAGAACGTAGGCACCAGTGATTGGCAGACTCCCTACAATCAGCTTCCCACTCTCTCCCACAGCATAGGCGCGCATTTCCCGCTCAAGCCCTTCAGACATGTCAACTAGCGTTTGCGCGACTTGAACAAACCGTTGACCCGCATCCGTCAGTTCCACATGTTGGGGCAATCGGTGAAACAAGCTCACTCCGAGCAGCTTTTCTAGTTTGGCAATCTGTTGACTAAGCGATGGCTGAGCCAGATGTAATCGGTTTGCTGCGCGTGAAAAACTGCGTTCTTCCGCAACGGCAATCACATAGCGAACTTGTCGTAACTCCATAAAAACCTCCCGATAGGCAAAAACTATCCTTCTCATAATTATTATATCTTTGAACTATTTTCTTTGCCATGATACAACCTTGGTAAGAGTTTCGCACGAAGGAGGAATCATTATTATGAAAGCCCGCACGATGTTTGAAAAGATTTGGGACAATCACGCGATTCACGAAGAAGCAGGTAAGCCTAGCCTCTTGTACATCGACTTGCACCTGGTTCACGAGGTAACCTCTCCTCAAGCCTTTGAAGGACTCCGCCTGGCAGGACGACAAGTTCGTCGCCCTGAATTGACTTTCGCAACCATGGACCACAACGTTCCTACCGCTGACCGCTTTAACGTAAAAGACCCCATCTCCCGTCAGCAAATGGAAACATTGACGGACAACTGCAAAGAGTTTGGCATCACACTAGCTGATCTGAACAGCCCTGACCAAGGTATCGTGCACGTTATCGGTCCTGAGCTCGGCCTGACTCATCCAGGGAAAACCATCGTTTGCGGTGACAGCCACACCTCTACACACGGTGCTTTTGGTGCACTTGCGTTCGGGATCGGTACTAGCGAAGTTGAACACGTACTGGCAACTCAATGTCTCCAACAGCTCAAACCAAAAACCATGGAAGTTCGCGTAAACGGCGACTTGCCTTTCGGTGTTAGCGCAAAAGACTTAATTTTGGCGATTATCGCAAAATACGGTACTGATTTTGCTACAGGCTATGTCATCGAGTATACAGGTGCTGCCATTCGCAAGCTCACGATGGAAGAGCGCATGACCGTTTGTAACATGACGATCGAAGGAGGCGCTCGCGCCGGTCTGATCGCACCTGACCAAACGACGTTTGAATACTTGAAAAACAAGCGCTTCGTTCCGCAAGGCGAAGACTTCCTGTCTGCAGTAGAAGCTTGGAAACAACTGTGCACGGACGAAGGAGCCCAATACGATACGGTCGTAGAAATCGATGCGACACAGATCGCTCCACAAGTCACATGGGGAACCAGCCCCGGAATGGGTACGAATATCACCAGCACCGTTCCAAACCCAGAGTCCTTCGAGACAACCGCTCAGCGTAAAGCTGCGCAAGACGCTCTCGCTTATATGGGTCTGACACCTGGCACACCAATGAACGAAATTAAAATCGATCGTGTGTTTATCGGCTCCTGTACGAATGGTCGTATCGAAGACCTGCGAAAAGCAGCTGAGGTAGCGAAAGGACGTAAGGTCTCCCCTTCTGTTCATGCCATGGTCGTTCCTGGTTCGCAGGCAGTGAAACAAATTGCAGAACAAGAAGGTTTGCATCTCATTTTCCAAGAAGCTGGCTTTGACTGGCGTGAATCAGGCTGCTCGATGTGTCTGGCGATGAACCCGGACATCCTGTCGGAAGGCGAGCGGTGTGCATCCACTTCCAACCGGAATTTTGAAGGACGCCAAGGACGCGGTGGACGCACTCACTTGGTCAGCCCCGAAATGGCTGCTGCTGCGGCAATTGCTGGTCACTTTGTTGACGTGCGTGAATGGAAAAATGAGAACGCAAGCCAGGAGGTATTCCAATGAACCCATTTGTCATCCACACGGGTCAGGTAGCACCACTCGACCGTGTAAACGTAGATACAGACGCAATCATTCCCAAACAGTTTTTGAAGCGTATCGAGCGCAGCGGCTTTGGCCAATTCCTGTTTTACGAATGGCGCTTTGCCGTTGATGGAACCCCCATCGACTCGTTCATCCTGAATACGCCAGAGTACAAAGACTCTACGATTCTGTTGGCTCGGAACAACTTTGGCTGCGGTTCCTCCCGTGAGCACGCGCCTTGGGCTCTGACAGACTACGGGTTCCGTGCGGTCATTGCACCGTCTTTTGCTGATATCTTCTACAACAACTGCTTCAAAAACGGCTTCTTGCCGATCACACTAAGCGAAGAACAAGTAGATGAACTGTTCAAACGTGCACAAGAGAATGAAAATTATCAATTGACAATCGACCTGCAAGAGCAAGTCGTGAAAGACAATGAGGGTCTCTCCTATCCGTTTGAAGTGGATTCCTATCGTCGTTACTGCATGTTGAATGGTCTGGACGATATCGGCATTACCTTGCAATACGAAGACAAAATTGCAGCTTATGAGGCAAACCGCTAAACGGATACCTTCTAGCAAACGCATATAAAGAGAGGCGAAGGCAGGTACTTTCCATGCCTTCGCTTTTTTATGATACAGATGATCGACTCTTTATTCGAACAGGAGGTACATCAGCGCTTCGTCGAAATACTGATCCCCTACTCTGAGCGCACGCTTTTCAAAGCCATATGTTGCAAATCCCATTTTTTCATAGAAGCGGACAGCGGCGGGATTCGTCGTGACGACTGCCAGCTGCACCTGATCTACATCCCCTAATCCACGTAAATAATCGATCGCCGCGTTCATTAACCCTGCTGCCAGCCCTGAGCCCCGGTGGGATTCTCTTACGTACATGGAGACAATCGCTACTTTGTGTCGCGCTTTCGTCCCTTTATGTCGGAAGAAACCGATCGTCCCTACGATTTCCCCATCAGAAAAAGCTCCAAAAAAACCACTTTCGCTGGGTGATGTTTGTGACAATCTCTCTTTCCATTCCTCCAGCGTGCGCTTTTTCTCGTCCTCATATGTAGCTCCGAAAGCATCCGGATCTTTTTGTAATGCCTCGAGTCTCACTACAGAAAATGCTTCTGCATCCTCGGGACCTAGTCGTCTAATCTCCATAGCTTGCTGCCCCTCTCCCTGCATTTCCCACCATCATAGAGGAGACATGTTCGAATGTAAAGAGTAGCTGTTCATAATATTTTCCATTATCCCCATAGTGTTCGATCCTCGAAAAGAGAATACCTAACCTTAATGCTCCTAGCTATAATCAAAGTTTTCAACAAGTAAAGAGTATTCCTTATACCATTTTTCCCATTCTTTTTCACGCGAGTCAACGATACGGTCGTCCAGCAATGCTTTGATTACATCCAAACATACATGCCAGCCTGCAAGATCTTTCGGAGTGTCACCTGTCATTTTATTGATCTTTTCAAACAGGACCAACCGACATCCATCGGATTCTGAATATAGTTCAAACCGAACTCGGTCTTCTCCATTTATACTCCAGTTTAGAGTCTCAAAACGAGCCACATATCCATCCTTGGTTTTTTGCAAAACTGCTAACATGCGTATTTCCTCCTTTTCCGGAGATGAAGAATGCAAAAAGCAGCCCTTCCACGGCCATGTGCCGCTGAGTGACTGCTTTCACCACTTTTAGGCTGTTTCTGTACTCCCCGCTCCAGGTAATCCAAAAGCGTGAATCGCATACTCGCGCAATTTGAATTTCTGGATTTTTCCTGAAGCGGTCATCGGATACTCATCGATAAATTGAATGTACTTGGGGATTTTATAGCGAGCTATTTTTCCCTCGCAATAGCTGAGTACGTCTTGCTCTGTCAACGTTTCGCCTGGTTTGACACGGATACATGCCAATACCTGCTCCCCGTATACGGTATCGGGAACACCTACGATCTGGACGTCTAAAATGTGTGGATGGGTATAGAGGAATTCCTCAACCTCGCGCGGATAAATATTTTCTCCACCTCGGATAATCATGTCCTTGAGTCGACCTGTGATTCGATAGTAGCCCTCTTCGTCCACAGTGGCGAGGTCTCCGGTATGCAGCCAGCCGTCAGAATCAATCGTCTTTGCGGTTTGCTCTGGCATGTTGTAATACCCTTTCATAACCAGATATCCCCGTGTGCACAATTCCCCCTGTACTCCCGGCGGCAAGGTTTCGCCTGTGATCGGATCGATAACCTTCGCCTCCACCCCTTCATGGACTCGCCCGACTGTCTCTACTTTTCGTTCAATGGAATCATTCGGAACGGTCTGTGTAATAACGGGAGAGGATTCCGTCTGCCCATACGCGATGGTAATATCCCGAATGCCCATTTTATGAACGACGTTTTTCATGACTTCGATCGGGCATAGCGAGCCTGCCATGATTCCTGTTCGCAAGGAGCTCAGATCACGCTCGGCAAACGACGGGTGGTTCAGCTCCGCGATAAACATCGTCGGAACACCGTATAGAGCCGTACAGCGCTCTTGTTCTACAATCGAGAGAACCAGTCCGGGATCAAAGGCCGTTACAGGGACCATCGTCGCTCCTGTCGCAACACACGCCAGCGTCCCCATCACACATCCGAAGCAGTGAAAGAAAGGAACGGGAATGCACACCCGGTCTTCCATTCCCAAACGTTGGCACTCTGCAACCTTGATGGCATTGTTGACGATATTGCTATGGGAGAGCATGACACCTTTGGGAAAACCGGTCGTCCCGGAGGTGTACTGCATATTGATGACTTCATCGGGGAGCAAGGTTTGTTGTCTCGCCTTTCGCTCTTCTTCAGCGACCTGTGCGGAGCGTTCCAGCAAATCACGCCATAAAAACATACCGGGCTGACGTTCTTCCCCGATATAGATAACGTTTTTCAAATGAGGCAGTCGAGCTGATTGGAGGTTTCCTGGCTCACAATTCGCTAGCTCGGGGCAGATTTCCCGAACCATTCCAACATAGTCCGCATCGCGATACGAATCTATCAATAGCAACGTCGTGGATTCTGACTGGCGAAGTAGATATTCTAGCTCATGTGTCCGATAACTCGTATTGACCGTCACCAAAACGCCGCCCATTTTCGCGGTGGCGTATTGAGAAATGACCCATTCAGGAACATTCGTCGCCCAAATCGCGATGTTTTCCCCTTTTTGAATCCCTAGTGACATGAATCCTCTGGCTGCCTGATTACAAATTTCCTGGAATTGCGCAAATGAATAGCGTAGCCCTCTTTCCTGATATACGAGAGCCTCTTTCTCCGGGTATCGACCCGCTGTCTCATCCAGTAAATCTCCAATAGTGATCTGACGCAGCATACAAGCACCTCCAAAACATTCAGACTATTCTGCCTTGCAAAAGTATGATTCTCCTTCCTCCAACATATTCCTCCCATTAGCAAAAAAGAAAAGCGTCCCACAATCGGAACGCTTACCTATCACTTCACAACAAACTTTTGGATGGACTCCACTTTGTACGGGAGATGGTTGCTGTAGTTCAGTTCTACTCGCAGCTCATGCTCACCTTTTGGCAGCTTCTTCAAAAGGAACTCCGGATGATAGATCATGCCTTTTGCTTCCCCATCGAGGTACAAATGAGCGTGACCTTGTCCGAATATCGCCTGTTGACTCATATCACCATTCTCTTGGACAAACTGAAAGTTCTGTGTGAGCAGTGATACTTCTGCCGTGCTACCGTCTACCTGAATGTCTAAATTCAACGACGGCTTTTCCGATCCGACTGGTTGCGTCATTGGAGTCGTGGATGCTGTTACACTTTCTTCTCCCGGTCGATACGAATCTGAGACGTGCAATGGATCTTTTACTAATAACACGATGCCCGCCACCAGTACGATCAGGAAGACGATTCCACCCAAAATGAGATTGCGCATACTGACGATAAAGACCTTCATGTCTCTACTCTCCCTTTCGCTAGTGCTTGTCACTTATTTGTACATGCATACGCGAAAATATTGAGAGTTAGAAGCAAAACTTTTCTAGCATTTATCGATAGTTGATAAATTGCACATCCAGAGGAAGGTCTGACTCGCGTATCGCAATGATGATTTGCTGCAGCTCATCTTTACTTTTTCCTGTCACGCGGATCTGATCGTCCTGAATTTGCGTCTTCACTTTCAGACCAGCATCCTTGATGATGTTGTTAATTTTTTTCGCATTTTCCTTATCGATACCCTGGACGAGCTTGACGCGCTGGCGAACGGTACCACCTGAGGCAGGCTCAACTTTTCCATAGTCCAGGTTCTTGATAGGCACTTCCCGCTTGACCAGCTTGCTGATTAGAATATCCTTGACCTGTCCGAGCTTGAAATCGTCATCTGAGACGAGCACGAGCTCTTCTTTTTCCAACGTAATCTTGCTTTTCGTCCCTTTGAAATCAAAGCGGTTCTCAATCTCCTTGAGGGCAGTCTGGATCGCATTGTTTACCTCAGACAGATCGACCTTGGATACAATATCAAACGAGCTTTCTTTGCTCATGCGAAGACCCCTTTCCTACATTTTTTCTTCGTATCTTTAAATAGCCCGTACCAAGCCACCATCTACCAGGAAGGACTGTCCTGTCACATAACTGTTGGCAGGTGATGCGAGAAACGTCACCATGCGTGCAAACTCATCCGGCTGACCGTAACGACCGAGTGGGATCAGCTTTTCTGATTGAGTGCGCACAGAATGGGCATCCGTACCCTTTTTCTCCGCATCCATTTCATCCAACTGCTTCACGCGATCTGTTGCGATTCGCCCTGGTCCAATCGTATTGATCAGAATGCCGTCTGGCCCAAGCTCTGCGGACAAGGTTTTGGCCAACCCCAGCACGCCTGTGCGGAATGTATTGGAGAGAATCAGGTTCTCCAGAGGTTGTTTGAAAGAAGAGGATGCAAAGTTGATGATGCGGCCGAACTGATTGGCGCGCATGTGCGGCAAGACTGCTCGAATCGCACGTACATAGCTGAGCAGGTTCAGCTCGAATGCTTTGATCCAATGCTCGTCACTCAACTGATCAAAGGAACCCGGCGTAGGTCCACCTGAATTGTTAATCAAAATATGTACGTTGCCGAAATGTCGAACCGTTTCGTCTACTACGCGCTTAATGTCTTCTCCCTTGGTCACATCGACTGTAACCGCTAGAGGTGCCTTGCCTGTCGCCTGCTCAATTTCAGCGCGCACACTCGCCAGGGCCGCTTCATCACGCCCGCAAATCGTCACGTTCGCTCCTTCTTGTGCGAGACAAATTGCAGTGGCTCTTCCAAGTCCTTTTGACGATGCGAGTACGATTGCCGTCTTTCCTTGCAGTTGCAAATCCATATCCATTCTCCCTTCAAGATGCCCATCAGTCTATCCTTATGGCTTTTTCTTTATTCTACAGAACTTTCTGATGAACGAAAAGGAAAAGAGAAGGGGAATCGCACACTCCCCTTCTCCTACCACGATGGTTTTACATTTGAGTCGGCTGTAATTTCGCCTTTTCTGTTTTCTTCTCCTGACGCTTGGCTTGACGAGCCAGTTTGCGAGCCAAACGTCTTTCTTTTGCCCCTTCAAACAGCGAGTACAACACGGGAACCAGTATGAGTGTCACGATCGTGTGGAAGACAAGCCCCGAAATCACAGCGGTAGCAAGCGGCGCTTCAAGATCGGAGCCTTCTGCCATGGCCAAGCCCATCGGAAGCATTCCCAGAATAGCCGTCAGCTTGGTCATGATGACCGGACGTACGCGTTCCTTGGTACCTTGAACGATCGCCTCCGCCAAATTCATACCGCGACCGCGTAGTAGGTTGATTCGGTCGATCAGCAGGATAGCGTTTGATACCACGATACCGACCAGCATAATGATCCCGATCATCGCCATCTCACCAAACACACGCTGCGTTAGGACAAAACCAATCACTACCCCGACGAGGGCCATCGGAATCGTCAGCAAGATGATAAATGGCTGAGAGAGACGTCCGAACTGGGCAACCATCACCACGTAGATCAGGGCGAGCACTCCGGCAAAGACAAAGACTCCCTGAGTCATGTTCGCACTCTGTTCTTTCAGCTTCCCAGCAATATCAATGGAGTATCCCGCTGGAACTGCAAGCGTAGGCAGCTTCTCTGTGATTTGTCGTCCTACTGCTCCCAAATCACTTCCCTGCAATTCAGCTGAAACTGTAACGATGCGTTCCCCTTTCTCATGGGTGATGACGACAGGAGATTTACTGTACGTCCATTCTACCAATTCTGACAGCGGCACTTGTGCCCCACTCTTGCTGCTGATCATCATGCTATGCAGCTGATCTGGATGCTTCAGCCAGTTGTCCGGTAGCTTGGCGACGACATCTACCTCGATCCCGTCTTTTGTAACCGACGTAATCGGTTGATCTCCAATCATCGAACTGAGCTGCTGCAGCAAGGAACGCGGATCTACATTCAGACGCGACATGGCTTCCTGCTTCGGAACGAGGGTGACTTTTTCCTTTCCTTCCTTAAAATCATTACGGATGTTCTCGACGCCCGGAATGGTTGCAAGCATGCCTTCCACATCTGTGGCGATCAAACGCATTTGTTCCAAGTCGTCACCCACGATATCCAGTTGGATTGGGGCGTCTGTTCCTTGCCCACCGAAGTTTGTCGTGATCGATTCAATGCCCGGTATGGCTTTCAGGCGTTCATTGATATCTGCCGTCAACGCTTCCTTGTCACGCTGGCGTTCACTCTTAGGTCGCAAGGAGATAAATATTTCCGAGTTTTCTTTGGAAGAGAAGAAGAAAACATCTTTTACCTCGTGAATCTCACGTAATGTGGTTTCTCCTGCCAACGCGGCCTTTTGGGTTTTTTCCAGTGTCGACCCGGTAGGCATCTCAATCGAGGCAAACACCAGATTTTCGTTGGCATCGATCCCTTGCCCCATCTTCATGAGTGGCGTCATCACCCCAGCTACGACGAACGTAGCGACGGCAACGAGCAACGTTTTCACGCGATGACGCAAAGCCAATTGCAGAAGCTTGCTAAACCCACGAACAATCACATGTTCCTTTGCTTCACCTTCCAGTGACACCTTCTTATCTTTTTGCAGAAAGCGATCGGAGAACACAGGGACGAAGAAAAAAGCGGCAATCGTAGAAGCAACGATCGCGGAGGAAACGGTAAAGGCAATCGTTGCCAAAATCGGTTTCAGCCAGTCTTCGAAATCCGCGAAGATCAACGGTAAAAATACGATGATAATCGTCAATTGCGAGGTAAAAACAGGCGTCAATACTTCGCGTGTCCCTTTGACAATCGCATGTGTCAAAGGCTCTCCCTTTTCCCTGAAATGATAGATGCTCTCCAATACAACAATGGCTGCATCTACAATCAGACCGACAGACAAACTGAGAGAAAGCAAGCTCACCATGTCAATGTTGTAGCCACCCAGCTTCATCGCAATAAAAGTCATGAGTGCGGATAAAGGTAGGGTGGTAGCAATAACCAGCGTGACCCGCCAATTTCTCAGGAACACGAACAGAATGATGATAGCTAGTGCGCCCCCGATCATGACGTCACGGCTCAGGTTAGTTACCGCGTGCTGGATATAGGAGACCGCTTCTATCATGACTTTCAATTGGTACTGTCCGTTCGCCTCTGTATTAATCTCGCGGACGATCTGCTCTACCTTACCTTGCGTAGTGATTAAATCACTGCCATCTGCCCGTTTTACGCTCAAGTGTACAAAAACACTTCCATTCGTCAGCGCAACCGAGTCTTTGACTTTCCCTCTCAGATCTTCTATCGTCGCAAGCTGGCTCAACGGAACAGTTCCATTTGGCGTCTCTATGGGGAGTACCGTCATTTCCTGAACAGTACTGTACGTATCGTCCACCATGACAACCGTATCAAATCCGGAGTTTTCCAACGTTCCCACAGCTTGCTTCCAGTTGGTATCCTGCAGCTGTGCGATCACATCGGCTGGCGTCGTTCGGTAAGCATTGAGCTGATCCGGTCGCAAGGTCACGGCTATCTGATTTTCAAAGCTGCGATCGGAAATTTCTACTTCCTTCACGCCTGGCACTGCTTCAATTCGGTCTTTGATCGTTGTCTTTGCCAAGCTCAGCATTGATTGTGGATCCGCTCCGACCAACGCATAGTCGATCAGGGCATCATCCCCAAAACTCATCTGATTCACTTCCACTCGATCTACTGCTTTTGGGAAGCCGTTGCGGAGTCTGTTAACAGCGTTCTGCACGTCCTGTTTGACTTTTTCACCAGTGCCTTCTTTGGCAGTAATCGAGATTCGGACTGAGCCTGAACCTGTGGTGGACGTGTACTCTTTGATTTCGGTAATCGACTTTAGTTCTTGTTCAATCTTTTTGGTGACCTTGTCTTCCATCTCTTCCGGTGGTATGGAGCCTCCTGAAATGTTGACGGAAAGGACTGGGAAATCCGTTTTCGGTACCAGCTCCACATTGAAGCTCAACAAGGAGCCGATTCCCGCGATCACGAGCAAGAATGTAAAGAGGTAGACGATCAGTCGGCGTTTCAGCAAAAAGAGAATCATCTTATTCATGCAGCTATTCTCCCTTCGCCTCTACTTTTTGCCCCTCAACATAAAACGTAATGCCGGAACGCAGGAGCTGGTCTCCTTCTTTAATCCCAGATAAGATTTCAATCTGGTCGCCAGTCATTTGACCTACCTTGACTTCCTTGCGTACCGTCAAGCCGTTCTCCACGGCCATAACATAATGCTGAGATTGACTCACCCCTACACTCTCCAGCGGTACGAGAAAGCCATTTATTTTACGTGGCACTTCCACTGTCGCTGTCATACCACCACGCCAGTAGCTATCCGGGTTCGGGACCGTTACCTCGACACGATATTTGCCCGTCTGCTTGTCGACAACAGGAGAGACGAATGTAACTGTTCCATTGCTTTTCTTGCCATCACTGGAAACGATCTGTACCTTTGCTTTCTCGTGGAACTGACCGATTCCCTCATTCGTGATGTCCAACGTCACTTTTACCTCGGACAGATCGACTAAGTGAATGATTTGTTCACCGGGTGAAGCCTGTTCGCCCGATTGCTTGAAGACATCCACAATCGTACCTGCAAAAGGAGCTTCGATTTTGGCATCGTCTAGGCTCTTTTTCGCTCGGTCTACCTGTCCAGATGCTTGTTTGATTGAAGCATTGGCTACTGCTACATCCTCTGGCTGTGCTCCACGCTGAAGTTCATCTAATGCCAGTTGTGCGTCTCTTACAGAAATTTCTGCTTGGGACAGCACTCGCTTGCGATCATTTATTTCGCTTTGCGAAATAGCCCCGCCAGCTAACAGCTTTTCACCCACCGTGACATCCTGCCGAGCTTTTTCCAGCTGGTTCTGCGCGCTTTTTACTTGCAAGCGTTGCTGTTCGATCGCTTGTGCAGTCGCACCTTTGAGTGTCTGCGTCTTGCGAGCGGCTGCCTCAGCGACCTGACTCGCTGCCACTTCCACTTCTTTTTGATAGTACCGGGTGTCCAACGTTGCCAAGAGCTGACCTTGACCGATCTTGGCACCTTTGCTTACTTGTATGGCCGAGATCGTTCCGCCTGTTCCGAAAGGCAGTACGGCATCCCGTTTTGCCTCGACCATTCCCGTCACGCTCAGCACCACGGGATTTGCCGCCTTCGTCACTTTGACGACTTCAACTACTTTTGCCTTCGCTTCTGCTTGCTGTGGAGCTTCAGGAGCAGGCCCGCATCCAGTCGCAACAAGCAACAGGGAAGCCAGAATTATTGACGCTCGTTTTTTCACCTTGATTCCTCCAAGTAATTAGCAATCATTTCCTTGCATCATTGTGCCAGTTTTTCCCTCCTGTGCAAAACAGCCACCGGGTGGAATTTCTTCTCCGTCCGAGGTCGGAGGGACAATATTCCAGCAAGACATAAGTATATACGAATCGAATATGATCGGGTTACCTTTTTTTATCTTTTTTTACAAAAAGTACACAAAAAAAGCAGCCCAGGCATTCACCCTGGCTGCTTGATCTATCCTTCGCGTGCTTATGTGTACACTAGTTTTTTGATACCAGCTGCTCCATTTCCTCCAGCAGTTCTTTAAAGACTGCCAAGCCTTCGCGAATCGGCTCAGGAGACGTCATATCCACGCCTGCATTTTTCAGCAGATTCAGTGGATAGTCGGAGCTGCCGCCTTTCAGGAAATTGAGGTATCGATCGACAGCAGGTTGACCTTCCTCCAAAATCTGCTTGGAAAGAGAAGTCGCCGCTGAGAAACCGGTCGCGTACTTGTAGACGTAGAAATTACGATAGAAATGAGGAATTCGGGCCCATTCTAAATCGACTTGACTGTCTACAACCATATCTGGACCATGGTAAGCCACATTCAGTTCGCGATAGATTTCGCTGAGTGAATCTGCCGTTAGCGGCTCGCCCTTCTCTTCCTTATCGTGTACGATCTTTTCAAATTCAGCAAACATCGTCTGACGGAATACAGTTCCTCTAAACTGCTCTAGATAGTAATTGATCAGGAACATTCGTTGCTGTTTGTCGGTCGTGGTCTCGAGCAGATGGTCCATGAGTAGAGCTTCGTTGAGCGTGGAAGCCACTTCTGCTACGAAAATTTTGTAGTCCGCGTACGTATAAGGCTGAGCATGGTTCGAATGGTAGCTATGCAGAGCATGCCCCATTTCATGTGCCAGCGTAAACATGTTGTTCACGTTGTCCTGGTAGTTCATCAGCACATAAGGATGCGTCGAATACGCTCCCCATGAATACGCGCCGCTCGTCTTGCCTTCATTCTCGTGGACGTCGATCCATCCGTTGGAGAAGCCCTCCTCAAGCACACGGCCGTACTCTTCTCCCAGTGGATGAAGAGCTTCTTTGATCGTGGAAACAGCCTGATCATACGGGATTTTCATATCCACTTCTGGAACAATCGGGACGTACAAATCGTACATATGGAGCTCGTCGACCCCAAGCAATTTTTTCCGCAGAGCGATATAGCGATGCATCAACGGCAGATGCTCATGAATCGTTGCAATCAGGTTGTCATAGACCGACAGATCCACGTTGTCCGCGAACAAAGCAGCGTAGAGCGCAGACGGGTACTTCCGGGTGCGGGCGTAGAAGACATCACCTTTGATGGCAGACGTCAACGATGCCGCGATCGTATTGCGGAATTTGCCGTAGGTCTCATAGAGAGCCTCGAAGGCTTCTTTCCGTACACGTCTGTCCTTGCTTTCCATGAACTGCGTGTAGCGTCCTTTCGTCAGCTCCACCTCTTCCCCATTTTCATCCGTAATCATCGGGAATTTCATATCTGCATTGGCCAGCATGCCGTAGATTTTACTTGGGGCAGAAGCCAATTCACTCATATTCGCCAGTAGCGCTTCTTCATCGGAGGAGAGAGTATGCGGCTTGAATCGCATGATTTCCTCGAGCAAAATACGATAGTGCTCTAACCCTGAGACTTCTTTTAGCCATTTTTCCATTTCTTCGGTGGAAATGTCCAAAATCTCTGGCTGTATGTATGAAATCGCTCCATAGACTTGCGTACTCAAGCTAGTCGCTCGGTCGGTCAATCCTTGATAGGTGCTGTTTGCGTTGTCTTCATCACGCCGCATTCTTGCGTAGACATAGACTTGGTCGAGCGTCTGAAGTAATTCATCTTGCAGCGTCAGCGCAGCTAGCAATTCTTCTCCAGACTGTCCGAGCTTGCCTTTCATCCCTGCGATTTGATCCGCGAGCTGCTTTGCTTTCTGCACGTCTTTTTCCCAATCGGAATCGCTCGGGTAAATATCTTCGAGACGCCACTTGTATTCAGCAGGGACGTCATTGCGTTTAGGCAGTGTTTTGCTTTTGTTCACCGTGATCACTCCCTCGTAGTTTGCTGGTTGGTGAAATCATCCATATGATTATCCTATCTTATTATGCCTCTTGGTTCAAATTGTAAAAAAAAAGCTGACCGCTCCTGCTTGGAATAGTCAGCTTCTACCCACACCTGTATAATGAAAACCTGCATCCTTCAATTGCTTGGCTGGCCAAGCGTTGCGACCGTCAAACAACAATGGAGCTGCCATACTCGCCTTGATTTCTTCCCAATCCAGCTGCACGCATTCCTTCCACTCCGTGATCAGGAGTGCGGCGTCTGCTCCTATAAAAGCCTCTACCGGATTGTCTGTGTACTCGACCTTTGGAAATAGCGGACGGACGATGTCTACTGCGATCGGATCATAGGCAACAATGGATGCTCCGTCCTTTTGCAGAGCCTCCAATACTTTGAGAGAAGGAGCTTCTCGTATATCATCGGTTTCAGGCTTGAAGGCGAGTCCCAGCACCGCGATTCTCTTACCAGCCACATCATCCATCTGTTTTCGCAGCTGCTCCAAAAACCAGGTCGGCTGCTTGGTATTTACTTCGCGGACTTTATCAAGGATCGTCAGTGATATTCCATGCTGATTGGCGAGCTGGAGCAAGGCAATCGTGTCTTTGGGAAAGCACGAACCGCCATAACCCACACCGGCCCGCAAAAACTCTGGGCCGATTCGGCTGTCTAGCCCCATCCCGTGCGCAACCGTCACGATATCCGTCCCGAGCTCTCCACTCAATCTCGCCAACTCATTCATGAACGAAATTCGTGTAGCGAGAAAGGCGTTGGAAGCGTATTTGATCAATTCTGCGTTTGCCCTGGTCGTTGACACACGCGTCGCAGAGACTCCCTGATAGAGCTTTTCCATGGCGTCAGCTGCGTCCTGATGATCGGTCCCAATCACAATCCTAGTGGGCTGCAATGCATCCTTCAGGGCATTCCCCTCACGTAAAAACTCGGGATTAGAGACAACGTGCAGTCCGTCGATCTCACGCAATAGCTCAGCGATTCGGTCTCCAGTTCCTACGGGAACAGTACTTTTCATTACTACGGCACGATCCCGGGGAGCCTTGCGGTGCAACGATTCCACTGCGGAAACCGCAGCAAATACGTACCTCAGATCCGCTGTTCCGTCTGCAGATTCCGGCGTACCAACACAAATAAACAGGATCTCTGCTTCCCAAGCGTCAGCTATTTGGGTTGTAAATTTCAATGTGCCGCTCTTTAGCAGCTCCCCTAGTGCTTCTTCTAACCCCGGTTCGTAGATTGGTGATTTCCCTTGTTGTAACTGAACAATTTTGGCCTCAACGAGATCGATTCCAAGAACGTCATGACCTTTCATCGCTAGTGAGACCGCCGTCGTCAACCCAACATATCCGGTACCGATAACGGCAACCTTCATTCTTTCACCTCATCATTTTTTCATCACGCGCAAGTAGAGTTCTTCCAGCTTGGCGCGTTGTTTTTCGATGTTATGATTCCGTTCTACTTTCGCTCGTGCTCGCGCAACGACCTCTGCCCATTCTTCTCGAGAGTCCAGTACGTGGTTGATCATTCGTCCCATTTTCGTTGGCGAACGCTCTGGCACTAAGTACCCTGTCTCTTTGTGTTCGACTAACTCGGGAATACCCGAATGGTACGTGGAAATGACCGGACGGCCTGTCGCCATCGCTTCCATCAGTACGTTTGGAATGCCCTCCTGATCGCCATTTCGCGCCGTCTTACAGGCAATAGCAAACAAATGGCACCTTGCCAGCTCACGTTGTACTTCGTGATGGGTCAGCGCACCTTTTAGAACGACCTGACCCCCTAGCTTGTATTTTTTAATCAGGCGTCGCAGCTTGCGTTTTTCCTCCCCTTCCCCGACGATAATGAGCTTGGCACGAGGGTGGCTTTTCCGCACGCTTGCAAACGCCTTGACCAAGGTGTCCATGCCCTTTTTTTCTGTCAAGCGACCGACACTGAGTATACGATACTCCCCATTCGAAACGGGCAGGGCAGGTTGCATGGGGAATTTGCGCAAGTCGATGCCTGAACGGACGAGAGTTATCTTTTTCGAAGGACAGCCTAGCCGCACCAATCTTTTTTTCATGTGAGTACTAACTACTGTAAATGCCTTTCCCCTGCGGAATAGTCGCTTCAACGCCCGCCGATAGCCTAGATTTCCTTTGACACGTTTGGTCGCGTCAAAGCCATGAAAAGACGTAATAAGCGGCAGTTTCGTTTTCTTGGCATATGGGAGCAGCTCCAGGCCGGCAGGTCCGAAGCGAGCGTGCAAGCATTTGACCTTTTTTCTTCTCAACCATGTGGAGAGGCCGGCCATATGCTTGCGCACATAGACCGGCGAATAAGGAAACTGTTTGCGATTAAATGGACGCTGTCTCGTCAATACGATCGGTTTCACATGGGTGTGTCCATGCAACTGCTCGTAAATGAATGTTTCGCTTCTAGGAAGGAATTTTCTTCGATAGACGAGGACCCGATGCATGCAACTAGCCTCCAGTTTTTTGAAAGTTATCCCTTGGCTTGTGCGCGCATATCAACGAATTGCAGGCGTAGACCTTCTTCTAGAGGGACTTGCGGGCGGAATCCCAACCGATTCTGAGCCAGCTGAATATCCGCACAAGTGCGCAAAGAATCACCTGCTGGACCACTCTGGAAGGATAGATTCGGTGTGACATTCAACAGGCCACCCATGATGTTCAACACGTCGAGCAGCTTGATTTCCCGGTCTCCGCCTACATTAAAGATTTCTCCTGGTAAAGCGTGGCGCGCTGCAAGCAGATTCGCCTGAACGGCGTCAGCCACGTACGTAAAGTCTCGCGATTGCTGTCCATCGCCGTAGATCACAACCGGTTCGCCTTTCATCATCTGTCGAAAAAACCGATGAAACGCCATGTCCGGGCGTTGCCTAGGGCCGTAGACCGTAAAATACCGCAGCATGGTGACTGGCAATCCGTACGCTTTTACATAGACCTGGCAGATTTGCTCCATTGCCTCTTTTGTCACCCCATAGGGGGAAACCGGCCGTAATGGTGACGACTCATCTGTAAACGTACCTTGCATCGTCCCGTAGACTGATGAAGAGGAGGAAACGACGACGACCGGTGGTTTCGGAAGTTGCAAGCACGCTTCCAGTAGCATCTGCGTCGCCAGGATGTTATGGTTCACGTAATCGGTAAAGGCTTTGCCCCAGCTGTTTCGGACACCTGGAAGTGCAGCCAGATGGTAGACCACGTCTACACCATCCAGCCACTCCTTCCACCGCTGCGTCTGCAGCATCGTCGAATGAAAGGTAAAGGCGGGATGATTCCCGATTTCTGCTAAATTACGAAGCTTTGCTGCCACATCGTAATTATCGAGGAAACCATCTACTCCAATGACTGTCACTCCTTCATTCAACAGTCGTTGAGTCAAATGGGACCCTATAAAACCGGCACACCCGGTGACAAGCGCTTTTGTCATCGCCGTCGCCGCCTCACTTTCTTCAGTCGTTTGATGATCAAGTATCCATTTTTGTACGAAAAGACAGGCTTGTATTTATTACCCCACCGTTTTAAATAGTATTTAAACGTCTTTCTTCGAAGGTGATTGCGCCTTCGCTTCATCTTGCCGTCCGTGAGCTGTCCGCGATGCTTGGTACGGTTATACAGCTTTTTATTGATGAATCGGACTCGATAGCGCTCGATCAAGCGCAAGATGATACGGCGGTCTTCCATGATCCGTCCATCGTACTTGTCAGACGTATCCCATCCTCCTACCTCCCGAAGTGCAGCTACTCGATAGCAGCGTGGAGCCACCATCCAGCGGTTGTATTTCAGGAACTGATATTTGTTGCGGAAATGCTTGTGCTTGACGAGAAACGGGTTGTAGTACTTACCTCGTTTTACCCGCCAGATCTTTACATTCCCGTAATACAAGGCAGTACTCGGCTTGCTTTTGTGAATATACCTTTTCAGTACAGCTAACGTCCTTCTGGGCAACCAATCGTCCGAATCCAATTGTACGAGGTACGGTGTATCCACCATTGTCAGCGCTTGGTTCATCACTTTGGATATGCCTGAATTTTTCTCCATCCGGTAGTAGGCAATATTCGGATGGAACAAATATTTATCCACCTTGCCTCTCGTTTTGTCCGTAGACGCATCGTCCATAATCAGCAGCTTCCAATCTTTACAGGACTGCTTGATAACGCTATTGATCGCTTTTTGGATAAAATTAGCTCGATTGTACGTAGGGATCACAACGGTAAAGGTCGGATTCATGGCTCCTCCCTCTTAATGGCTGGAATGCGGATCGAGGATTTGTCACTCAAAATTATGACGCCACTGCTCTCCGTTGAATGTCCGGTTAACTGCGACGAGCGACCAAATACGCTATCTGACACCTTCCACGCGACATCTGACAAAGAGCTATTTTCTAAGAGAATGCTGTTTTCAATATGTGCACAATTTTCTAATTGGACGCCGTTCTGTATGGATACAAAGGGTCCCAGTCGGCTGTTCTTGATCTGACAACCGTCGCCGATCAAGACAGGTCCCACGATATCACAGTTTTCAACAATAGAGTCTTTTCCAATCTGATGCTGATCACCCAAATCGTTCGTCAACATCCACCGATTCGCCTCCAGCCAGCGATCAATCGTCCCCACATCCGAGTACTTCCCAGTCGTAACGGCATGGGAAATATGAAAACCACGATCTATCAAAGACTGGATCGCGTCCGTGATCTCGAGCTCACCACGGGCGGATGGCTGAAGTGTAGCAATCGACTCAAAAATGGGTTTGGTAAACAGGTAGGCGCCAATTACCGCCAGATTACTCTTCGGCTCGCGGGGTTTTTCCTCAACTGAGACCAGGCGCCCTTCCTGTACTTCGGCGATCCCATAATCCTGTGGTCTCTCCACTTCACTTAGCATCACAACGCCGTCGGATGTTGTACCTGAAAACGCACGCGTAAGCCCGTGCAGCGAATCCATCAACAAGTTGTCACCGAGTAACAAAATAAACGGTTCGTCAAGCAGGAACGGTTGCGCGAGTTGGACGGCATGGGCGATTCCCAAAGGGTCCTTCTGCTCAATAAACGTAATGGTAGCCCCGAATTGACTACCATCGCCTACGAGAGGTGGAATTTGCACTTGGGAAGGGTGAATGACGATCCCGATGTCATGGACACCCACTTCACGCAGTTTGCGGATGCAATAGTGTAAAACCGGATGATTGGCCACAGGGAGGAGGGTTTTTGGCTGCGAGTAGGAGAACGGGTGCAGTCGCGTACCCCGTCCAGCACACAAGATTAACCCTTTCACAAGTATCACTCCCCAAAGGTGCTCTGCGATACTTATAAAGTATGCGTCTCGTGCTTTCTGGACAGGGCAAACGTCTAAGGCGAGGAAAGAAAGGGCAGGCACCTATGCGAAATGGCGCCTGATTAGCCGGTTTTACGCAGAGTTTGTTTGGAGGGAGAAGGAGTCTTTTGTTTCTTGCAAACTTTCTCGAAAACATTCAAATAACCTTGAGCTGTCGCGTACCACGAAAACTGCTTGGCTCTCATCAATGCGTTTTTCCCCATTTCCGTCCGGATCGCAGGGACACCCCAGAGAAGATTCCATACAGCTGGAAGCTCTTTTTTCCACTTCTCTGGCGGGAGTAAAAATCCGCTACCTTGATGCGTGACCACCTCTCCTATTCCTCCCCGAGGGGTCGTAATGACGGGCTTCCCGGAAGCCATTGCCTCCAGATTGACGCGACAAAATGCTTCCTGCCAAACCGATGGGGTCGCCACGACATCGCCTAGCTGATAGTAAAGTGGCATTTGCGCACTGGGGACAAAATTGACAAACTTGACCTTGTCACCCAGCGGCTTTGCCAGCTTTTTCAGCTCTCGCACATACGGATTCAGACGGTTGCTGCCATAGCCCGTACCTCCAACGATGACGAGCCGAGCCAGTGGATCCTGCTCGCTAACCTCTCGAAATGCCTTTAACAAGACGTGTACACCCTTTGCCCGCATCAATCGACCCGCATAGAAAAGGACGCGATCTTCGGGTTGAAGACCGATTTGTTTTCTAATTTTTCGGATCGAAAAATGAATTTTCGCCACCTGATACGGACTGACGTCTACTCCCAAATGAACCGCGTGAATCTTATGGGCAGGAATTCGACAGGCCTTCATAAAATGACGCCGCAGGTATTCACTATTGGTGAAGAAACCGGCCGTAAGACGCACTACTTTTTTCATTTTTTCTTTACTGATCATGCCTTTGGAAGCATACACATGGGAGTGCATATTGACGAACATCGGGATCTTTGGAAAATGGCGCTTTAAGGCGAGAACGTAGATCGGCCTGTTCTCCACCATGATGACATCTGGCTTTCGTTTGCGAATGTGTCGAATAATTCGCTGTAAGTAAAGCTTCGGACCCTGATTATAGGAAAAGCGGATAAACTCTCGATTCTCCTCCACCGCTGATCGGGGATAGGTATCACAAGTTCTTGTATAAATCGTAACCTGATGCTCTGGATCGATCATCTTGGTCACTTCATCGATATCATGTTCAACAGAGCTGCCTTTGACGGGTGGAACGGAGAAAGGGCCAGGGCTAATGATGGCTATCTTCATTACGCTCGTTCTCCCACTCCTTTTTCAAGGCAAGAACCACCTGATACAAGTACTGAATCTCTTTGGTTTGCGTCTCCTCCAGCTCACGAAATCGTTTTTCCCACGAAGTCAGCTGTTCCTTCAAAGAGGTAATTTCCAGATCCAGCTTTTCCACTTGATCATGAATGACGGACTCTTTGTGCGTAAGAATGATTTCAATCGGTTGTTCGGGCAGCGGTGGCGATGCTTGTTCTACAGCTGTCTCGATGATCGTCTCCGCCGAATATCCGTTCGCTGGCTCCAATTCCTTTTCCGTAGGTTTTACGATGGATATACGCTCAACCGCTTCATCTACCACGTAGTTGCCAGAGAATACGCCTGGCATTACCCAATGAGGCAGATCCCATTTTTTCTTTTTTTCCACAAGCCATTCCCTCCAACTTTGTTGCCCCTGCAGAAAGAAGATCATGTATACAGGTGTAGCAACACGCATTTATGGTATAGGTTATGATGAAGTCGCAAAATGGGTACGTATACCGTGCCGAAGCAAAGAAAAAACCGCTTTGATTGTTGAACAATCAAAGCGGTTGACGATGGTCTTTAGAGGTGGATTGTCTGCGAAAATTCATGCTGTAGTGCCGAGCTTGCTCCACACTCGTAATTTGCTGCTTCTGCCATTCGAGCAAAATTCGGTCGATATAGCGAATGTGCAGCTTGCCTACGGTGGCTGCTTCGCGCAAGGCGGTCAAAACCAATTCTTCCGAGTAGCCGTCTTGTCCGGTCCACATGTGGATGCTTTCCAGTTCAAACGGGGAGAGCGGACGTCCAAATGCCTGTTCAAATCGTCCATATATCGCAACAGGCTCGTCATCCAGTGAGGCTGCAGCTTGTCGAAACGGTTCGTTGATTGATTCTATCAAATGCGGGTCCGTTTGCTGCTCTCGCCAGGTTTGGTATAGCTTCCGATACAAAGGCGTCAAATTGTATTGCTCATGCCGCATCCCGGTTTGTGGGTCGATAAATTCGTCAATGCTAATCCATTCTTCCTTCAGAAGCTTTTGCAGCGATTGTATCAGTCTCATATTCGACAAGGACATTCGCTCCTCCAGCTCGGTTAAAGTAGGGAAGCGATTCCCCTCTTGTTGAAAGGAAAGCAGATGGATGAGCAGCATCATCTCGTCATCAGCCAAAGACATGCGTTTGTACATTTTCAAGAGCAGGTTGGAGACGGATGTTGCACCTTCTTGCAACAGTTGCAATATTTGGGAATCCATAAAGCTTTTTTCACCTCTGTGTTGGAATGACAAGGGAGTGCAGAAACACGAAAATCGTGTCAAAACAATAGGAACACCCTGCTGCCCTTCAGCAACAGGGTGTACACTTGGCTACAAGAAATTAAGGGTAGAGACGGTACAGCATACGTGGGAATGGAATAGTCTCGCGTACGTGATCCAATCCGCAGATCCAGGCGATGGTACGCTCCAGACCCAGGCCAAAACCAGAGTGAGGGACGGTACCGTACTTGCGCAGATCCAGATACCAGCGATAAGCGTCTTCCGATAGCTCATGCTCAGCAAAGCGTTTTTCCAACAGCTCTGGATCGTCGATACGTTGACTTCCTCCGATGATCTCCCCATATCCTTCTGGGGCGATCAAGTCGGCACATAGCACCACTTCTGGACGCTCAGGATCTGGCTTCATATAGAACGCCTTGATCTCAGTAGGATAGTTTGTGATGAAGACAGGCTTGTCGAAGTGCTCGGCAATAGTCGTCTCATCTGGAGCACCAAAATCGTCGCCCCACTTGATTTCACTACCTTTTTCCTGGAGCAATTTGATCGCATCATCATAGCTGATACGAGGGAATGAACCAGTCACACCTTGGAGCTTGGTTGTGTCGCGTTCCAACGTTTTCAGTTCCATCTGACAGTTTTTCAGAACGGATTGAACGACATGAGACACGAACGCTTCCTGAATGCGCAGGTTTTCTTCTTGATCCACGAACGCCATCTCCGGCTCGATCATCCAAAACTCAATCAAATGGCGACGAGTCTTTGATTTTTCTGCCCGGAAAGTCGGTCCAAACGAGTAAACCCGACCCAATGCCATTGCAGCTGCTTCCATATACAGCTGACCCGATTGAGACAGGTAAGCATCTTCATCAAAGTACTTGGTGTGGAACAGATTTGTCGTCCCTTCCGCAGAAGTAGGAGTCAAAATCGGTGGATCGACTTTGAAGAATCCATTTTGCTGGAAGAACTCGTACATCGCACGAATCACTTCAGAACGAACAGCCATCACTGCACGCTGACGTGGGGTACGCAACCACAAATGACGGTGATCCATCAGGAAATCAACGCCATGCTCTTTTAAGGAAATCGGATAATTTTCTGCGATCTGGATAATCTCCACACCAGTCACATTCAATTCGTATCCACTTGGTGCGCGGTCATCTGCCCGAACAACACCCGTTATGTAAAGAGAGCTTTCTTGTGTCAGTTTAGACGCTTTTTCCCAAACGTCTTCAGCTACTTCTGCTTTTACCACGACCCCTTGGATAAAGCCGGAGCCATCACGCAATTGCAGAAATTGAATTTTTCCGCTGCCTCGCTTGTTATACAGCCAGCAACCCATACGTACTTCTTGTCCAACATGCTGCCCCACCTGGGCAATCGTCGTCAACATCGGATCATTTCCCTCCATTTACCGTCCCAGACAAATAGCAGACTGAGTATACCTAACAATTATACTATTGGGGTCTGGCAAATTCAATGAAAGACTCCTAACAATAAGTTTACCATAATATAATTATGAAAACAAAAAACCTCCCTGCAAATCACAGGAAGGTGTAACCATTTCACTGTTCTTCTGCTAATTCCTCTGGCAAATCAAGCGCTTCTTCCTCTAATTCCTCTAGCAAATCAAGCGTTTCTTCCTCTAATTCCTCTGGCAAATCAATCGTTTCTTCCTCGCTCGTCATCTCCAAAATGTCGAAATCGTCTTTGTCCTCTAGAGATCCCTTTTCTCCGATCGCGATCCATTGGAGAACTCCCCCCTTTTCCTCCAGGCCCACAAGGCGGAAAACAGTGAGAACTGCTGCCCATTTCGTTACCTTCTTGAGGGAAACAGACGTGCCGGACTGATTGGTCATGCCGACTATACAATAATTCGTATTTGCAAACGGCTGTTGCAGCGGCACCTTGACATCAACCGTCTTTTGTCCTGTTTCCATCCGAAACGGTGTAAATCCAAACAGCTGTAGAGTCGTCCCTGGTGTTCTGCTGGTTTCAACTGGATGAAAGGCTAGCTTTTCAGCTGGAATGGAGTGATCCTCAAGATGAGCGGGACTGATCGCACCGGGTACAATTTTTTGACTGGTCACGCTTCCATCAGCAAGTTGCTCTTCCATGATGATCGACTTATTCAGGTGTTTGGTTTCGATCACGTTTGCTTTGATTTTTTCACCCGTAATGCTTCCTTCCGCGAGATGCCGCCCTGTCAGGCTGTCAAATACAATATGCTCCCCCGTCACTGTTTTCAGCTCTAGCTTTGTGCCATCCACGACTCGATCAACCAGCTTCTCGCGTGTGACACTGCCTTCCTGCAATTTTTCCTTGGTGATAGATTTTGGCTGGATATGCTCATTTTGCACCGAAAGACTGGCGAGATGCACTGCTGTTACGCTTTTTTCAGCTAACTTTTCTCCTGTCACGGAGGCTTTGCCCAAATGACGGGTTTTAACTGCCTCGCTGCTCATTTTTTGCGCAGTTACAGCCGAATCCGCCAGTTTATTCGTGGTGACGCTCAATTCCGTAATTTTATCCGTTGAGACTGACTCTGGAGCCAGCTTGGATGTCGTGACGAGATGATCCAACAGGTGTTGGGTTTGCACGGAGTATTCACGCAGGTGTGATGGTCCAATCAATCGTTCGGTCAAATGCTGTTCTTCAATGACCTTTTTTGCCAGCTTTTCCGGGATGATTGCTCCATCAGCAAGATGCTTTGCTTCCACACTATCTTCGAGCAGGTGATGGCTCCACACGCTTCGATTCCCCAGTTTTTCGTGTGTGATCGACTTATCCGCGAGTTTCGACGTCGTCACTTGCGAATCTCCAAGCTTTTTCGTTGTGACCACCTGATCTTGCAAATGGGATGTTTGAATGCTTGCCGCTTGCAAGTGGACACTGCTAATGGATTCTTTGGCTACTTTTTCGGAGGTGACGCTGGAATGATCCAAATGCTCTGTCAACACGGCGTACGGGCTGATTTTATCACTCGTGACAGCTTCTGGATGCAAGTGCTGTGAATAGATTGTCTGGAACGCTATGTGCACATCATTGACCGCTCCTGGTGCTATATTGCTACCATCGATCGCTAACTCCGCCACGTGGTGATGAAGAATGGCACCTTCCCGAATGTGCTGGGATTCGATTGCGTCTTCGTCGAGTTTGACTGCAGTAACAGCCCCATCGCGGACCTTGTCGGTCGTAACAGCCCCATCCTCCAGTTTGACCGAATTGACGGCGTAATTGGCCAAATGTCTTGTTTGGACACCGCCTGTTTTGAGTTTATCTCCCGTAATGGCTTGGTCCTGGATCAATTCAGTGGTGATGGCTTGATCTTGAATATGCTTGCTCTGAATTGTTCCTTCGGCAAACTTCATAGAATCAATAACTTTATCCGCCAATTTTTCTGAAGTGATGCTGTTATTGATTAGCTTTTGACCCGAAATGGAACGATCCTGTATCATCTCACTATAGATGATCCCTCTGCCTAGATGCTCACTGTGAATGGCTTGAGGGGCAATTTTGTTTGAAGTCACGCTGGAATCCGCCAGCTTGCTGCTATCCACCGCGTAGTCCTTCAATAAGGAGTTGTCTATGCTCCCTGGCTTTACTTTGGACGTGTCAATAGCACGATTAGCGATCTTTTCATTCGTAACGGACTGATCTGTCAGATCGTCTGTGTATACAAACGATCTCACTCGGTCATCATTACGATCTTTTATCACTTTGGTAAAAGTTGTTTGATTAGAGGAAATACCCTGCTTGGGCATTCTGGGCATTGGTGGCGGAGTTTGGCTGCTCCTGGATACGATCGGGGCAGGCTGGGGCGGAGCATTGAGTTCCGCATCCAATAGATCTGCCTCCAAAGCGCTGAGCCAATCCACGTCTGTAGAGGTCTGCATGAGTGGTATCTCATTTTCCGGGCGGCTTTGTTTAAACGTTTTCCCCAAATTTTTGTTTAGCTTTCGCCGATTTACATTTGCCATAGAGTCTCCTTGCCTCCTGATGTCTATCCCGTATCTTATGTAGGTTATTCATCCACATAGGCGTTTGGTACCTAGGAGAAAAAAAGTTTCCACAGCAAACAACACTAACCGGAGCTCATGCTGCTACAACAGCGAGGGAAGCAGGTCTTCATCTTCAACTAGTGGGGTTCTTCTTGTATGTTCTCCTGTACCTAGGTTAATGAGTACATTCTATGTATGGGGCTATGCTCAGCATCGGATATGGATGTAGGTGCGCTTTGGAATTCCTGCGCCTAACAAAAACCCGCCGGCCAACAGGAACTCGAGTGGCTAGCGGGTTTCGTATTATACAGCGACATGTTCTTTCGATTGGTTTTTCTCTAGCAATGCGCGGAACTCGTCTCCTTGCAGCACTTCTGAGTCTAGCAAGGTTTGGAGACTGTTCTTGAATACGACATCACATTTGCTTAACATTTCACGCGTTTTCTCCAGCAGGTTTTCCAGCAAGTGTTCCACTTCATCGTGGATACGCGTTTTATCGACAAACTGCAAATGGACGATTCCTAGACGAGACATCCCACTCTGCACGATTTCCTGTGCCATTCCCAACGCTTGCTCGAAATCGTTCTTGGAGCCCGTACTGCGACCACCGTAGTAAATTTCTTCTGCGACGGCACCACCCAGGCTTACCATGATCTGCTTTTCCATCGAATCTTTCGTATACAAATAGCGGTCTTCTAGAGGATTTTGACGCACGTAGCCCAAAGCTTGACCACGTGGACTCAACGTGACCTGGGATACCGAGCCCGGACGTACCATTTCGCTCACAATCGCATGGCCCAATTCATGCAAGGCCACCCGTCTTTTTTCTTCCTCAGAGGCTTCCCGGTCCACTTTCTCACCGAGCATGACTTTATCTACGGCATAGGCAAAATGTCGAGATTCGATCTTACTGCTGCTGTCACGCATGGCGTAAATCGCTGCCTCATTGGCGACGCTTTCCAGCTGTGCTCCGGAAAAACCAAATGTCTCTTGCGCCACTTTTTCCAGAACAACATCAGAGCCCAACGGCTTGTTTGCCGTATGAATCGTCAAGATTTGCTCACGTGCAGGCTTGTCTGGCAAGTCGACATTGATGTGTCGGTCAAAACGCCCCGGACGCAACAGAGCCGAATCCAGCATGTCCTTCCGGTTGGTAGCTGCCATGACGAGAACACGTGGCTTGTCACTCGTAGCCACCCCATCCATTTCCGTCAGCAGCTGGTTCAAGGTCTGATCATACTCTTTTTGCTGCTGGCCATCCCGTTTTCCACCGATGACGTCAATCTCATCGATGAAGATGATCGCACTGTCTTGACCGTTTTTCTCAGCCATTGCTTTCACTTCTTTAAACATTTCGCGAACGCGCTGGGCACCTACACCCACGTACATCTCTACAAACTGGGAGCCAGAGGCAGCCACAAATGCCGAGTTGGTGTAATTCGCGGCGGCTTTTGCCATTAACGTCTTACCAGTTCCCGGAGGACCTGTCAGCAGTACCCCTTTAATCGGGCGAATGCCATATTGCTCAATCTTGTCCTTGTACACCAAAAAGTCCAATGCTTCTTTGAGCTCCTTCTTGGCACGTTCCTGACCACCGATGTCAGCAAATTGAATATCGCTTTTTGGAATGACGTGCTTGCTCTGTTTTCGCTTGCTGCCAAGCGCAAAGTTACCACCCTGCCCGCTTTGCTGACGATTAACCATAAATAAAATCGCCCCGATAACTACGGCAAACAGCACAAACGGCACGATGTTTACACCTAAAAACAACAGAAAGATCAAGACTCCGGGAATGACACCGATCAGTAGTTCTTTACCCACGAGCCGTCACCTCTTCTTCCATGGTACGGGGAACAATCGTGTAGAAATCCTCCGTTCCCTTTTTTAGATACACGTAGATGTTGTTGTCGTCCATCAAAGCGGATGCATCGTCGAGCTTATGCTCTGTTTTCCACTGCTCCACCAGCTGTGGAATACGGCTGTATTGATGAAGGTCAATCGCTTCCGTGAATACAAACTGACCGTTTTTCCAAATATCGTTCAAATCCTGCGATTGATTGTCCACAGAGATCACGACTTGCTTATTGGCAGAAAGCTTCGAGGTCATCTCCAGCAGATTGCGGTACTCTTGTGGAAACGCTTCAGGCTTTGTTACTTTCAAATCTATTTCAATCTTGTCTTTGCCTACATCGAGATGCGCCAACGACGCGGATTGTAGCTGTCCGATTTCTGTACGGATCGGTTCCTCGATCTCAATCTTTTGATACAAGAACCATCCACCGAACAGGAGAGCGAGTGTCGCTACCAAGGACATCCCAATCGTACCTTTTTTCATTTGCACAGCTTCTCCCCCCTGCAAATACGTTCTATTCTCTCTCTTCAACGCAATCAGTATATCACATGAGTATATCAAATTGTTATACAGTTCTTGGCTGGAGTGCCAAATCGGGTGAAAAAGAACCAAAAAAAGACCTTTCCAAATAGGAAAAGGTCTTTTCGTTACTTCTTTGTTCAGGAAGTCGGTGACAATACATACGAAGCTAACAAAGTGCCGTTAAACAAATCGTAATGAAGATAATGGAACCGACCGTCCTTATCTGTCAGTGTTACTTCCCAAAAACGTTTCTCATTTTCCAAGCCAGGAACAATGTGCGTGATCGTTGCTTGAGGAAATCCTTTTAACACGGCAGCCTCTACGTTTTTACGCGGTACGGCTAGATCCATGCGATCAAATGCTGCAGTCTTGTCCGTCAACCACGCAACGACAGGTGTCCCCGCATTGTTTTTCCCCAA
Source organism: Brevibacillus choshinensis (assembly GCF_001420695.1). Lineage (NCBI taxonomy): Bacteria > Bacillati > Bacillota > Bacilli > Caryophanales > Paenibacillaceae > Brevibacillus > Brevibacillus choshinensis. The sequence goes on along the minus strand of NZ_LJJB01000007.1, from coordinate 1,261,026 downwards.
TACGACCGCGTAACTTTGTTTCCCTCTGTACTCATCAATTGAATCAACCTGGCTGATCGTCGTGCGTTCTTGAACCCACTGCATTACCTGGTCATCAAAGCTATTTCTTTCCCCTACGACGGAAGAGGTCAAATGGTAAGTAAATCCTGCTCCAATCAAAAGCAGAGCGGCGATTACCACCACGGTTATTCTTACAGCCACAGTCTAATAACTCCTTTTTCCTCATGACGTCACAGGCGGAATCGGAGTTCATCGCGTTTCTCACCTGCACTCGTCTTCATTTGCAACTCAATATCCATTTGCCGAATACTCCCTGAGGCAGGCTCGTACCACAGCTGATAGGTGACTTCAATCCCTTTTGCCAGTTCTGGTGTGATCTCGTCTATCGGAAAAGAAGGCCCTAACCAAAGTGTGAGCAGGGAAGTCACTTCTCGTGCCGGCATAGACAGTCGAAATCCCCTCCAGCCTTGACCGCTCGGGTCTTGTACAGACTGAGGAGTCACGGACTGCAGGACACTTTTAATCAATGCCGCATGTTCATGCGGGGTGTAGAGAGCGTAAGGCAACGAGGTATGCTCCTGAGTCTGCCCATCTATTACTACGTTTACTTTCTGTTCGGCGTTACGGGAAATTTCTAGCGTATGCCCAGCAATCTCACCGGATAGCTCAAAGCTATCGTGCTGATATCGGCCATTCAAGGCTTGATCTTGCATGTACACAACAAACGTTCGCTCTTCCTCTCTCGTCAGTTGATCCAAAAGCATAGACAGCGTCACTGAGTCATATCCTGCTCCTGCTCCCTGCTCCATGACTCGTCCACCTTTCATGTCGCTCTGGTTTCCGATTGTCCCTAAAGCGATGCCTACGAAGAAGAGACTCAGAAAGATGGGTACGAGCCACCAAAGCAGTTTGGGCCGGACATACATGTCCACACCCCCCTGTCCCGTTTTTGTCTAAGCCTATGCTATACGGGAAGGTTTTAGAACAGGACGGAAATGTTGCTAATCATAGCATGAGTCTCATCGGTCATACTACATGTACACCCCGAGGAGGTGAGCGCGTGAAGAGCTCTGGGCAAACGACATCTCCTGACGTACTAGGGTTTTTGTTACAGGAATACCGCGTCTCCTGGGCAGCCTTGTCTTCACCACTGCGTAACTCGTCACACACACCCAATCTTCATTTTCGCCATCATCCCCTGACCGAGTTGTGGCGAAAATGAACACGGCATGCTGATGTTGTTGTATCCAATTTCCCCTACCTACACCTAAACATCTCTTTACTCCTGTCCACACCTGACAGGAGCCTTTTATCGTTGTAAGGTCTGGAAGATGCGGTTGGCTTCAAAAATCGCACGCTCTTCATCCAGGGTCAACAACTGATGATTGCGCATCAAATACTTACCCGCTACGATCGTATCTTTCACATCACGACCATTAGCAGCGTAGACAACGTGTGAGATTGGCTCATGCGCCGGATGGAAATGCGCTTGATGACTGTCCAGTACTACAAGGTCAGCCTTTTTCCCTACTTCAATCGTACCCAGACTATCAGCCTGGAACACACCTTCTGCACCATAGCGAGTCGCCATACGCAATGCTTCCTCAGCAGGTACAGCCACAGGGTCGTTGTTAACCCCTTTATGAAGGATCGCTGCTAGCTTCAACTCTTCAAACAAGTTTAGGTTGTTGTTGCTTGCAGAGCTGTCTGTACCAAGCGAGACGCTCACACCTTTTGCCAGCATTTTCGGCACTGGTGCGACACCGCTCGCCAGTTTCAGGTTACTCACCACGTTATGGGAAACTTTCACTTGGTATTTTGCCAAAATGTCAATCTCTTCATCCGTCAGATGTACGGCATGAGCGACGAGCGTCGGGCGCGCAAACATTCCTAATTTTTCTAGGTGAGCTACTGGACGCAGACCGTAATCCCGTTCGTTTTGTCCCACTTCCCATGCAGTCTCTGACATGTGGATGTGCAGTGGCAGCGACAGCTCGTCCGCTTTTTCGATGATCTGAGTAATGAACTGCGGATCGCATGTGTATGGCGCATGAGGAGCCATCATGACAGTGATACGACCGTCGGCTTGATTGTGCCATTCCTTCGCAAATGCGGTCGCATCTTTTAATTTTACTTGGCGCTCTTCTTCCGAGCACAGGCCGATCATCCCACGGCATAGACGTGCACGCATGCCAGCTGCATCGACCGCTTTTGCCACTTCATCCATGTGGTCGTACATATCTACGAACGTAGTCGTACCAGTACGAATCATCTCGATTAAGGAAAGCTGTGTGCCCCATTTCACGTGATTGCCCGTAAATTGAGCTTCCAACGGCCACATTTTATCTTCCAGCCATTGCTGCAATGGCAAGTCATCCGCATATCCACGCAAGAGGGACATCCCTGCATGACCGTGTGTATTGATCAAACCAGGCAGGATGTAATCCCCTTTCTGATCGATTACTTCGTCGTAGCCAGCTTCAGAGAGATCTTCAGGTGTAGGTCCTACATACGTAATCGTGTCGCCTTCAAAAGCTACGGCGCCATCGTGGATGACTTCGTTGCTATCGTTTACGGTAATAACAGTTGCGTGGATCAGGATCGTTTTCTTCATGAATACACTCCGTTCTTTACGTTAAGTAATAAGCCAAGCTTTGCAGATTGGATGTCACATCCGCATAGTGGATTCGCACATCTTTGCCAGCACGAATGGTGGTTGGCGCAAAGTTCAAAATCCCTTTTATTCCCGCTTCAGTCAATTGATCACATACGGATTGCGCTGCTGGTGCAGGAACCGTGATAATCGCCAACTTGATCTGCTGATCAGCGATTGTCTGAGCCAGCTCTTCCAAAGGCTGAATCGGAATACCTGCCACATGTTTTCCCAGCTTATCGGGATCACAGTCAAAAATAGCTGCAATCCGCATGTTATCCTTCAAATAAGCGTTGTAATTACTGATCGCATGGCCCAAGTGTCCTGCCCCAACCAATGCAACCCGAATTTCATCGGTCAGTTTGAGGATCTGGCGAATTTTTTCCACCAGGTAATTGACATCATAGCCAATCCCTTTTTTGCCAAAATCCCCGAACGTGGCGAGATCTTTTCGGATTTGCGCTGGGTTGACGTCCAGATTCTTGCCCATTTGTTGGGAGGAGACAGTTGCCACCCCCACTTGTTGCAAATAACTGAGGTAGCGTAGATAAATCGGCAAACGGCGGACGACCGCTTCCGAAATCTTTTCGTGTTTGGCCACGTTCGGTCTCCCCTCTTTATTTCTTTTGCTTCAGTATCCGGTAGTCCTTTCCATTCGACAAGATCGTGATGCTCCCATCGTGACTGGTCATGTACGTCTCTGCCCATGATTCGCCCAATCGTTCCAGTACTTCGGAATGGCTTTCTTTCATATCGTCACGGAGCTTACCCGTTTGGATAATGGCCACCTGTGGGTCTACCTGAGTGAGAAAAGGCTGGGAAGAACCTTGATTGCTTCCCTGGTCCCCGACCTGCAGCACCTCGGCTTTTAACTGATCTGCATGACGTTCCAGCAACCGTTCTTCCGCTTTCTCATTGATTCCACTGGTAAACAAAAAACGCAAATGACCATGCTGCAAGCGAAAAACCAGCGAATTATTTTGAGGAGATAAAAACAGCGGCTCCTCCGGTAGCAACACCTGCATGCTCACTACGTCTCCCAGCTTCAGTTCAGACTGATTAATGAGTGCCATCCGCTTTTGGGGAGGATGCATGGGAAGAGCTTTGGTGATCGTTTGCAGGGTTAGTTTGGGGAGAATCACGGTGTCAATCAAAAACTGCTCTGTAAGCTGCGGATAGCCACCCACATACTCCGGTTGATCGTTCGTAATGACTACGTAATCCAACCTCGTCAATTTTCGCTCTGACAATCGTTCAAACAAAACAGGCCAATCCTCTGCACTTCCCGTATCGATCAGCATCGTCTTGCCACCGGGCAATCGGATGAGCGTGCTTTCGCCATGAGGAAGTGCAAAATAGGTAATGACAAGACCGAGGAAGTCTTGCTCATTCTCACTGGCATACGGATCTTCCACCTTCACAGCACTCTGCGACCTGCTATCGAGTGAGTATGCCAAGAAGAACGCCGCGCAAAACCCCAGCAGTAACCAGCGCCATTTTGTTTTCCATCCCATCTATTTTATCACCTAAATCCCTGGGAGACTATTGCTTCATTTTATGAGTCAAGCAGGGAGGGCAGACCGAGGAAAGTCGCAATTCTCTCGCGCAGCGTTGGCCACGGACCACTCTCTACCTGGTATGGCGGTAAGGATTGCAAGAAGGAGCGACCGTATCTGGCTTCCACCACTCGCGTATCCAAAACAATGACGACGCCGCGATCCAGATGATGGCGAATCAATCTCCCTACACCTTGCTTGAACATGATGACAGCCTGTGGCAGAGCCATCGACATGAAAGCATTTTTCCCTTCAGTCTTTAGCAATTCCGCACGCCCCTGGTAGACCGGATGATTCGGAGGAGTAAATGGCAGCCTGACAATCACCAGAGCGCTCAAGGCTTCCCCTGGGATATCCACTCCTTCCCAGAAGCTGCTCGTTCCAAGTAGCACGCTTTTCTCGACGGTTTGAAATAAACCTACCAGCTTGCTTCGGTTGTTGCTGTCGATGCCGTGTCCCAAAAGCGTATACGATTCTTCAGCATTCGCGAACCGTTCCTTCATCGCGTAATACACGAGGCGCAGCATAGAGTGTGAGGTGAACAAAATCATTGTCCTGCCTTTCGAAGCTTTCACGACATCTATACAGCCCTGCACCACAGCGTCCAGATACGTTTGATCGTTTTCCTTGGCCGGTGCCGGAAAATCTGCCGGTATAAGCAGCAACCCCTGTTGATCGTATGCGAAAGGAGAAGGTAGCGATAGCGTACGGACACGCGACTCCGGCAACTGATCTAGACCGAAACGGCTCATCACGTACGAAAAGCTGTTCTTCACCGTCAATGTCGCCGACGTGAGAATCAGACTCTGCTTTTGGGCAAACAGCGGTTCTGACAAGGAATCGGACACTTTCAACAGCGCTGCCCAGAGATGCACCTGCTTACGTGCTGTCCGAGACTCTACTTCCATCCAGTACACGTACCCTGGATCTTGCTCCAGCAGAAAGAAATGCAACAGCTCCACGACTTTTTGCCACTCATTCAATAACCCCAAGAGGTCCGTTCGCAAGCTTCTTAACGCAAATGGCGGTTTTTCTTCGCTCGGAATACCCTGAACAAGCCGCTCCAGAACTTCAGCAAAAGCCGTCATGCTCTCGATGAGCTTGCTCGTCGATTTTTTAATCCTCTCGTGTTTGCCAGAAAAGGATTCCATACGATAGCGGACCGTTTCTCGTCCTGCATCAGTCGTTTCTTCTGCCCGATCCGATGCCCATGCGTACAAGAGCTGTGTCCAATGCTGCGCCTTGTCTCGTAATTGGGAAGACAACTGCCTGAGCTCTGCCAACTGCTCCGAAACAAAAGGCTGCGGCGCTCCTAGCCAGCTCTCCCATTCTTCCGCTAAGCGGGACAATACGCCACCTTCTTCCACAGAAGCTCGATCGAACAAAAAGAGCAGCTGTGTCGTGGTAAATTGCTTGCCCATATGCTGAGTCGCAGCGTCTTCCAGATGATGTGCCTCATCGATAATCGCTACTTCATAGGGAGGGAGGATCCTGTTTTCTGCTTTCAAGTCACTGATCAGTAACGCATGGTTGACGATCAGAACATCTGCGTCTTTTGCACGATCCTTTGCCTGAAAGTAGTAGCATCGACTAAACCATGGACAAGCTCTGTTCAAGCAAGAACCGGTATCGCTTTTGACCTGCTGCCAAAACATCTGTCCAGTCGGAGGCATGCTCAGTTCTTCCACATCACCTGTCTGCGTCTGAGTCAGCCAGGTCAGCATTTGTCCTTTGACCAGACGCATTTCCTGACTGCTACCTTCGACTGGTTCCTCCAATGCCTGCTCGAATTTACGCAGACACAAGTAATTCCCTCTTCCCTTTAACGTCGAGGCTGTAAATTCGAAAGGGAGAGTCTGCTGCAAGGTCAAGATTTCTTTAGTAAACAACTGTTCTTGAAGTTGGATGGTATTCGTACTGACCACCAGTTGCTGTTGATTCTGCTTGGCCCAAATGATACCCGGTAGCAGATAGCCTAGCGACTTGCCCGTTCCAGTTCCCGCTTCTATGAGGAGATGAGAGCCATCCTCCATCGACTCGAATACAGCGTGCATCATGGCTTCTTGAGCGTTTCTACGCTGATAGCCTGGCACATGTACGGGCATGGTTCCCTGCTCGCCAATGACACCTTCTAACATCTCTGCAAAAGGTATCTCCGGCACTTCTTCGTGCTCGGGACGCTGGAAGGAAGCAGTCAGTTTTTCCTCCCGCTTGCGCAGAGCCAATTGCCGATAAATATCCCACATCCCTGAAGGTTCGTTCGGGCTAGTTTCTGCATCTAGTTGAGGGATCGTCGCCATCTTTTCCATTTCCACATATCTCAGAAGCGCGTCGATATCCGAACGAAAGGAAGAGACCAGCATTTGTAACCGCTGAATTGTCACTAATGGCATATTTTCCAAAATGTCCATCAGATGCAGAAACAGCTGGGCGGTTGCCATCGCGTCACTGTCTGCCTGATGGGGGTTTTCGTGCTCGATGTCCAATTCTGACGCCAATTCACCGAGACGATAGCTATTTTGCGTAGGCATCAATACTCGCGATAGCTCCACCGTATCCAGTACGTAGCCATCAAATGCATAATAGCCCTGACTCAGCAGGGCTTCTTGCAAAAATTGGAGATCAAAACTTGCATTATGGGCGACAAAGGCCCGTCCATCCAGCATTCGGAGTAACCGTGGAAAGACTTCTTCGAGGGACGGAGCGTCTGCTACCATTTCCTCCGTAATCCCCGTTAATTGCGTAATAAAAGGCGGGATAGGCTGTCCGGGATTCACCAAAGTGGAGAAGCTATCTGTCACTTGCCCATCATCGATCGCTACCGCTCCGATCTGAATGATGCTGTCCCCTTGGCGCGGATGGCTTCCCGTTGTTTCAAAGTCTACAACTAATAATCGATTCAAACGTTTGTCACCTCGTAACCTGGGCGGATCCTTGCATCCGCTCCCCTCCTCATTCTTCGGCAACGGCGGGGGTTTTTCCTGCTTTTTTGCACAGTTATGGCTGGAGCAGTTCTGTAATGGAAACTCGCTCTCCTAATTTGCTCGCGCATAGCTGCATATAAATCGGTACTTCCCGAAACTGATTGGCATGCGGGAGTGTCCTTTGAAAATACTGTTCCGCTATTCGCCAGTTCTCTTCGACCACTGCCAACCGTCCCAGATGAAAATATCCGAGTGAGCGAACATATGGCTCCTGATCTTCAGTGAACTCTTTGGCCAAACGTTTCGCAGCCTGTAGTTCCCCGATCTTTTCATAAGCGGAGATCATCCCGGACTGCCCCAGCCGATTGTCTTTGTCTTTCTCGAGCATATGACGGAATGTCCCCATCGCTTCGTCCACCTTACCATCGAACAGGAGCATCCAGCCGTAGCTAAAGGTAAAATCGTCATGAAGCGGTGCGAGACTAATTGCCTTTTTGAGTAAAGTCAATGCCCGCTTGGTCCCTGCGATCAGCCACGTGTTCCAGGCTAATCCATGCCAAGTCCAACCTTCTCTTGGCAGTCTTTCCGTCAAAAAGTGATAGCAAATTTGGGCACGATGATAATTCCCGACGGACTCGTACAAAGAAGCCATTTCCTGCAATGTATCGTTATCCAGATCGCGAGTCGGCAATTGCAACGAAGCGGGAGGCGAAAGCTCTGTGGATTCATCCATCGTTTGAAGCAGTTGAGCTGCACGCAACCAAAGCATTTGCGCTTCCCAATCGTCTTCGTCCTTTTGCAAGTACTTCTCGATCTCATCCATTGCTTCTTGGGCATCCCCGTCCTTGAGGTAGCAGAGCGCCAGATTATAGCGAGCTTCTTCTTGTTCGGACTTCACTTCGAGGGATGATTTAAAAGCTTGTACGGCTTCCAGCCAATGCTTTTCTTCAGCAAGAATGCAGCCCATCGCATTGAAACTGCTCGATACCACAGTAGGTGAACTGGCTGACCTACTCAGTAAGCGGAACTCACGAAAAGCATGCTCCTGCTCCTCGCAAAATAACAGGCTGTAGGCATAGTACAATCTGCCACTCTCCCAATCAGGAGATAGCTGGATCAATTCCTCAAAGCACTTTTTTGCATCCTGAAACATGCGCAGATGATAAAAGCCTTCTCCACGTCGAAACATGGGCTCGTACGGATTGGTATCTTTTGACGGACTCACGCTTTCATTCCCGCTTTTTTGCATAGCTGAACCGGGCTCTTTTTTCAGCGTATTCTTATTGGATGCTTCGTTGGCCACAGCTACTTGTGTATGGTTGTCCTCGGCAGGTAGCTGTCCTTCCATTTGCTTGATCTTCCGAATGGCATTGGACAAGCGCTCCTCAAACTGCAGCCACAAGTCGACGACGGTATCGCTTACTTGACGCAAATAAAACAATTGATCGGCAAACTGCAGCCTTTCCTGCTCAGATGCATCCGACCATTTCTCTTCGATCGTTTCCGCTTTTGATCGCAGCGTTTGGAACCAGTCTTCTATTTTCACGCAAAAGCCACCCCCTATGAGGCGTGAGTACTCTCATTGTCTCACAAGGTGGGTGGCTCTATGCAGATCAAAGACTACTTAGAGGATGGTCGCGTGGATTTCTTCTCCGAGCAATTCTTTGATTTGATTCTTTTCGTCCATGATGGCAACACGTGGTTTGTACGTGCGTGCTTCTTCGTCAGTCATCATAGCATAGGCGATGATAATGACAATGTCCCCCTCTTGTACGAGACGGGCAGCGGCACCGTTCAAGCAAATAACTCCACTTCCTGGTGCTCCTTCGATTACGTACGTCTCTAGTCTTGCGCCATTGTTGTTATTGACGATTTGTACTTTTTCATTTGGCAATATATCCAACGCATCCATCAGATTTTTATCAATCGTAATGCTACCGACGTAATTCAAATTCGCTTCGGTAACCGTTGCACGGTGGATTTTAGCCTTCATCATTGTGCGGAACACAGGTAATCCCTCCCCTTGTCTCTTGTACGTCTCAGACGTAGGTAATCAAGTTGTCAATCAGACGTGTCTTCCCGAAACGGACAGCCAACGCCACGATGATCGATTCTCCCGGAATGGGCTGCTCTACTGGCACTAGGTCAGGGTAACGCAGCACCTCCACGTATTCAATGGAAGCAAGCGGCATGGCTGAAATCATCTCAATCATGCGCTTTTGAATTTCAGGCAGCGCAACGCCTTCTGCTAGCCAAGCCTCCGCTTGCTTCAGACTACGGGAGAGAACGAGTGCTTCACTGCGCTCCTCCTGCGACAAGTACACATTGCGTGAACTCATTGCCAAGCCGTCCGCTTCACGAATAATTGGGCATGGTACGATCTGAACAGGCATCGACAAGTCAAATACCATTTGCGTAACCACTGCGACCTGTTGCGCGTCCTTTTGTCCAAAGAACGCAAAATCAGGCTGAACGATCTGGAAAAGCTTTGTCACTACAGTCGCGACACCATCAAAATGTCCAGGGCGCGATTTCCCGCAGAGCAGCTCCGTTACATTGGATACCGAAATATTGGTCAAGATCGGTTTTGGATACATCTCAGTTACTTCAGGCGTGAACAACAGATCGACGCCACCTGATTGGGCCAACTCCCGATCGCGCTCAATGTCGCGCGGATACCGTTCAAAGTCCTCATTTGGACCAAATTGCAGCGGATTGACAAAAATACTCATGACGACCAGATCGCATTTTTCTCTTGCTGCCTTCGCGAGGCTCATATGACCATCATGCAAGAATCCCATAGTCGGTACGATGCCGATTTTCTTCCCTTGACGTCGTGCTTCCTGTATATGAACGCGCATGTCTGCGATGGTTGAAATCTGCTGCAAGGTCTGTATCATGATTGGGCAACTCCTTCACCGTACAACTGTTTGATCGTATCTTCCGAAGCGTGGAACACGTGCTCAGGGGCAGGGAAACGCCGCTCCTCGACTTCCTTCACGTAACCGGCTACTGCTTCACGGATTGTGTCCCCGATTTCTGCATACCGTTTCACAAACTTAGGTGTAATTTGGGAAGCATAGCCTACCACGTCATGAAAGACGAGAACTTGTCCATCGCAAGTCACGCCCGCACCGATGCCGATTATCGGGATGTCCAATTTTTGGGAGATCATTCCCGTCACTTCCTCTGGTACGCACTCCAGCACGATCGCAAATGCTCCCGCTTCCTGCAAAGCGATGGCGTCTTCCAGCAGCCGCTGAGCTTGTGCCAGGTCACGCCCTTGCACTTTGTAGCCTCCGAGCTGGTGAACGGATTGTGGTGTCAAGCCGATATGTCCGACAACCGGAATTCCTGCCTGTACACAACGTGTAACGAGCTGGGCAAGTTCTCGACCACCTTCCATTTTGACGGCTTTTGCAAAGCCTTCCTGCATGAGTCGACCTGCATTTTTCACCGCTTCCTCCACCGTTCCGTGATAGCTCAAAAACGGTAGATCCGTTACGACGAAAGCTCGTTTTGCTGCGCGCGTCACTGCTTTTGTGTGATGTATCATGTCGTCCATCGTCACGGGGATCGTAGAATCATAACCGAGTACGACCATCCCCAACGAGTCCCCTACCAATATCATGTCCACTCCCGCTTCTTCAACCAATTTGGCAGATGGGAAGTCGTAAGCTGTCATCATCGTAATGGGAATGCTCGCTTCTTTCTTTTTTCGAATGTCGGAAGTTGTAATCTGTTTGCCATTTGCCATTCTTTTCACCTCTGTACGCACCTAACCTGTGGGCAAATGGAATCAAAAAACCTTCTCGCCGAATACGGGAGAAGGTTGTCCATGCCAAAGAGACATCATACGTCTTTACGGATTCCTTCTGTCTCGGTCCTCACAGGCTCTGAGCAGATTCTTGTCCATACATCATTCATTTATCTATACGCAATAAGACCAAAAAATACTCCGGGAGTACCGTTCACGTCGTGATACAGCCTCCACTTTATGGAGTATAGCAGAAGATTTATGGATTTGCACGATAATTGACGTCAGCAGAATACACTTTATGGATAGCTCCAGCCTGATCTTGCACCATCAATACACCTTCATCATCCAAAGCAATGGCTCGTCCTTCGAGCTTTTGTGAGATAGTCTGAACATTTACCCAACGTCCGATCGTATACGAATTCGCTTCCCATTCTGCTTTTACCCGTTCGAAGCCATTCTGCAAGAAGTAATCGTACTCTTCCTCGAAGAACCGGCAAAATTGCTGAATGAAGCGGACCCGTTTCACCTGCTCTCCAGATTCGATTCGCAGCGAAGTCGCAATCTCGGCTAATTCCTGTGGAAAGTCTTCCGCGACACTGTTTGCGTTCACGCCAATTCCAATGACCAAATAGTTGACCCGATCCGATTCCGCATTCAGCTCAGTTAAAATCCCACACACTTTTTTATCACCGATGAAAATGTCGTTCGGCCACTTGATCTTGACAGGCAGTCCGGTTTCTTCACGAATGGTACGGGCAACACTGACAGCTGTCAAGAGAGTCATTTGAGGCGTCTTTGGCAACGGAATGGCAGGACGAATGATCAGACTCATCCATATTCCCGTTCCTTTTGGAGAGTGCCACTGACGGCCTAGACGACCCTTCCCGCCTGTCTGCTGTTCAGCTAGGACCAATGTCCCTTCTTCCGCGCCTCTGGCTGCAGCTTCGTGGGCAAGTGGCTGCGTAGACTGTACTTCATCATGAGCCATCACCTGCTGACCGATACGCTGGGTATTCAAGCCTGCCGTAATTTCGGCCGCAGATAGTCGATCTGGAGCAACAAGGAGTCGATAGCCCGATTTACGGACGGCTTCAAATTCGTATCCGTCCTTTCGCAACTCCTCAATATGCTTCCAAACCGCTGTACGCGAGCAACCGCATGTCTGGCTTAATTCTTCTCCAGAAATGAATTGACCCGGATGATCGTGAAACGCTTGTAAAATGACCTGCTTAATGTTCATCTCTTGCAACCTCTTTCTTCGCTACCTCGATCAAGGCTTCCTGAGTATTCGGTAATCCATGCAGGGCCGTTTGAGACAACAAGCTATTCAACACTCGCCAAATCCATTCTCCTGGTTTTTTCTGCAGGGCTACCTGTAAATCTAAGCCGGTCACCGCAAGCTCTTTCACAGACTTGACCGGCATTTTTTCATACTCCATTTGGAGACTCTCGAAGAACTGTTCGTCATGTTTGGTCCACCAGCACGCCTGTATGATTTGAGCCAGCTCTCGACATGTATCCCAGCCCACTTCCAGCAGAATCGGTCCCCACTCCAATTCGTGAGGAGCATCCCATTCCGGATTGATTCTCTCCAAGATACCGACGAATGTGGAGATTGCTTCTGTCTCCCGTTTGGACATGCGCAGCTGAGCACACACCTGACGAGTAGCTTCTTCGTCAAAATCAGCCGCGTAAAACAGCATGGACCATTTCTGCGATAACGAACCCAGCTGGACTAGTCTCCACGCTTGAGCACCAGCTTGTTCAAACAGTCGCTCCAAAAGTGGTGAATAAGCGAAAAGCTTCGTTTCGATCAACAAGCGGCAGCCTGTTTGTGGCGCTTGACTGTCCAGAGTCTTGTTCAGCTCTTCTCTTACCCTTTCAACGGCAATGTGCGACAGGTACGGTGCTGTTACTTTCATCGCAGCCAGCGTCTTAGGCTCGATTGCAAAGCCGAGCTGCGCGGCAAAGCGGACTGCCCGAAGCAATCGCAAGGCATCCTCCTGAAACCTCTCAGCTGGGACGCCTACCGCACGTACGAGACGCTCTGACAAATCCCCTCGCCCATTAAATGGATCCTCTAGCTCATTTTGGAGGTCCATTGCCATCGCATTCATGGTAAAGTCTCGTCGTTCCAGGTCAAGCCTCAATTCGTTGACAAACTGGACATCGCTCGGACGGCGATAATCCTCATACTTTCCTTCCGTCCGATACGTCGTCACTTCGAATAAATAACCGTCTTTTTTCACAGAAACCGTCCCGTGTTTGATCCCTGTCGGAACATGGTCGGGAAAGAGACGAATCACGTCGCCAGGATGGGCATTCGTACATATATCTATATCGTGCACGGGTCTTCCGAGCAGCCAATCGCGGACGCAACCACCGACAAAATAGGCTTCAAAGCCATTTGTCTCCAATGTTTGCAGCACGGTGATCGCCAATTCTTTTCGCATGTTCTCTCCCTCCATTTCCGCCCCGTCCGCCTACTAAAGGAGGAATTTCTGATGAAATTTTTATACGGGTTGTTTATCTTACTTTCAAAATTGCATCAGATGGCAAAAAGCAGCTTGCATCGACCGTAAGAGGCTACCTGCGCTCTCCGTCTACTTTGAGAAGTTGTTCATAGAGTGCTTCGTATTGGGAAGCAATCGTTTCATGGCAAAATGTTTCGCAAGATCGTTCAATGCTGTTTTTGGAGAGTTTCTCGTACAGCGCTTTGTTTTGCAATAAACAAATGGTTTCCTCCGCCATTCCCTCTACATCACCAATGGGACGCAAATAGCCGGTAACACCATCCAGGACGACTTCCGGAATTCCACCCGCAACAGAAGCAACCACGGGGACTCCACAAGCCATTGCTTCCAGAGCTACCAGGCCAAAGCTTTCCTTTTCGGAAGGCAACAGCATGACATCTGCCAAAGATAGCACTTCCGCCACGTCCTCTTGCTTACCTAAGAAACAGACATCATCCGTCAATTCTTTCTCTGCGATCATCTTGCGTACGACACCCATCTCCGGTCCTTCTCCAATTAGAATCAATCGAGACGGAACCGCTTCGCGTACCTTGGCAAAGATCTCGATCACATCTGGCACTCGTTTGACTGGTCGGAAGTTGGAAATGTGCATGAGGATTTTTTCGCCGTTCGGAGCAAACTTTTTCTTCAACTCTCGTACATCTTTAGGATAATAACGTCTTTTATCTACAAAGTTGTATACCGGCACAATTTCTTTTTCCACATGGAGCAATTCTTTTGTTTGGCGAATCAAATCTTTGGATACGGCAGTCACGAGATCACTACGCTCAATGCCAAAGCGAATCATATCACTCAGATTGGAGTCATACCCCAGTACCGTGATGTCTGTTCCGTGCAGGGTCGTCATAATCTTGAGATGATCACCGACCATCTGCTTTGCCAGGAAGGCGCACAGCGCGTGTGGTACAGCATAATGGACGTGTAACAAATCCAGTTTTTCATTTTGAGCGACCTGAGCCATTCGGTTTGCCAGCGTCAGATCGTACGGTGCGTATTTAAATACATCATAGTTATTCACTTCTACTTCATGATAAAAGATGTTTGGATGAAATGCGCCTAGGCGAAACGGCATCCCTGAGGTGATAAAATGCACCTGGTGGCCTCGCTCCGCCAACAATTTGCCTAATTCAGTGGCAACGACGCCCGATCCTCCTAATGACGGGTAGCAGGTGATCCCGATGTTCATTCTCGGTGTCACTCCTTCTTACAGGTTGGCCAATACATAAGGCGTAGCACTCATAAAACCTTCTGCATAGGTGACTCCAGCTTGCTGGCCAAATAGACGCTCGCGATACTCGACACTTTCCAAATACCCGTTTGTAAGCGGCGTCGTTACACTGCCTTCTTCCAGTTCAAACTGGCTGCGATAACACCGCAAGACCTCCATTTTTTCTGTGTAAACGGAGGTGATATCAACTACTACTTGTGGAGTGACAGTAGAATTAATAAAGTAATAAAGAAATTGACTAGGGCGGTAAGCTGGATGAGACTCATCTGGTTGATACTTGCGAATGCCAGAATTAAAAATCGCTTCACGGACGATCCTGCTGACACTCTCATGATCGGGATGGCGGTCCTGATAGTAAGGAGCCAATACGATTTGCGGGCGGGTACGTCGAATCAGGTCAACTACCCGACTGATTGCCTCGCCTTTGACTGCTTCCAATCCACGATCGGGCAAGCCTAAATTAAAACGTTCTGCAACACCCATCACTTTGTCTGCAGCCGCTGCTTCTTGTTGGCGACGTTCTACATCTCCATTGGATGACAGCTCAGCATATGTCAGATCCAAGATGCCGACGCGCTTGCCTTGTTTGGCAGCCAGCAACAAGCTGCCAGCTGCTCCGATCTCTACATCATCCGGGTGTGCGCCAATCGCCAATATATCGAGTGCACTCATTACTCTTTCTCCTTATGTACCACGTCTCGCCAATCCAGCTCCCCACGCTCCAATGCTTTTAACAAGATTTCCGCTGTACCAAGGTTCGTGGCAAATGGAATTTTATGAACGTCGCACAGTCTGAGCAAAGCCATAATGTCCGGCTCATGGGGCTGGGACGTCAAAGGATCTCGCAAAAAGATGATGAGATCCATTTCATTACGGGCGATCATGGCACCGATCTGCTGATCACCGCCAAGTGGCCCGGAGAGAACACGGCTGACAGACAACGACGTCGCTTCCATGATTCGAAGGCCTGTCGTACCAGTGGCAAAAAGGACATGCTGGGACAAGATCGATTCGTAGGCCATCGCCAGTTGAACAATCTCTTCCTTTTTCCGATCGTGGGCTATTAAAGCAATTTTCACGCAAACCTCTCCCTCTGTGTTCACTCGAGATCGCTTATTTTAAACAATCGTTTAATCAATCAAATGTTCCAAACCGTAAATCAGACTATTCATGTTCACCACAGCTTTTACGGCCATGTTGACGCCAGGCATGAAGGATTCGCGATTGATGGAATCGTGGCGAATGGACAAGGTCTGCCCTACCGCGCCAAACAATACTTCCTGATGGGCAACCATTCCGGGAAGTCGAACACTGTGAATACGGAAGCCTTCGTACTCCGCTCCACGGGCACCAGGAATGGTTTCCTTTTCTTCGGGATGTCCTTGCTTGAGATCTTCCCGTACAGCTGCAATCATTTCCGCTGTTTTCAGGGCGGTCCCACTTGGCGCGTCAAGCTTGCGGTCGTGGTGCAGCTCAATAATTTCCACATGTGGCATGTACTTTGCTGCCATCGCGGAAAACTTCATACACAGAATGGCACCGATCGCAAAGTTAGGGGCAATGATTGCTCCCAGCCCGGCGTCCTGATAACGTTCTGTCATTTCCTGCAGCTGTTCTGGTGTCAAACCAGTCGTGCCCACTACTGGGCGTACTCCGTATTTCAAACAAATTTCCATGTGGCGATATACGCTATGCGGCGTCGTAAAATCCACGAGGACATCTGGCTTCATCACTTCTAGCTGCAGACGGATGGACTCGTCGTCTCCTCTGGTGTCCAGATTCCCCGTATAGACTGACTGAGTATCTTCCCCCAGCATTTTCACAACTTCCTGGCCCATTCGGCCGTTCGCGCCCGCTACTGCCACACGAATCTGTTTTTCCATCATGACTGACTCTCCTCTATTCTCGTCCAGCGATCTTTATCGCGTGTGTTAAATTTGTGCATAATACGATCAAACGCTTCTTGCATATCAATGCCGAGGGAATTGGCAAAACAGATCACAATGAAAAGCACATCTCCCAGCTCTTCTTCTACCGTTTTTTCGCCCTCGTCGCGTTTTTTCGGCTTTTCGCCATAGAAGTGGTTTATTTCTCTGGCTAGTTCACCTACTTCTTCGGTCATCCGTGCCATCATGGAGAGCGGTGAAAAATAGCCCTCTTTAAATTGCGATATGTATTTGTCCACTTCCTGCTGCATTTCCTGCATGGTCTTTTGCCGTTCCATCGACTCACTCCTTTACCTAGGCATGCTTCTCTCTTTCACTTATCGTAACCGAAAAGGCTTCGTTTGCCAAATCTCAATACTTCCGCTTTCCAGCATATGGACAATCAAATAAACGTTCCATTATAATGGCATTCGTATGGCTTTAGGTAACTTGCGATTTACCTGCATTTCATGTCGATCGGGATCGCAACCAAAAACCGATTGGCGAACAGGAGGACTTTATGAATGTACGTCTCAAGAGCATCATTGCCATCATCATCGGTTCTGCAGTCATGGGTTTCGGCATCAACTCGTTTAACATTCCCAATCACCTTGCAGAAGGCGGAATTACGGGTATCAGCATTCTAATCAAATTGCTGTTTCCGGTCGTGGATCAAGGGGTTGTGTTCTTAGTATTGAACATTCCATTGTTTATCTTAGGATGGAAAATCCTTGGTCGGACGTCCTTTTTCTATACCATTCTCGGTACCGTGTCGCTCTCCGTCTTTTTATCGGTCTTTGATAAGGTATTGCCATTACCGATGAATGATCGTCTGTTGGCTTCGCTGTATGCAGGCGTAGCCGTAGGTGTCGGCCTCGGTATCATTTTCCGCTATGGGGGCACAACTGGTGGGGTTGACATTATTGCCCGTCTGCTGCAAAAACACATGGGTGTCAGCATGGGCAGAACCTTGTTCCTGGGAGACATCCTGGTGATTGGAGCATCCTTGTTCTATTTGAATTTGGAGAGCGCGATGTACACTCTCGTCGTCGTCTTTATTGCTGCACGCGTAATCGACTTCTTCCAGGACGGAGCATACGCAGGGAAAGCCCTTACGATCATTTCCGAGCACACGGAAGAGATCTGCAAGCAAATCCTTGAGCTGGGCCGCGGTGTGACCTTACTTTCAGGCAAAGGCGCGTTTTCGGGAGCGGATAAGCAAGTGATTTATGTAGTCGTCAGCCGAAATGAAGTCATGCGCTTCAAAAATATCGTCCAGGAAGTAGACCCGCATGCCTTTGTCATCGTTAATGATGTGCATGAAGTGCTGGGAGAAGGCTTTACACTCGATGAAAATAAGCAGCCGATTCAAAACTAACTTCCCTTCCATAAAAAAAGACGTAGGCAGCAACACATATGCCCGCGTCTTTTTTCTTCGTTTTTCGTCCTTATGCCGAACGAATTTGCCCATCGTACTTCTTCCATGCTACATACGACAACGCAATCAAAAGCGCAATTCCGACAGATACAATCATGACCATCGGGGAATCCGGACGCATCATTAGCAGTGCAAATGTGCTCTTCTCTTCTCCGACGAACGCGGCCTGCATGGAGCCATTCAGGTCACGCAAAGCTTCCCTTACCAATTGCCAATCCATCTGTGAATTGCGCATTTCCTTGGAGATGACATTATAGGAGGCCGAGATAGACGACATCTGCCCTTCCGGAAGCTGAATGCTCATCGCCGGTTTGATTGCCAGATACAATCGATAGTTTTCATCAAACTGTTCGCGGAACTGTGTAAAATTGCGTTCGACGGCAGATTGCTGCAAATTTTGCACCTGTGTCGCAATCGAAGGATAGTAACTTCTCCACATTGGTTGATGCACGTGCGTCAGTGCGTCTATGGCTACTCGCACCTGTGTCGCGTGCCACAGAAGCTGCTGTTCGCTCACATTGGTTGAGGCAAAGCTTTGTTTTGCAGCGAGGATAGACTGGGTGACCGCATTTAGGCTTTCGATCCGAATAGGGATTGGCAAGTGCTGATTCGGGAACTGCTCCGCCAGCTGGACAATCCGTTTCTGTGCGTTCTCGATGTCCCCTTTTTTTACATTCGTCAAAAGTTCATGTGCGACCTGATCCAGTGCAGCCAGCTGCTTTTCTTCAATTGGCTGATCCAGCTTGGAATAGAGATTGTGAATCGGCCATGAAAGGAACAAACCAACGCCTAAGAAAAATAACAAATAGCGGATGTTTTTCTTCAACGCAAAAAACCTCCTTTCCCTTGTACAGACTATGGAAAGGAGGACAAGATTAGACCTTGTTTATCGTATACTTGCTATTTATAAACCAAATGACGGATATGGAAATCAAGCTGAGCAAGACAGTAAACAAACCAACAAACCCTTCGTATGGATCGAGTACACTCGGCAACCACGGATGGATGTTCATTACGTAATCAAGAAAGTCGTTATTCAGGGTCCACAATGCCGCGATTCCCACTGGTAGCAGACTCAGCTTGTAAAATCTTGCATACAAGACTGATTCCACAGCCATCCCTGAATGCGAGATGATCAACATTACGTCCGTCCAACGCACTTCATTCCCCATCATCCATCCAGCTAAGATAATGCAGACCGCCCATACACCATATTTAAAATTGGTTATGCCAGCCAAAGCTTCCAGTACAGGAATGTGGCGACCCAACAAATAGGTAAGAAGAACCAGCGTAAAGAGTCCGCTACCTGTCGGGCTATCCGGAACAAAAGGTGTTAAGAACGCAGGCGTCTCTGCTAATTGATTTCCATACCAGATAAATCCGTATATGGTACCGAGCAGATTGACGACAAATAGCGTCCATAGAAACCATCTTTTCTTCAACGAATGCCTGATCCACTCCCATATCCAGATCATGTTTATCGTCTCCCGCTGTGTACGCCGCTAAAGAAAAAGCTGACCTTTTCGTCAGCCAGCTTTTTCCCTATTAGCTTATTTCAAGCTTGCCATGTATTCAGCCAGCTTTTTGATTTCCGCTTCATCTTTAATCATACCGCCTGGCATTGCAGGTGGTTTTCCGTTATGGATGATGTCGGCAATCTGAGTGGCATCGTATTTGCTACCGATTTTTTGAAGGTTTGGCCCCATGCCGCCTTCCATGTTCTTGCCATGGCAACCCATGCAGCTTGATTGCGCTTTCCAAACAGCGTCAGCAGTGAAGCTGGAATCAGCAGGTGCAGGAGCAGTCGCACTGGATCCTCCACCTCCACCATGTTCTCCGCCAGCTTTACTCGCAGCATGATTGAGGGAATGCTCGTGGTCCGCAGCCCAAGTCAGATAGAATACGCCTACCAGTGCAGTCAGCATCAAGCCTGTTGCTACCGGGCGTCTGCTTGGACGGCGTTCTTTGCTGGTATCCAACCAAGGAGCCAGCATCAGTGCACCAAAAGCGATACCAGGAATGATGATGGTACCCAGGACTACCCAATCACCAGAAGCCCAAGGATATTTCAGCATTTGGTACAGGAACAGGAAGTACCAGTCAGGCAACGGAACGAATGACGTATCATTCGGGTTTGCCTTGTCAGTCAACGGCGACGGATGAGAAACCGTCAGCACGAGGAATCCAACCAGGCAAACAGCTGCCACCATCCACTCTTTCAACAGGAAGTTCGGCCAGAATGCTTCCGTCTTTCCTGGGAAGTCAGAGTACGATGGAGAAATGTTAGGGATGCGCTTCGCCGATACCCGTGAGTCTCCGACGAAGGTAGCATCTTTGTCTTGTTTAGCCATGCTATTTCCTCCTTAGTGAATCGAAGACTGTTTATAGTGGACCGGAAATACCTTGAGCGCGAATCATGACAAAGTGAGCTCCCAACAGGCCAAGCAGTGCACCTGGCAGGAAGAACACGTGGATCGCGAAGAAGCGGGAAAGCGTCTGTGCCCCTACGATGTCTCCACCTGTCAGCAACATTTTGACATAAGGACCAATGAACGGAACGGAGTTTGCGATCTCCAGACCTACTTTGGTTGCAAAGTATGCAGTGTTATCCCATGGTAACAGATATCCTGTGAAACCGAGACCAAGCATGGTGAAGAAAATCAACATCCCCACAACCCAGTTCAGCTCACGAGGTTTCTTGTAAGAACCTGTAAAGAATACACGCAACGTATGTAGGAACATCATCACAATGACCAAGCTGGCGCCCCAGTGATGCATACCGCGTACGATTACCCCGAAGGCAACTTCATTCTGCAGGTAATTAACGGACTCATACGCATTGATGATGTCTGGCACATAGTACATCGTCAAAAACATACCAGACAAGATTTGAATAACGGTAATAAAGAACGTTAGGCCCCCAAAGCAGTAAACGAAAGCGGAAAAATGATGCGCCGGGTTCACGTGCTCAGGTACTTCATGGTCTGCCAAATCACGCCACATTGGAGTAATGTTCAGGCGCTCATCGACCCAATCATACATTTTCTGTAACATCTTAGCCTGTCACCCCCGGACGAGGATTTCCTTTTACTTTCCCCAGATACAGCTTTCCATCTTTTACTTCCGTCTCGTACTCATCGAGGGATACTGTCGGAGGCGTTCCCAAGATGTGTTCACCGTTAATGGTATAACGGCCCATGTGGCACGGACAGAAATACTGATTTGGATGTTCAGGACTGGTGTTCCAGTCTACTGTACAACCCAAATGCTTACAGATCGGGGACAGAGCGAGGATCTCACCCTTGTCGTTTTTGGTTACCCATGCAGAAAGTGTAGATTCTGATTCATACCAACCGTCCTTGGTATGTACCTTAAATTCAACACGTTTCGGGTCGGCATTAAACTCATCCGGACTGCCAACTGCCACTTTATCTCCACCTGCATGTCCTTGTAGCAAGGGGTCAACCGCAAAGCGAATCATTGGAGTGATCATACCCGCTGCAAGGAACCCGCCAGTTCCCATCAGAGCGTAGTTCAAGAATGTACGTCTGGAAATTTCGCGTTTGTCGCCCATCTCTTTTTTTCCCTCCTTATCCTGTAAAATAGCGCAACGATGGCGTTTTCACACACATACACTAGGTCAATCCCAATCATAGCTAACGACTTTTCAGATGTCAAGAATGTCCAGTGGACATGTCTTATTCCAATCCCTGCTAGCGAAGTGATTGTTGCCATTTTGTCAAAAATAGCACCTTGCCCCTCCCATTTTTCTGTAGTATTACCGGAAACCTCTTTCTCTATTGCGTACTCCACTGCTGCCAATGACGAATTATTTCTTTATACAAGACATCGACAGTCACCTCAAATCGCAAGGAAGATTCCAGGTCTTCATCCCCTACAGGAAGCGTCAGGACACTTCCTTCCGTTCCTAGTTCCGCTACACGAACCCGATCACCACGGAAATGCAGCAAGACGTTGTGCACAAAACCAGAAGGAGTCTGTTGGGCGGGCTGCTCTTCAGCAAAATGATAGTTAACTGGATAGAGCAGCACTCTCCCTTTGAGTTTTTGTTCAATGGCGGCTGCCACATTCAACAAATAGTTCATTCGCAGGACATGCTCGCATACTTCTTTGCTGCCACGATACAAATAAATAGGGAGAAGTGCGGTATCTACAAAGCTCCGCAGCTCCTCCCAGTTTTCAGTTTCATTTACATTCCACTGCATTAGGTCGTCTCCTCTTCCATACGTAGTTTCTGGAAACTAGCGTACCATGAATCTGCGGAGACTGGCAATTGCCTGAACTGACCCGTTTTCTTACGCTTGCTCGTACGCCATGATTTCTTTTAATTCATCGGTCAGGCGCAAGAACACTTCTTTATTTTTCGTTGCCAAGGCTTCGTCAATTTCTTGATACAATGTACGCTTCCGATACTGGCGCATCTGCTCGTCTATCACCATTTCCGACAGCAAACCGGATACCATTTGATTGTTTGTTCCGTACGCGTTGGAATAGAAATTTGGCCACTCCATACCCATCCCTCACTTCAATAAAATAGTCGTTTCCGTAAAGCCATTGTATTTGCGAAGCCAGGTCTGGCTGGCATACGTCGCAGTGTACAACCACTGTCCGTTGTCGTCTTGGCCCACTCGCAGCAACCCGAGATGCACCATCATCTTGCAAACGCGATTCACCAAGATGTCTGTGGGTGCATCATAATAAAATTCCTTGATCCACGGTAAGAGCGTATCCATGAGCTTCTGCTGGCAGACCCACCCTCCTGCAGCGATCAATGGAATGAGCTGAACCAACATCGGCAAATTAGGAATAGCTCGCTTGTACAACCTCATCCAGAAGCGAATCAAATCGTGATAGTGCTGGTCTTCGTATGAGAGCTGCAGGCGTTCGTACCCCGCTTCAGTGAGCGCTACCTTCCCCCCAGACTCCTCAATCCATCTATGGTAATAACAGAAGTCATAGAGTAAGGAAAAACGGTCAGGATACAAATCAAAATGCAACCCGTAACCAAAGCGCCATTTTTGTGGTTGTAGCGTCTCTTCCTTGACGTGTAGAAATTGAAACAGCTGTTGCTGATGACGCTTGTACATCCCTCCTTCAGCCGTTAACGGTACCGGTTCTTGCTGAAGGAATTGTAAAAATTGCATGATATCGTCGCAAAGGGCAGTTCCCTCGTCACGATATGCGTCCGGTCCTGATGGGAGTAACTGATTTTCAGCTCTCCATTTTTCCAGCCAGCCGTGTAAATACGGCTCACGGATGTCCAAAGGGATCTGATACTGCCCCACCGTCTTGCTCTTGGCGGGAAAGATCCATCCACGTCGCATTGCGGCTGCAATATACCTCCGTGCTTCCTCTTGCCTCTTTTCCTTACTGCTTTCTAACACGATGCCTGCCTTGGCCAACAAATCCTCCAAGGACATGACTGTTCGTTTATCGAGGAACAGCAGCAAGAAAAAGTGCGTTTCTTCCTTGGTCAGTTGTTCGACTTCTTGCGAGATTGTCAACCTGTGCCTGAGACTAGACAAAAGCGACGTGATTAGTTCGTTTTTGGAATGAGGGTTGCATTCGCATCCGTAATGGTTGGCAATCTGATGGAGCTGCCGGATATCGGTATACACCAAGATCTCAGCCAAGTTCATCTTTGCATCCCTTCTTTACGATGACTTACTTGTATCCCTCATTCTTGCCAATATGCGGAAATATAAACAGGAAGCCACAAGTGTGACTTCCTGTTTTTCTCCCGTTATTTCTTACTCTTCTTCCGATTGCTCATCCCAAAGATCGTGCAACTGCTGGTATTCCTTGGCTTCGTCGTATCGCCCTGCTTGCGTCAGGAGAGCAATGAGACGGCGAATTTGATCAAGATCGAATCCCGACAGAGCAACGTATTGCATCAAGGAATCAATCGCTTTTTCTGTATGTCCCAAGGAAAGGTGAATGTCCGCTGCAAGTGGATACGCAGCCACGTACTCCTCATCCAACGCTTGTAGATTGTTTACCAGCTCCGCCGCTTCATCCAAACGCCCCAGATGGAATGCCATCATGCCACATCCATAGAGAACTTCAGGCGAGTGATCGAGGACGAGTGCCTGACGGAATACTTGGTAGGCTTGCTCGAATTGACCGCTCTGAGCCAAGGAACGCCCCTTGATCATCAAGAGGGACAGGCTCTCTTCTCCAGCTTGCTCGAGCACCTTCATTGCTTTATCATCTTCTCCGATACGGAAGTACAGATTGCCGAGTGCTGCAAGCAAATCCTGATTATCGGGTTCCTTTTGACGCGCTTGTTCCAAATATTTGACTGCTACTTCATCCAGGTCTTGCAGGGAGTAGAGATCAGCCAAAAGCAAGTCAAGCTGGATGCTTTCGTATCCAGACTCTTTGCACTCGTATAGCAAATGCTGTGCCGTCTCAAAATCGCTGGAATCGAGTGCGATTTCCGCCAACAGCATTTGGCATTCACGCCGCAAGGAAGGCTCCATTCCCGGATTTTTTTCCATGACGTCCGAAAGTAGCTCTCCTGCCTCTTCCAAATGTCCTAATCGATACCAGACTTCGGATAGATACATCATCACTTCCGGCAGATCTTTCCCGTGTTCCTGGACTTTTTGCAGAGCGGTCAGACCGAGCTCCAATTCGTCGTTCTCGATACGTTTGACTGCTTCGTCTATGACATAGAGCCATTTTTTAGGCATACGTAATCACCTCATATGTAAAATTGCGCGGGTATCACCCGATGTATAGTCACAAAAGACCGTCCGAGGACGGTCTTTTTCTTTACTTACGATCATATACCATTATGCCCGTGTAAGCCAGCTCATTGTAATAACAGTTATGAGAATACCAAAAACACTGAGCACGATGCTGTAGTTGGGTTTGGTCAATTCACTCGAAATTGGTTTTCCATCGAGTGGCACGATCGAAGCCGTAGCGTTAGCGAGAGTTTCCTCCTGAGAAGCAGGCGTCTGCGCTTCGACGACGTACGTACCGTCGTCAGATTGCATGGAGGAAGAAATCACCTGAGCCTTAGGGGTGTTCATCGCCATCACTTCACCGTTGATAACCAACGAGTTCGCTTCTTCCGTAGAACTCGTATTCAGGTACAAGGTAAAGGTGAACAACATCAGTAGAATCACGGCAACGCTTGCGCTCATGCGCCGCATTCTAGCTGTCACGCTAAAGATTTTTCGCCCAATAGGAATGGCCCACTTCTCCTCTGAAAGGATCCGTGCCATGACAGCATCCACAATCGAGCGAGAAGGCGTTACGGAATGATACTCTTCCTTGTCCATCTTCATCCACTCGCCGCTGTCCGTCCACATGTCATAATCGGCGCGACAGGCATAACAGCTTGCCATGTGATTGTCTACTCGTCGTTGCGTCACTTCTGGTAGCAGCTTTTCGGCGTATTCAGGTAAAATTTCCTGAACTTCTTCACATCTCATCATCGGTTCATCCCTTCAGCTTCATCCAAATGAGGGTCCAGGATGTAGGTTTCCAACTGTCCTCTAATACTTTGCCTTGCTCGGAAAAGCAATGACTTTACAGAGCTGACCGTCAAATCTAGGATAGTTGCGATCTCTGTATAATCCATTTGTTCATACTCACGTAAGATCAGAGCTGAACGCTGTTTTTCCGGCAGGCTGTTAATTGCCTGTCTGACCATAGACTCACGTTCATTGCGCAACAATACTTGCTCGGGTAATGATTTGGCAGATGCGACTGGCACTTGCAGCGTATCATCCAAATACACGTCCGAATTTCGGCTTTTGCGCAGTTCACTGAGCACGGAATTACGGGCAATCGTATAGAGCCAGGTAGAAAAGGTAGCTTCTACATCTCGGAAAGAATGAATGCTTTTATACGCCTTATAAAACGTCTCCTGACAGATATCCTCTGCGATATGTTCCAAATGTGCCTGACGCAGTAAATGTGTGACAAAGGAGAGGATCTTTTTCTCATATCGACGAATCAGTTCAGCATAGCATTCCAGATTACCTTCTTTAATCTCTCGGATAAGCTGGGAATCGGTCATGATCAGAGATTACCTCCTTGCGATTCCGATCCCTCAGCGGCCTTTTGCATAATTAGACTGCTGGGGATGTAAAAAGTTGCGCGTGCCTACGATTCTTTTTCTCGCTACACGGCTGGAATCCTTCACGAAAAAACCCCCATTTATGGGGTTATATGACAAATGTGTAGGGTCTGGTGTCGAATAGACACCTCCCCATGCCTACTGAAGAAATAAATCGCGTATCTCGATAAATCCATTTACCGTTCGACATAACAGATGCTGGAAGTTGCTTTTCACTAAAATTGAGAATAGTGGAAACATCATACTTTGTCAACCAGTTTTCCTTTTTTAGGAAGACAATATCTGCATCTGAGCCAGGTAGTAACGCACCTTTTCTCGGAAATAACCCTACAGCTTTGGCGACATTCGTCGAAGCTAGTCGAACCAACAAACAGAGGAGCTCTTCTTCCTGGCACCATCTCCGCCGATAATCGATCTGGACATCGTTCAGAGGTGCGATAAAAGGCATGGTCCGAAACCAATTCTGATACATAAGTCGCATAGCTCGGTCCGTCCATTCTTTCTTTAGGCGGAAGATATGGTAATAAGGATCGACCGTAATGGGATCTAGCTCAGCTGTCGATTCAGAAATCACAGTGCGGAGCTTCCAATACTGTGTCGCTTCCATCCAAGAGAGCCTGAGTCTTTCTCTTTGGTCCTTGGTAGATGAGCCTGACGGCATGTGTAAATGAAGAATCGTCTTATTTGACGTATGAAGCTGCGAAATCGTTTCCCAATTTATGCTGGAAATATCTTCTTGGGATCGTAAAGCGACGTGTAGCGCTGGATAGCCACGCTTGTTCCACTTGCTTACCTCTCCTTCGTTTAATTGGGAAACGTCGAGCCCGACATGCCATACGTAATCAATCGAGCTATTAAAATGAGGTGTCTGTTGATACTTCACTTGTTTAAGGTTCATCCAAGCATCGGGGTAAAAAGTATCGACGAAGCTTGTACAACCCATTTTAATCATACTGCGCAAACTTTCCATATATGTATTCCGGTCTCTGATCCGATATAACGGTAGCTGTGGCATTCCAATGAAACCCGGCAATAAATACATACCAGTCGCATCTACTTCGACAGGTGGAGGTGCCAAGGAGGACTTCTGCAAGGTGTCCTTGGCGATCCGCGTGATTTTTCCATCCACGATCCAAATATCTGCCTCTCTTACTCCATACGATGTTACGACCAATCCGCCACGAATAACCATCTCCTGTTGCGACACTGCTTGTCCTCCTCCCGATCCCTACACATCGAGATGCCGATTTGTACGAGCATATGCGCGAATCGGGCAAAAAGAACAAAAAAAAGACCGTCGTTGATTGTAAGCGCATTCAAACGACGGTAGCACGATTGTGCTTTTTATATTGGATAGGAGTGGAGAGAAACCATACTGTAGTTTTATATTAAACGGAATGTAAGCGCTTGTCAAATCATTTTTGCTAAAAAACAGGAGCTTCAGAAAGATTTTTTTACTGTGAAGATTCATTCTATCCTTGTAGGCTTCTCCTCCCCACAAAAAAACCCGCACGTATCCATGCGGGTTCGTTGTTTCACCTGTTTTATTGGCTGATTCGCTCCAGCAGCTCAGCGAAGCCTGGGAAGGATACATCAATCGCTTCTTCATTTTCGATGACGGTTTCTCCCGAAGCTGAGAGCCCGGCAATTGCCATCGCCATCCCGATCCTGTGGTCACCCATGCTGTCGATTACGGCACCCGACAATACGGACTCTCCTTCAATGATCATTCCATCATCTGTAGGCGTTACTTTCGCTCCGAATTTGGACAACTGACTGACGACTGTGGCGATCCGGTCAGTTTCCTTGACTTTCAACTCTTCTGCATCGCGAATCACTGTGCGACCTTTCGCTTGGGTAGCCATCACCGCAATCACAGGGATCTCATCGATCAGGCGTGGAATGATATCACCTGCAATCTCGATTCCCTGCAGCTGCGAGTGCTTGACTAATAGATCAGCAACCGGCTCTTCATTTACCACTCGCTCGTTTACCAGCTCCAGGTCTCCACCCATCGCCTGTACCACGTCAATGATGCCCGTACGGCTAGGATTGATTCCCACATTTTCGATCAGCAGAGAGCTTCCGGGCAGCATCATGACAGCCGCAATCAGGAAAGCCGCAGAGGAAATGTCTCCTGGCACCTGAATAGCACGTCCCTTTAAGGACTGTCCTCCCTCTACAGAGACCGTCAAGCCGTCACGCACGACGTTCACACCAAAGGCAGCCAGCATGCGTTCTGTATGATCACGAGACAAGTGCGGCTCTGTCACGCTCGTTACCCCTTTTGCCTGCAAGCCTGCAAGGAGTATCGCAGACTTGACTTGCGCACTGGCAACTGGTGATTGGTAGGAGATCCCTTGAAGATCGCCCCCGCGAATCGCGAGTGGTGTGAACTCACCATCTTTACGTCCATCGATTTTGGCTCCCATTTGACGCAGAGGGCCGATTACGCGACGCATCGGTCTTTTGGCAATAGACTCATCACCTTCCATGACCACATGAAACGGCTGTGTAGACATGATCCCGGACATCAAGCGGATCGTCGTACCGGAGTTACCTACATCCAATCGTTCAGATGGCTCCTGCAAGCCATACCATCCTTTTCCTTCAACCGTTACTTTATCTCCGTGCTGTTCAATTTGAATCCCCATACGGCGGAAGCAGCTAATCGTGCTGAGGCAGTCAGCGCCAGTGAGAAAACCTTCAATGGTTGTCGTTCCCTCGGCCAATGAGCCGAACATAACAGCTCGGTGTGAAATGGACTTATCTCCAGGAACTTTGACCGTTCCATTAATTTTATTAGCTTGTCTTACGCGAAGCACTGTTCCACTCCCCTTTTTCTAATAGCAGTCATGCTGTGAAGCGTCTTCGTTGTAAAGTCCGATTCCAGCAAAATGCTACATGCGTTTGTATACATTGTATTCGAAATAGCGAAGCAGCTCTTCCCCTTTTTCCATTTCAGACTGTGACTGAAACGTGATACGCAGCGCACCGTAAATGTCTTCACGAGTCTCCCGGATCTGCAAGTTGATAATGTTGATTTGTCTTGCACCCAAAAGAGTCGTAATCCGCCCAATTTCTCCGGGATGGTCAGGAATATCGATATACAAATCATACAACGGCGGCAATGCCCCTGCCTTCCGCTCGGGTAATCCATCGCGGAAATCGCGTGCAGTCTGAAAAAATTGCTCAATTCGGTCAGCATCCCCGGCTTGTACCAGGTCCATTACGTCTTCAAGTGCATTCGCCCAGTCCTTGGCGATCTTCAAGATCGGTTCTCGATTTTGCAGCAGGACATCTCGCCACATCCGTGGATTACTGGATGCGATCCGAGTAATATCGCGAAAGCCACCCGCAGCCAGGCGCGCGTGCCACGCATTTTCGTCATCGTAGCCAGCTACCAGGTTTACCAGTGCAGATGCTAATACGTGAGGAAAATGACTCACTGCCCCTACGACCTGATCGTGCGTATTCGGGTCCATCTGTACCACTTTGGCTCTCGTCAAGGATAAAAGGTCGACCAATCGATTGACCAAATGCTCTGGGGTGTCTGCATCAGGAGTCAAGACGTAATAAGCGTTTTCCAGTAGTCGATCCGATGCTGCTTCTACTCCGGACTTATGGGAGCCTGCCATCGGATGTCCTCCGATGAATGTCACGTGAGGCGGTACTACTCGGACTGCCTGACGTACAATCTCCGACTTGGTGCTACCTACATCGGTTACAATGACATCTGGTTGGAGATCCAGCTCAGACAATGTCCGTAATGTCGCGAATATCTGCTCCACTGGCGCGGCCAAAAAGATGACATTGGCTTCTCTCACGGCTGTCTGCAGGTCTGTCGTACCCGCATGGATGACACCGAGCGTCAATGCCTTGTCCAAACTATCTTGACGAACATCGTAGCCGACGACCCTGATCGCAGGATCGCGACGCATGGACAAGGCGATAGACCCACCAATGAGTCCGACGCCAATTATTGCTATGGTGGTTTTTTTCATTTCAACTTTCGATCCTTCCTTGTTGCGTGTAGACAAAGATGCCGGGAGTGTCCCGGCATCTTTTCATTTATTTCAATGCGCCTGTAACAATATCTTTCAGCACGGAAAGTACTTTCTCATTTTGCTCCGGTGTACCAATCGTGATGCGTTGGTAGCCCGGATGTCCGAGTGCGTTTCCGGAACGAATAATGATGCCTTGGCTCAAGAGCTTCTTGAACACCTCATCCGAATCACGATTCAGGTTGACGAGAATGAAGTTAGTCTGCGATGGATAGTAATCCAGACCCCATTCTTCAAAAGCGTCAGTGAATTGTTTCATGCCTTCACGGTTGCGCTCACGGCAGTTTTTCACGAAATCCTGATCGTGGAGAGCTGCACGAGCTGCTACCTGACCGAGGGTACCGGTATTAAACGGCTCACGCACATGTTCCAGCTGTGAGACGAGCTCTTCCGAAGCGATGCCGTATCCAACGCGCAGAGTCGCCAGTCCGTAGATTTTGGAGAACGTACGCAGGATGATCAGATTCGGGTAATCAGCCAGCATAGGAACGGTTTGCGGATATTCCGGATCCACTACGTATTCGTAATAAGCTTCATCCAAAACAACGAGCACGTTTTGCGGAACTTTTTTCAGGAAGGATTCCAGCTCTGCTGTTGTCACGATTGTGCCAGATGGGTTGTTCGGGTTGCATACCCACACGACGCGGGTCTGTTCATTAATCGCAGCAGCCATCGCATCCAGATCGTGCACACCATTTTTCAACGGTACTTCAATCAGCTCAGCGCCTTCAATGATTGCATTGGAGCGGTATTGAGAAAACGTCGGAGACGCCATTACCGTGTTGGTGCCCTCACTTAAATAGGCGCGGGAAATCATCAACAGATTTTCGTCTGAGCCATTTCCAAAGATCAACTGAGCCGGTTTTACTCCGAGAAACTCAGCCAGATCCCAACGCAAGCTCAGGCTCGCTCCATCCGGATAAATCGCCAAATTGTCCAGCTGAGCAGCAATAGCTTCTTTTGCTTTTGGCGATGATCCATATGGATTTTCGTTGGACGCCAGCTTGATTACTTCCGTCAAACCATATTCCCTTTTGACGTCATCAATAGGTTTCCCGGGTTGATATACCGGTGCATTCAGTATCCGCTGCTTCGGTTGCATCCACGATTCACTCCAGTCAGTTTTTTGACATTATTGTAGCGCACTCGCTAACTGATGTACAAACGTTTTTATTTTTTCGACAGCCTCTTTAGACTGGTTAGGATCTTTCAATTGTTCAACGTGTCGCTCGATTTCAAGCACGATTGCACTACCGACAATCACACCATCCGTATGTGGAGCAACTGCTTTTACCTGCTCCGGTGTAGAAATACCGAAGCCAACAGCAGTTGGAACGGTCGTACTGGCTTTCACTCTTCCCAGGAAGTCGGCTAAGTCTTCTCGCAGGCTGGCACGCGCGCCTGTAACCCCTAAAGATGATACACAATAGAGGAATCCTGTCGCTTGCTCCCCAATGGTTTGAATTCGTGACTCTGATGTCGGTGCCACCAGCGAGATGACATGGATGCCATACTTTTTGGCTGCTTCTACAGCAAGTCCATTTTCCTCGATCGGCAAGTCAGGAATGACGACTCCATCCGCACCAAACTTGGCAAGGTCTGCGAAAAAGCGATCGACACCGTACTGCAGCACCGGGTTGAAATAGGAAAACAAAACCAGCGAAGCCTCCATACCCGACTCACGCAGTCTTCCGACGAGCTGCAAAGCATCTGTAATGGAAACGCCGTTTTCCAGTGCTCGTTGTGAGGCACGCTGGATGGTTGGGCCATCCGCAAGTGGATCAGAGTATGGGATTCCCAACTCAAGAAGTTCTGCTCCCGCTTCTACCAGAGCATGTGCGATCTGATACGTTGCCTCCAAGGTAGGATCGCCTACCGTGATGAATGGAATAAAACGTTTACGACTGCGATCTTCAAACAAACGATCAATACGATTCACGGCTACCGTCATTACCGCTCGCCTCCTTTTTCACTCTCTAGTGCATCCTGGATGGTCAATACGTCTTTGTCTCCACGTCCTGATAGACATATCACCAATATTTCATCCTTGGACATTTGTGGCGCACGTTTGACAGCTTCGGCGATCGCATGGGCGCTCTCCAGAGCCGGGATAATGCCCTCTGTCCGGCAAAGTATTTGTACCGCCTCTAATGCTTCGGCATCCGTCACAGAAGTATAGGTCACTCGACCATTATCTTTTAAATAAGCATGCTCTGGTCCAACGCCTGGATAATCCAAGCCAGCGGAAATGGAGTGCGCTTCTTGTACCTGTCCATGCTCATCCTGCAGCAAATAGGTCAGGGAGCCGTGAATCACACCTGGACGACCGAGGCTCAGTGTGGCTGCATGCTTATCTGTATTCACACCTTGTCCAGCTGCCTCTACTCCTCGTAATGCGACCGTTTCATCCTGGATGAAAGGATAGAACATCCCGATTGCATTGCTTCCACCACCTACACAGGCGATTACTTCATCTGGCAGCTTGCCAAGCATTTGTAGGATTTGAGCGCGTGTTTCTTCACCGATGATTTTTTGAAACTCACGAACGATATAGGGATACGGATGAGGACCTACTACTGAGCCGATGACATAAAACGTCTCTTCCACATTGGAAACCCAGTAACGGATCGCTTCATTCGTTGCATCCTTCAACGTACGAGAACCGGAAACTGCCGGAATGACTTCAGCACCTAACAGCTTCATGCGGAAAACATTCAAGGATTGTCTGCGGATGTCTTCCTCTCCCATGAAAACCTTGCAGGAGAGTCCCAATTTCGCGGCGACTGTCGCACTGGCCACACCGTGCTGACCTGCCCCGGTTTCTGCGATAATCGATTTTTTCCCCATGCGCTTTGCCAAAAGTCCTTGACCAAGAGCATTGTTCAATTTGTGAGCCCCGGTGTGATTGAGGTCTTCCCGCTTGAGATAAATGCGCGCTCCACCCAGCTCCTCCGTCAATCGCTCTGCATAAGTGAGTGGCGTTGGTCTACCTGCGTATTCGCTCAACAGATGATTCAATTCTTGGCAAAAAGCCGGATTCTGTGTCGCTTCCGCAAATGAAGCTTCCAATTCAGTCAAAGCATTCATCAATGTTTCCGGTACAAATTTTCCTCCGAACACTCCAAAGCGACCTTTTTCATCAGGCACGATTCGCGTAGTTGTCGTTGCTTCCTTCATGCGCCTTCACCCTCTCCACCAACGTTTTTATTTTCTCGGCATCTTTTTCTCCGTCTGTTTCGACTCCACTCGATACATCGATGACGCCCGCCTGATATCGATTGACTAGTTCTGATACATTTCCAGCATTGATTCCACCAGCAATGATGCACGCTTTTTCCTTGCATGCTACCTGCAAGTGAGGGATATGCTCCCACGAAAAGCGTTTGCCCGTACCACCAGCTTGACTCGGATCGTACGTATCAAATAAGAAAGCGTCTACGTTGTCCGCATATCGTTCGATTTCTGCTGCTGCATCGTCTTCCCCGCCAACCGCGAGTGCTTTCCAGACTGGCAGCGAAAAGCGCTCTCTGACTTGTTGACAATACTCCGGGGTCTCCTGCCCGTGCAACTGAATCACCGCGAGAGGAACCTGTTCGATAACCTCATCCAATTCTGCGAGCGATGGATTAACGAACACACCAACGGCAGGTGGATGGTTTGGAACAGCGGAAAGAATCGACTTGGCTGTTGATGCATCTACTTTGCGCTTACTAGGTGCAAAAACGAAGCCTACGTAATCGACTGCGAGCTCCTTTAACAACGACAAGGTCTCTACCCGTTTGATCCCACAAATTTTGACGCGGGTCACAAGATCACCCCTGATTTCGAACCGACAGCCTCTCCTACTAACGAAATAACGGCTTGTGTCACATCGGACTGTCTCATGAAATGCTCCCCCACCAAGACCGCTCTCGCTCCAGCCTCTCGAACATTTTCAATATCACCAGGGACAGATATCCCGCTCTCACTCACTACCGTGATGGAGGTGGGTATGTCTGCAATCACTTCATGGGTAACCTTTAGATCTGTTTGGAACGTATTGAGATTCCGGTTATTAATACCGAGCAGTTTAGGCGTGATCGATTGAAACACCATCTCGCACTCTTTACGGTCGTGCACTTCTACCAAGACGTCCATCCCCAGCTCTTCGGCTGTTTGGTATAAGTGTCGCAGCTGATCACTTTCGAGGATCGCTGCGATGAGCAGGATCGCATCTGCACCGGCAGCCCTCGCTTCAACCACTTGCCGCTCATCGATGAGAAAATCTTTTCGTAACAACGGTCGTTTCACTGCCTCATGAATCATGCTGAGATACGCAAGACTTCCTTGGAAAAAGAATTCATCCGTTAGTACAGACATACATTCTACCTGCGCCGCGTCATAGGCTTTGGCGATCGCCACAGGGTCAAAATCTGGCCGAATCAAGCCTTTAGAAGGCGATGCTTTTTTTACCTCGGCAATCACACTGACAGGACGCACACTCGTCTCTAGTGCCTGGCGAAATCCTCGGGGTTTATCCATCGCTTTGGCATCCGCCAACAACGCGGACATTGATTTTTCTATGTGTAAACGGCCTACTTCTTCCCGTTTTTTCTCTACGATTTTACGAAGCATGAATCATTCCTCCTGCGATTTGACGGATGTGCTCCAGCTTTCTCATCACAAGTCCGTCATCGATCAGTTCAGCAGCGCGGATCACACCGGCTTCGATCGAGCTTACGCGATCAGCCAAATACAGAATAGCTCCTGCGTTCAGCAAGACGATATCGCGAGCTGCACCTCTTCTACCTGCAAAGACATCGTGGATGATCGCCGCATTTTCCGTCGCGTCTCCACCACGCAAGGCATCCTTTTCATGGCGACGCAGTCCGAATTGCTCTGGCTCTATGTGATAAGTCGTGATCTGGCCGTCACGTAATTCTGCGATGTGACTAACGCCTGTAACCGTTAGTTCATCTAAACCGTCTTCTCCTGCCACGACGAGCGCTCGCGAGACGTTTAGCTGACCGAGTACGGAAGCGACCGTCGTGAGCAGCTTGGCGTCATAGACACCCATCAACTGATGGCTGGCATTGGCTGGATTCGTCAATGGCCCTAGCAGATTAAACACGGTGCGGACAGCCAATTCTTTGCGAGGTCCGGCAGCATGCTTCATGGCTTGATGGTACAGAGGAGCGAACAAGAAGCACAGATTTGTCACACGCAAGCAGTCAGCCGCATCCTTTGGCGACAAATTAACGGGTACGCCCAGAGCCTCGAGTACGTCTGCACTGCCGCTTTTGCTCGATACGGCGCGGTTTCCATGCTTGGCGATACGAACACCGTCACTCGCTGCTACAAAGGCACTCGCCGTTGAAATGTTAAAGGTATGGCTTCCGTCTCCACCTGTTCCGCACGTATCGACTAATCCAGGAATGTCGATCGGGAAAGTCGTCGCTCTCGCTCTCATGGCACGGGCAAAACCGATGATTTCTTCTACCTGCTCCCCTTTTAATCGGAGGCTGGCCAGAAAAGCACCAATTTGAGCCGGGGTCGCTTTTCCGTCCATGATCTCACCCATCGCCTCTTCAGCAACCGTCGTGTCCAGATGGTTTCCTTGCAGGATCTGCTCAAGTGCCTGGGTTAGCATGATAATTCCTCCTTACGTGCGAAGAGCTGCTCCGCTTTTTCTAGTGCGGAAATCATCGCTGCAGCTTTGTTGATCGTCTCCTGATACTCATTAGCTGGTACGGAATCAGCTACGATCCCTGCCCCCGCCTGAACGTGAGCGTAACCGTCCTGGAAGAACAACGTCCGAATGGTAATGCAGCTGTCCAATGAGCCATCAAATGAAATGTACCCGATCGCACCTGCATACAAGTGACGTGCATCCGGTTCCAGCTCAGCGATGATCTCCATGGCACGAAGCTTGGGAGAGCCCGATACAGTACCAGCAGGAAACGCGGAGAGCAACGCATCGAAAGCATGGAGTCCATCGCGTAGCTTTCCAGTGACATGCGATACCATGTGCATCACGTGGGAGTAATTTTCGATCACCAGCGCCTCTTCTACTTTCACACTTCCGTAGGCGGACACTTTCCCTACATCGTTGCGACCGAGGTCTAGCAGCATGTAATGCTCTGCTCGTTCCTTGTTGTCCGCCAAAAGATCGGCTGCCAGCAACTCATCTTCCTGTGGAGTCGTTCCCCGTTTGCGCGTACCTGCAATCGGACGCATCTCCACTTTTTCATCTTCCACACGTACTAGCAGCTCTGGAGATGTACCTACAACCGTCTCCCCTTCATATTCGAGGTAGTACATATACGGAGAAGGATTCAAGGTACGCAGCAGTCGATACACTGCAAATGGATCGACGTCTGTTTTCACGGAGAATCGTTGGGAAAGTACCACTTGGAAAATATCGCCTGCTGCGATGTATTCTTTCGCTTGCTCAACCATACGTTCGTACTGCTCGCGTGTCATATTTGGCTCTACCGTCAGAGGTGTTGGCTCCTGGGTTGCTACCTGAATGCGGCGGTCGGCTTGGAAAGGAGCACTCACTTTGGCTGCCAGCTGTTCGAGTCGTTCACAGACTTGCTCGTATTTTCCGGCAATGTCAGATAGCTTATCACCATGCTCGACATGCAGGTTTACAATCAGTTGAATCTCTTGTTTCAAATGGTCAAAAGCAATCATCTCATCGACAAACAGAAAGCGCATATCGGGAACTCGCAGTGGCTCCTGACGATGTGCCGGAAGATTTTCAAAATAGCGAAGGGTATTATATCCGAAAAATCCAACTGCGCCTCCACTCAGTCGAGGGAATCGTGGCAGCTTTGGACTTTTGTAACGATCTGCTTGTTCTCGCAGAAAATGGACAGGATTTCCTTGATGAACCGAGCGTTCTCCATTGCGGCGCGTCACCGTGATGTCTTCGCCCTTTGCTTCGACGATCTGAAACGGGTTCATACCGATGAACGAAAAACGTGCCCATCTCGCTCCGCCTTCCACGCTTTCCAACAGGAACGAGTCATGCGTCCGCAGCTTTTGATACAGGCGGATCGGTGTTTCATGGTCTGCTAATAAGGTCATGCTTACAGGAATTAAGGAATACGAAGCCGAAAGGGATTGGACCTCGGCCAGTGAGGGGAAATACATGGACTCTCATCTCCTTTTTCAGAGGTTAGAAAAGAACGGTACGAACCGACTCTTTCCTACCCGCTGTCTAGAGCGAGAGGTAGGGGGAGAATTCTTATGCAAATAACGGCAGGACCGTTACTTGGTGACCACCTGGGCCACGATCAAGTTTTATGAAAAACATATATTGGTTTTTCATAAAAAAACCAGTGCGAGCACTGGAATGGGCGTACAACTATACCCAGCCTGCTCTTCTCTCCTCAACCTAACTCATCTCAACTCTGCTCTACTTGCTCTGCTCTCAGCCGGTGATTCATGTGACCTTTAAACGAGGCGCTCTCGTTTCACTTATCGTAAAAGAGAGCGCCCAGAATGTCAACTACCGATTTGTCAGGTCAGGACGGAGCTTGACTGCGTCCCGCAAGAATACGTGATGAATGTCTTTTGCTGTTTTCTCTGTGTTTACGTGCATCATGACCCGCACACAAAGAGGCAATCCGCCTGGTACCGGAATTTCTCTCGCACACATGAGAGGAACGTACTGCCAAGCCTCACCCTCTAGCATACGTGCTGCCTGCGCAGGAAACGTCGCGCTCAGATCCTCGGTCGTCGTAATTATGACGCTGCCGATATCCTCTGGATTCACTTCGTTACGACTAACCATTTCTTGCAACAGCAACTTGGTCGAGGACACGATTTCCTCGCGTGTGTCCGCCTCTACTGTAATTGCTCCTCTGATTCCTCTCATTCCCATTGTTAAGCCTCCACTTCTTCTCGCATCACTGTCAAAATAATCTCTTCATCGATGTCTTTTACAACTTCTACTTGCCCAATTGCACGTGGCAAAACAAGAGCGAGCTTGCCGCCTACCGTTTTTTTGTCTCTTTTCATCGCATCCAGCACGGCTTCGGGTGGCAAATCGCCTGGCCATTTCGTCGGGAGATGGTACAAACGAAGGACTTTCTCTGTCCGCTCATAAACACCCTTTTCCGCCAGTCCGACTCGTTCTGCAACCTTTGCAGCCAGGCACATCCCAATCGAGATGGCCTCACCGTGGTTGAGGACAGAATAGGCACTCAATGCTTCAAAGGCATGGCCAAACGTATGTCCTAGGTTGAGCAGGGCCCGTTGTCCTTGCTCTGTTTCATCCTCTGACACAATCGCTGCCTTGACAGCACAACCGCGTTGAATGGCTTTTGCCAACAATTCTGAATCCAGATCCCACAGACGATCAGCGTGCTCCTCCAACCAGTCTACAAACGCTTCGTCAGAGATCAATCCATGCTTGACCACCTCTGCGAAGCCCGCAGCCACTTCTCTTTTCGGGAGGGAGTGGAGTGCTGACGTGTCATAGATCACGACGCGCGGCTGATGGAAGGCACCAATCAAATTTTTCCCTAATGGGTGATTAATCGCGACCTTCCCGCCTACTGAGCTATCGTGAGCCAACAATGTCGTCGGGAGCTGCACAAAATCAATTCCACGCATATAGGTAGCAGCAACGAAGCCAGTCAAATCGCCAACTACGCCTCCACCCAGAGCCAAAATCGCTGATTTACGATCCAGCCCTGCCTGGATTGCTTCCGTCATGATCCGTTCGTATACTGCCAAGCTCTTGGATTGTTCCCCCGCAGCGACGACACTCGCTGTCGCTCGATAGCCAGCCACCGCTAAAACATCGAGTAGCTGCTGCAAGTAATGACCTGCCACATGCTCATCCGTTACAATAAGCAACTGACTCTTGGAGGAGACTCCTGCTTGTTGCAGCAGCTTCGGAGCCTGCTGCAACAAGCCTTCACCAATGACGATGGGATACGAACGCTCTCCTAATTCTACCGTCAGGGTCTCGTGTTTCATTAGAATTTCTCCGTGTATGCACGGTATTGGCGAACATTCTCCACCATATCATCCATCGAATCGGACGGGAACTTCTCACACATAGCATGGGCAATTTCCCAAGCTACGACGGCTTCTGCCACAACACTCGCTGCTGGAACAGCACAGCTGTCAGAACGTTCAATGCTCGCCGAAAACGCCTCTCTGGAGTCGATATCCACACTCATCAGCGGCTTGTACAAGGTCGGAATTGGCTTCATCACACCGCGAACAACAACCGGCATACCTGTTGTCATACCGCCTTCCAATCCACCCGCACGATTGGATTTACGGCTGTAGCCTGTTTCTTCGTTCCAAACGATTTCATCATGTACTTGAGAACCAGCAAGTCCAGCTGCTTCGAAACCGATGCCGATCTCTACCCCTTTGAACGCTTGGATGCTCATGATCGCTTGTGCCAGACGTCCGTCCAGCTTGCGGTCCCACTGGACATGTGATCCCAGCCCGATCGGTACTCCTTCGACGATGACTTCTACGATACCACCGAGAGAATCTCCGTCCTCTTTCGCTTTATCGATCGCTGCCATCATACGTTGTTCTGCTTCTTTATCCAAACAGCGAACTGGCGACTCTTCTGTACGAGCAATCAGTTCATCCAGGCTTACATTTTCCCGTTTTGCTACCACTTCGTTAATTTGCAGAACTTGTCCGCCCAAACGGATGCCGAACGCTACGAGCAACTGACGAGCAACCGCTCCAACGGCTACACGGATCGTTGTTTCACGTGCACTGGAACGTTCCAGAATATTTCGCATATCACGTTGATGATATTTGATCGCACCGTTCAAATCCGCATGACCAGGACGAGGGCGGGACACGCGACGTTTTTCTTCTGCCCCTTCAACTGGCTCTGCACTCATGATTCCTTGCCAATGCGTCCAGTCTTTATTTTCGACGACCAGTGTAATCGGTGCCCCAGTTGTATAGCCATGGCGTACACCCGATAGGATTTTCACTTGGTCCTTTTCAATTTGCATCCTTCTTCCGCGACCGTGACCCTTTTGGCGACGACCCAGTTGCTCGTTGATCGCCTCAACCGAAATCGGCAAATTGCTCGGCACGCCCTCAATGATCGCCGTCAACTGCGGCCCGTGAGACTCTCCTGCTGTCAAGTAACGCATTTCTCGCTTCCTCCATCCTCCAGGCAGCCCTATCCCCCAGTTCTTTCCATACACACTAACGGGACGCTGTCCTTTATCACTTTTAAGCGCTATAATATCATACCTATTACCCGGTGGAAATACCAAAGTCTCAAACTAATTGAATTCCTCGCCTTTTACAGGAAAAACGCCCCTCCGAGTGGGAGAAGCGCTACATTACGTCTTGGCGCTGATAAGAAAACCAAAGCATTCCTGCTTATCGATCTTACACGTTTAGAAATGATCCACGATTAAAAAGGGATTAGAGCCTAACGGTTTACGAGAATGGTCTACCCTCAACAGGTCGTCCAGCTGTGTTTTCTCTGCCCCCAGAATTTGTCCGCACTCTTGTAAAGTGATGAGACCGCGGCGATATGCTTCAATGACCTTGTGTTTATCCATCTGCTGCCCCCCTGAATGAACATCGGTATTTCTATTCTTGGGAAAAAAGGGCAGAGATATACCACTAAGCGCAAGGAATCATCCCATTTTTCGATAAAAGAAAGTATCTTCTGTCTCCAGCTGATATTGTTGCGGCTGGAAGATTTGCTCCGTGCTTCCTACGAACAACACACCGCCTGGTTTGAGTGCACGACTAAATTTATGGTACAGCTCATGCTTTGCCTCTTCCGTAAAGTAAATCATCACATTGCGGCAAATGATAAGATCGAATTGCGAATCAAAAGTATCCGCCAAAAGGTTATGCTTTTTGAAAGTCACACGATTTTTCACTTCGTCTGATATTCGGTAGCTGAGAGTGTCCTTTGCAAAGTACTTGGCAACCAAGTCTTTCGGACAGTCTTGTAAAGATCGATCCGTGTAGACCCCTTGCTTTGCCTTTGAAATGGCTCCTTCGTCGATATCCGATGCCAGTACACTTGCCTCTAACCGTTTGCGCAGCAAGATCAGCGAAAGCGTGTATGGCTCTTCTCCCGTAGAACAAGCAGCGCTCCAGCATTTGATCCGAGGCGATTGTTTCGCCAGTCGTGGCAAGATCTTATTTTCGAGTACTTCCCACCTGCCAGGATTGCGGAAAAATTCGGATACGTTTATCGTCATTCGATCCAAGAACTCGTAAAAGAGAACTTTGTCTTTCGAAATGGCATCGAAATACTGAGAAAACGATTGGAAGCCCCTTTTCACACGCAGGGAAGTCAACCTGCGCTTCATTTGTGCTTCCTTGTAGAGGGCAAGGTCAATTCCGGTCATTTTTTTAACGTTAGCGATAAATTGAAGAAAGTCCTTATCTTCCATTGGAATCTACCCCTTTAAACAACTTGACCCTATCTTGATTCGCTATTTTTCGTCAAATTCCTATCTCGCACTTGGGGTATTATGGCGAAAAAATGAAAAAACCCCGAGACCGGGGTTTTTCAAAGCACTGCTTAGATCCAGCGTTGGATTGTTTTTTCAAAAGAAAGAACTTCATCAGCAGAGAACCAGAGGCCGATTTCACGCTCAGCGCTTTCTGGGGAATCGGAACCGTGGATGATGTTCATGCCAACGGAAGTAGCGAAGTCGCCACGGATGGTTCCGGAAGCAGCGTCAACTGGGTTTGTTTTGCCCATCATTGCGCGTGCAGTTGTGATTACGTTGTTACCTTGCCATACCATTGCAAATACAGGACCGGAAGTGATGAAGTCTACCAGTTCTCCGAAGAAAGGACGCTCTTTGTGTTCAGCATAATGCTCTTCAGCCAGCTCGCGGCTAACAGTCATCAGCTTCGCGCCTACCAGTTGATATCCTTTTTTCTCAAAACGGGAAACGATTTCCCCGATCAAGTTACGTTGTACGCCATCTGGTTTTACCATAAGGAATGTTTTTTCCATTGTAAGTATGCCTCCATTAGAGCTATGTATTGGTGTATCCCACACCAACGAAAATTTTATCAAAAGAAAAGGGGTCAAGCAACAGTCACACGGTTAAAAAACCATTAAAATTTACGTTCGATGATAAAATCAGCGATACCGGTCAATGAAGTCTTCGCTTGATTGTTTGGTAAATCGGCCAAAATCGCATGCGCACGAGCAATATATCGTTCTGCCAGCTGTTGCGAGAATGCGATTCCTTCGTCCGAACGCACTAATTGAATGGCTTCATCGACATGATCCCAGAAAGTCTGGTCTGCAATCCAGCTCTGGAAACGATCACGCGACCGTCCAAAGTGAGCCGTGTAGAGCGCAGGCAATGTAATGTTTCCATGGACAAGATCACTTCCCGCTGGTTTGCCGAGCTGTTTCTCAGTCCCCGTGAAGTCGAGAATATCATCCGTAATCTGGAAAGCCATTCCTACATTATACCCATACCAGTACATTTTCCGAATGAGCTCTTCACTCGCCCCACTTGCCACTGCACCTAATTGGCAGCTAATCGCGATCAATAAGGCTGTTTTCCGTTTGATCCGGCGCAAATAGGTTCGGAAGTTTTGGTTCCAGTTGTTCAGATCCTTTACTTGTTCAATTTCACCCTTGCACAACTCTACCATCGCATTAGACAAAATTTGGTGCATCTGAGGGATCGGCAACTGTGCTGCGATCGCTAACGCACGTGCAAAGATGTAATCCCCTGCATACATCGCCACTTTATTGTCCCATTTCATCCGCACAGTATCTTTACCACGCCGCTTATCTGCATCGTCGATTACATCATCATGAACGAGTGATGCCATATGAATCAGCTCAAGCGGAACTGCCACATGCTTTAGCTTTTTCACATCATACTCGCCCCATTTTCCACCGAGCAGCACGAAAACAGGACGAATCCGTTTTCCCCCTGCCTTTAGAAGATGCGTAGAGGATTGGTTCAGCTCTCGCATGTCTGTATCAATCGATTTTTCCAGCTCATCTTCAATATACTGGACGTCCTTTTTCATCTTGAAGTAAATATCGACTAGGTTCATCCGTTCCACCTATCTCGTCAACGTAGTATTGGTCTGCCGCCCACCAGCCTGCCAGAGGTCGACGGTTGCTGGTGCTGGTAGAAGTCCCAGCTCCGCCGCGCATCGGTAGTAATACTCCAGTCCAATCCGCTGTTCGTCGCCGAAATCATGCTGCAAGCCTTGAAAATAACGGGTCCATTCCTGCATGTCTCCCCCATGATGGGTATGGACATACTCAATGAGCGGCCCTGTGTTTTGTCGCGTCTTTTCTTTGCTAGCCAAGAAGGAAGCATGGACATCCGCCAAGAGTCCACTGTGTTCGGCCAGCACTTCCTTGCGCACGGCCCAAACCGCAAAAGTCATGGAATAGCCCGTGAACTGATGCCATAACTCTCCAAGATCGTAAACGTGGAGGGGTCCACCATTTCTCACTGCCTGGATCGCATCGTCACCAATCAGCAGAGCCGCATCAGAATCCAGTAACATTTGTTCCAGCTCCGGCTCTTGTGTAACGTAAGAAATCTCATAACCGTAAAACTTATGGAGAATGATCTTCAGTAGATTGACTGTCGTAGCCGATGTATTGGTCATGGCAATTTTAGCACCATCCAACTGTTCAATCGGCTTTTTGCTGAATAAGAAAAGGGAGCCTACTCTCCCTTTCGCGCTGACGGACAAGTCCGCCAACGCTACATAGTGGGAGGCATGCTCTGCATAACTAAAGGAAGAGATGGGACCTACATCGATCTCACCACGTGCCATTGCTTGATTCAACTGGGCAGGTACTTGACGAATGAACTCGATACGGTCTTCGAAACGCTCCTGATCAAAATAGAAATAAACCGGAAGTACATTCGTATACAGGATCTGTCCAATTCGCAAGGACTTTTGCATGCTTCTACTCCCCCCAACGCCGAAACAGCGAGTGTGGTACATCGATTGCATCCAAAGCTTTTCCTACGACAAAGTTGATCAAGTCATCCATCGTCTGCGGCTTTTGATAATAGCCAGGCATCGCTGGCAGAATCTTGACTCCCAAACGACTTAGCTGAAGCATATTCTCCAAATGGATGGCATTCAGCGGGGTCTCTCTCGGAACAAGGACTAACCGGCGCCCTTCCTTGATCATCACATCAGCAACACGCTCCAGCAGGTTGCCAGAAGCACCGTGAGCGATCCCCGAGACCGTCCCCATCGAACAAGGAACAACGATCATGCCATCACAACGATAGGAACCGCTTGCTGCTGGACAATTGAAATCACGCAACCCCCAGTAATGCAGTTCTCCGGAAAAATCTTGTTTCAACTTCTCCTGAAGAAATGTTGGGCGGTCGTCTGTCTCCCAATCCAGCTCATCGTGAAAGACCTGCCAGCCTGCTTCCGTAATGATGAGATGTACGATATGTCCGGCGCGTAGCAGTTCCTGCACGAGCCGAACGCCATATATGGCTCCACTCGCCCCCGTAATTCCGACAGCCCACTTTTGCTGACTCATGAGATCACCAGATCAATCATGGTGAACGCAAACATGACCACACTCAAGATCCCATTCATACTAAAGAAAGCAACATCCAGTTTGGACAAATCTGTCGGTTTCACAAGGGTGTGCTCATAAATCAGTATCGCACCGGAGATCAATACTCCAAGCAAGAACCAGATGGACAAGTCTGCCACCACGTATAGGGACATGAGACCGACAAACGTGATAATGTGACAGATCCGAGCAACTACCAACGCATTGGCA
Source organism: Brevibacillus choshinensis (assembly GCF_001420695.1). Taxonomy (NCBI): domain Bacteria; kingdom Bacillati; phylum Bacillota; class Bacilli; order Caryophanales; family Paenibacillaceae; genus Brevibacillus; species Brevibacillus choshinensis. The sequence continues at coordinate 1,216,055 of NZ_LJJB01000007.1, read as the reverse complement.
ACGCCAAATCGACTCGGCATCGAGAACAAGCCTTCATTTCGGTCAAACTCACTATCCTGACATGCGTAAATGATATCAAACCCTGCTGTCCAAAACAGAACAGATACAAACAATAAGAGTCCGATTCCATCGACTTGCCCTGTCGTTGCTACCCATCCACCCAGTGGGCCAAAACCGATGGCTACCCCTAAGACAAAGTGGCAAAGCCAGGTAAAGCGTTTTGTATAAGAATACAAGACCAGGACGAATACGGCGAGAGGCAACAGCTTCACAGCCAAATCATTTAATTGGAACGCGGCAATGAAAAGCACTGCGAAGGAAACAACGATAAACAAGATGACTTCCACAATCGAAATCAATCCTGCAGGTATCGCTCGATTCGCAGTCCGCGGGTTTTTCGCATCGATGACACGGTCGATCACTCGGTTCAAAGACATGGCAGCGCTGCGTGCTCCTACCATGGCGACCGTGACCCAAAAGATTTCCATCCAGGTGGGCCAAGCTTTCTCTATTACAATATTACCCAAAACCGCGCCCATGAAAGCAAATGGCAAAGCAAAAAGGGAATGTTCGAACTTAATCATTTCCAAAATAATTTTCAATTTACGAAGACTCATATAATACACTTCCTATCCACTGAAGAAATACCAGAAGCATCCTACCCGATCTTGGATGACAAAGCAATTATCTGCTGGTCGGAGGCTGCTGATACATTATGGTTTAATACCGATATGCAATGCTGATACTCCACCCATGAACAGCTTGACTTGGACAGGATCTAGGCCAGCCTCTTGAAACATACGAGCGAGCTCACGACTATCTGGAAAATTGGTCAGTGATTTCGGTAACCATGCATACTGCTCGTACTTGTTTACCGTCCATTTCGCCACCAGTGGCAAGATATTATAGAAGTAGAAGTAAAAGAGCTTGCGATAAGGAATAAAGGGCGGCTTGGACACTTCGAGCGACACGACCTTCCCACCAGGCTTCACCACGCGTGCCATTTCATTCAGCACGATTTGAATATCCGGCACATTCCGCAAAGCAAAACCAATCGTTGCAAAATCAAAAGTATTGTCCTCATAAGGAAGCTTCATCGCATCCCCATTTACGAGATCGACGATATGTCCGACACCTTTTTGGGACACCTTGTAAGCGCCTACGTCTAGCATGTTTTGGCTAAAATCAAGGCCGATCACACTTCCGTCTTTACCGACTGCCTGAGCGAGTGCGATGGACCAGTCAGCCGTACCACACGCTACATCAAGCGCTTTTTGACCTGGTTGGATGTTCATTTGCTTCATGGTGTAATTACGCCAAGCTACATGGCTGCCAAAGCTGATGACATTGTTCATCTTGTCGTATTCATCCGCGATGCTCTCAAATACGGAATGAACGTACTCTGCCTTCTCATTCATTTGGGTCTGGTTCACTTGGATTACATCTCCTCAATAACCCGTTTCAGGCGGTTAATCCGATGGGAGTAACGGGCTGTCATCGTAACGAGCATATTGCGCGTTTCCACCGGGTGAAGCGTGCGGACCATTTGCTCGCACAGCCCGATCATCTCCAACGCTTTCTGCTCAATCCCGGACATCACCTGCGTAAGCGTAGTTCCTGGTTTTTGCAGCAAAAAACGGGCAAAACCAAATGGAACTTGTTCTTGCCATTTCAACTGCTCCCATTCCCCAATAACGCTTTCTACTTTCGCTGTTTCCTTCATCAGGTTCGTCCAGAAGCGACGCTTTTCATCGGAATCAGCGTATGCCTCCACCACGGCGACGTACAGGCCTGTGTCGATCGTATTGCGCAGGTCCCAGTACTCTTCGTCAGTCGGGAGCTTTCCATCCTTACCTGCCAAGTACAGCTTCATTTTCGCCTCGTTTACGCTCTGAACCGCACCTGACAATACTTGAATGGCTTGAATCTCACTGGCCTCAGCCAGTAGCGAGTAGTAGCGAGCACTATAGTAATCTCCCGCCAAAACGGTCAATTGTCGATTTCGCTCAGCTGCTAATGTCCGTTCGTAATCATTTTTCACGTATTCATGAATGTCCAACCCCAATTGGACAAGTCCAGTCGCTGTGCAGAGTATTACAGAACGTTCTTTTGTCATCCCTTGTTCCTTTAAGAAAAGGTACAACAAGGCCAGACGATTCTCCGCCATGGAAGGAACGTCAACGTAATATTCTACATAGGAATGGGTACTTCGCTTGTAGATCTGTTCGATGATCAACCGAACTTCTTCTACATAGGGGGTATGTTCTTTGCTCATGCGTCCTCCTCCACAAGCTGTGCACAACCTGATGATGTCTGCCTGTTCCGTACACTGTCGGTCTTTCTGTACTGCCCGGTCAAATGGCCGTCCTTATCATCATACCATACTTCTATCATCAGGGACTAATTCTCTCATAAAAATACGGGTCGATTCGTACCGAGAACGCTCCTTTTACATAGCTGTCCACATCATTTAACTCATCGAGCGGCTTACCATGTGCAGCCTGATTTGTACTGCTGGATTCGATCGCAACTAACAGTCTTTGCTCTTTTGGCTGGTCCGTTTCCTCCAGCATGCGGAAGTACACCTGTTTGACGTTATCCGTGAACGTAAATAGATCGTGTGTCAAGCTATAAAAATCCCGGTAAACGTGAGTTAGCTCTACTTTTTCAGCAGGTTTTACTGCCAGATCGACATAAACCGACGAATTTTCCCATTTTATACGCTTAATATTATAATGTGTCGCCACCGTTGTAAACAAATCCAAAGCATTTTGCTCGCTCAGGTGGATTGGGCGGGAAGCTTGAAACGTTGGAACATCTGTTTGTTTCCAACCTGCGCTCGGGACAAGTGACAGCATCAGAGCCAAAAAGGCAGAAACGGTGATGGCCGCAAAGAGTCTACGTGGCATAGACATCCCTCCTCTCCATCATTGTACAAACAAAAAAAGCAGGCTATGCCTGCTTTTGCGTAAAAGGTCTTCCTTATTCGGTCGTGTCGATGGTCCCGTGGTGGGAGTAAATAACGGCTTTCCCACGTACTTTGATCGCAGAAGTATGCTCGGTAAATTGAAAAATCATGACTTCGCCTTTATCGAGTTTCTCCGTATGATGAAAGCGGGTATCGGAACCTCTGGTGAGGCCGATGACATGAACACCGTTTTCTTTTGCTTTCACCACGAAATAATCCTGGTTGAATCCAGATGGTTGTGACACTTGCTACTCCTCCTTGCCAATGCGTTATGTGTCATTGACTACTATGATGTCCGGTCAGATTGCAATCTGTTCATGATTTTTTCCACATAGCGCTGTGTTTCTAGTGGCAGTTGGTCATATTTTTCTTCTAACTCCATGTCACTGTCAATGCCCAGACGGCTGACCCGTCCTGGTCCTGCATTGTACGCAGCCAGAGCCACCTTAACATTGCCGTCGTAACGGTCCAACAGGCTCTTTAAATACTTGGTACCACCTGCGAGATTCTCATCGGGATTATAGACATTTCGCACATTCATTGCTCGTGCGGTTGGATCCATGAGCTGCATCAAGCCTTTTGCTCCTGCACGAGAAACAGCAGATGGATTAAAATTAGACTCTGCACGTACAACTTCTCGTACTAAATCTTTATCCACACCAATGGATCGAGCCATGCGATCAATTTTTTCTAGCACTGCGGAGGTAGACAATGAAGCTCGTCCACTCATCGCGCCATTCAAAGAGGTAGAGTCATCCACATGATTGTCATAGCTTCCTTGTGGAAAATTCCACTCAGGAGAGCCATCTAGCTCTGCGATGATTTCTTCAGCTGCAATGACTCGTTGACCCGCTGCGAGCTGGGCTTGCAGCACGTCGGAAAACATTCCTTCATCCACGGCAGGAAGAGCAGCCTGCGCCGTACTGGCACCATAAGATTGGGATAGTTGGTTCAAATATGGCTGAAGCGATACGGGTAGATTCATGGCTACTAACAACCTTTCCTCGCTTGTCTCTCCCTTATTATAGAAAAGAAAGAACAGGAAGCCAATAGCGAAATTGGAATCATATTGAAAAGACAAAAAAAGAAGCCTGACCATCTCAGGCTCCTGACTTTACTATGTAGATGGTCGGAATGCAGGGATTCGAACCCTGGACCTCACCCACCCCAAGGGTGCGCGCTACCGGGCTGCGCCACATCCCGACGTACATCTAGACTATACAATAATTTACCTGTAGCGTCAAGAAAATTTCCGTTTTTTTCAAACGATTTACGGTCGAATCAAGCTGAAAACTTCTGCTCTTGCAGCCGCATCTTTTTCAAACATACCACGTACTGCTGACGTAACCGTTTTGGAGCCTGGTTTTCTCACTCCACGCATCGTCATGCACATATGCTCGGCTTCCACTACGACGACAACACCATGAGGATCTAGCTTCTTCACGATGGCATCCGCGACAGTCGAAGTGATTCTTTCTTGCAATTGTGGTCGACGAGCTACCGTATCTACCGCACGAGCAAGTTTACTCAAACCGACTACACGCCCTCCACGGGGTACGTACGCCACATGGGCTTTCCCGAAGAATGGCACCAGATGATGCTCACACATCGAGTAAAACGGAATATCTTTTACGAGAACCATTTCTTCATGATCTTCGCTAAATACGGTTTCAAAATAATCTTGTTCGTTTATGTGCATGCCTTCAAAAACTTCGGCGTACATTTTCGCTACACGTTTAGGAGTATCTAGCAATCCTTCGCGATCCGGGTTTTCACCAACTGCTTCCAGGATCATCCGTACGGCCTGCTGTATTTTATCTAAATCGACGTTCATTATGGTACCTCCTACTTTGAGACTCATATTCTTCGCTATGAAGATGAAACCTGAGACAAACAAGCCCATCTTAACATACTGAATCAAAAAAAACAAAAAGATCTGACATAGTTTTCCTATGTAAAGTGCTTTTAGGCAGAAAAAAATCCACATCGATGAAATGTGGATTTTTTTATGTAAGTGTTTCGATCACGAATGTGACGATTACTTGATGGAATCTTTGAGTTGCTTACCTGGTTTAAACGCAGGTACTTTGCTGGAAGCGATCTCGATCTCTTCACCAGTTTGAGGGTTACGACCTTTACGAGCCGCACGCTCACGAACTTCGAAGTTACCAAAGCCGATCAGTTGGACTTTGTCACCTGTTTTCAATGCATCAGCAATTGCGTCGAGAACCGCATCAACTGCTTTGGTTGCATCTTTCTTGGTGAGTTCTGTGGTTTCTGCCACTTTTGCAATCAGTTCTGTTTTGTTCATTCTTGTTCACCTCCCCTCAAAGAACACCAAGTCCCCGTTACTATTTTTCTTAACCGAAACGAATCGTTTTATACACGATTGGTTGTTTTTACCGTTCTGACAAGCTTATAGTAATACACCGATTTCTTAAATTCAAGCCCCTCCTGTCGAAATTGAACGAAATACAAGAAAAAAAGGCATCCCGTCACATCGGATGCCTCATTTCTCAATTCTATTTATAGGACTTTACTCCTGATTTTTAGAGTATGATCGCAATCAGTCCGCCCGATCCTTCGTTGATAATTCGTCCCAGCGTTTCCTGCAATTTGTAGCGGGCATTGTCTGGCATCATCGTAATTTTCGCCTGGATTCCCTCGCGAACAATGGAATGGAGCGAACGTCCGAAGATATCAGAATTCCAGATAGAGAGCGGATCTTTATCGAAGTCTTGCATTAAGTAGCGGACAAGCTCCTCGCTCTGTTTTTCCGTGCCGATGATCGGAGCAAACTCAGATTCGACATCCACGCGAATCATATGGATTGAAGGTGCTGTCGCCTTCAATCTGACACCAAAACGAGGTCCTTGTCGGATAAGTTCAGGTTCGTCCAAGGTCATCTCATGCAGTGACGGAGCCGCGATTCCGTAACCTGTACTTCTGACCATGTGCAAGGCCTCGGCGACTTGATCATACTCGCGTTTGGCATGAGAAAATTCCTGCATAATCTTCAGCAAGTGATCCTTGCCGTTGATTTCGACTCCGACGATCTCCATCAGGATGCGATCGTACAACTCATCGGGAGCATAAAGGTCGATTTCTGCGATACCTTGGCCCATGTGCATACCTGCAAGGGACGCCCGTTCCACGAAGTCATAATCATTGAAAAAGCCGACGACACGGTCCACATCGCGTAACCGGCGAATGTCCTGCACGGTTTCACGTACGGCTTCTTCGTAGTTCTGACGGAGCCAGTGTCCATTCTCCAACACCATGACCCAGCTAGGCAGATTTACGTTTACTTCATGGACCGGGAACTCAAACAGCACTTCTCTCATGAGAAGCAGGATTTCTTGTTCCGTCATGTGGTCTACGGACAGTGCTACTACAGGAACATCGTATTTTTCCTGCAGCTGCACACGCAAGTTTTGCGCCTCATCTGAACGAGGGCGTGTGGAGTTGACCACAATGACGAATGGCTTTCCTACTTCCTTGAGTTCATTGACCACTCGTTCCTCGGCATCAATGTATCCCACTCGCGGAATTTCCGCGATGCTGCCGTCTGTTGTGACCACGATCCCGATCGTTGAGTGCTCTTGAATGACTTTGCGGGTCCCTACTTCAGCAGCTTCTTCAAATGGGACCGGCTCCTCGTACCATGGTGTATTTACCATGCGTGGCCCATTGTCGTCTTCAAATCCTTTTGCACCCTGTACCGTATAGCCGACGCAGTCAACGAGGCGGACGTTGATGCTGAGCCCTTCGGTTACATGTACATTGACGGCCTGATTGGGAACAAATTTTGGTTCTGTCGTCATGATCGTTCGGCCAGAAGCACTTTGCGGCAATTCATCCGTGGCACGGATTCGCTCTGCTTCTGATTGAATATTCGGGATGACGACCTGCTCCATAAACCGCTTGATAAAGGTCGATTTTCCCGTACGTACAGGCCCTACCACTCCCAGGTAGATATCTCCGCCCGTCCGTTCGGCAATGTCTTTAAAGATGTCGACTCGTTCCACCATCGATGACCTCCTTCTATTTGTCTATTTTTACACTATGACCGATTTTCCGAATTATCCCTGACCGCCAGTATTTTCCCCGGGAATCTCGTACTAGTTTTGTGGACAGTACAAATATATGTATTTTTGGGATAACTAGAACAAAAAAAACGACTCTGCTTCGAGTCGTTTTTTCTTTCTCACAGTTTTAAGAGTCTTGGCTCTCCATTCACCAATTCATATGGAAAAGATTTAGCCGGGACAAACATGGATTCACGGGAAAATACATAGCGAGGGTCCGTATTTTTCGGTACCTCCACCTTCGTATCTCGCAAAAGCTGAGCAATATCAGCGGCGTAATCAATCCCCACTTCTCCCTTTGCATTCATCACGAGCGGAAGCAAGGAATTTCCAAGAGTGGATGGCACTTGCCAGGTTTTTACGCCAATTTCCTTGTGATCAATGGAATAGTAGCCATTCCCCAAGTCATCCTGAACAGGTAGCTTGTTAAAATAATTGCGATAGCGATCTACCGCACTCTGCACATCGGCAACCGTACTGACCGCCCCTAGATGGAGCAATTTTACGGTCGGCTTTGTCTCCACATCGATCAAGACATATTTGAAAACGCCACCTTTTTCAAAGGCGTTACCAGGTACATCCGGCATGTATTTCGGAATCATTTTACGAAAATCAATCTCGTATTTTTCGAAAATAGGAGTATCCATTTGCTTGGTCACGATGGGCAAAACTGCCGTATCATGCTGGAATTGCTCAATCGCTTTTTGTGTTGCTTCGACGTAAAACGTACTTGGAACTTGATTCTCCGCTTTTCGTTCATCCGGATACAAACAACCGGATAAAAGGACGGATACGACGGTCAAGCTCACCATCAGCTTGAACGATTTGCGCCATGATTGCCACATTATGTATGTACACCTCTTACCTTAATCTTCGTTTTCCTCACGCTGCTGCCGTTCTAAAGCCGCCTGGACGACGGATTTCAAACGATTTTCAGGGATTCGCACGACGCAATCCTTTTGCGTTGCTTTTGCTTGACAGCCGAGGCGGATTCCCTGATCTAAATCCTTCTCCGGCATCTTCCTTTGCTCCAATGCTGAGGGTGCAGACAATTCGCCACTCTCCAGCACCACCCTGCACATAAGACAGGAGGCATGGCCTCCGCAGCGTTGAGGAATGACCACTCGTGCCGCAGCCGCAGCACTGACGAGCGTTTGTCCAGCCCGCGCCTTGATGCTTTTTCCACTCGGTACAAACGTTACTTTTCCCATTTCTTGTATCTCCTGTTAGTACGGCCGGTGAGCGAGCTTTACATCTCCCTCTTGGACGATCTGAATCTGGCAGCCAAGTCTGAACCCTTCTGCGCGCTCTGCCTTACGTAGTCGGAGCTTTTCTTCTTTGGTCGTTTCATTCAAGTATTCAGCACCTTCCAGAACAAGCGTACGGCACTGAGCACAAACCCCACGTTGGCAAGCATGTCCCCATACGACCTTGTGCTTTTTGGCGACTGCGACAACGGACTGGTTCAGCTCCACAGGCAATTCGTGGTCTCCAGCACGAGTCACTAGCGTTAATTGAGACATCATTCCCTCTCCTTACACAAAAATGACTATAAGGATCATGACAAATACCGCTATCAGCATCAAAAAAGCGCACGTTTTGAGTAAAAAACGCAGCAGAGCATTGTTCATTTTCCTAGCAAAAATCATGAGCAGGTTGCAGACGAACATCAGACCAATGGCAAGCAGAGAGATGTTCATCTTCGTCATAGGATCAATATACATCGGGAAAAACAGCATCCTTTGCATTTTTTGCTTCATTATACCATACTTCGCCAGTGTCCGTCTGACGGTTGCGAACCTCCATCTGGACATTCGCATAGACTATCGTGATGAATTCGCCCATTGGAGGGATAGCAATTGAGCAACAAAGTGAGCGGTAATCGAAAATGGCGCAATCCCTACGCACCCATCCCCAGCAAGAAGCTGAGTGAACAGCTGACAGACGTATCCTTAGCTGTCACACCAAAGAAAGTGGTGCCAGCGGTCGATCTGCGGACGTCTGTATCCAAAATGCGCAACAACATTAAAGGAATCAGCAGTACCATCCGTCAAGTCGAAGAGACGATGGATACGTTGTACGGGGCTATGGAGATCTTTGAAAACTTCGGAAAGCGCCCCGCTGAAAAAACAGAACCAGTCGCATCCGAGAAACCGACCTCGAAGCGAAAAGGAGCATCGGAAGCATCTAGAATGGTTGAAGAGGCCCCAGAACCGGAAACGTCGACTACAAACAGCAATCCTCTAGGCAATATCGACATCGGTCAATTGCTGGGTCTGCTGCAGTCCCCTCTGGTCCAGAATCTGCTGACACAAACGGTCGGCAACAGCAGTTCAAAGCAACGAAAAAAAGAGGGATGAGATCCCTCTTTTTTTCTTTGTTCTGTAGGTCAGCCATGTCCCTGTAGAGCCATGATTGTTCCTAGTGTTACTGTATGACGGTTTTCCCATCAGGTAACGGGCATAATCGCCCATTTCTCTTATTTCAGGAGCTTTGTCAGGCTCGACATGTCATGGATGTTGATTTCTTGATTGTAAAACATCTCGATGATCTTATCTTCCTTCTCAGCTGTCAGTTGCTTGCCGGAAAGCGTGGCTAGCGTTTTGATGATTTGACGGAGCTTTTCCTCATCTTCAAAATCGCTCTTTTTCATTTGGCTCGCCAAGGAACGCAGCTTCGATTCGTCGATATTTGCTCCCTTCCCTTTAAAGCGATCCAAAAAACCACCAGAAAACGGATTACTCATGATGGACCTCCTCCTGCTACCAATGTTTACATCCTATGGTATGTGCAGGAGCCTAAATGTGTGAGGCGTACACCTACTTATGATCCGGATTCAGGTACTCCATTTCATATGTTTTTAGTCTTCCCATCAGTTGCTCCACGCCTTGCCGCGGATCTTTACCTTCAAACAAAATTCCATAAAGGACATGGGTAATCGGCATTTCCACATCTTCACGCTTGGCGATCACATTAGCAGCTTGCGTCGTGCGAACTCCTTCTACGACCATCCCAATTTCGGCAAGAACATCGTCGAGCTTTTTCCCCTGTCCGAGCAGAAAACCTGCACGCCAATTGCGGCTGTGCTTGCTCGTGCAGGTCGCAACCAGGTCCCCAATCCCCGCCAGACCTGAGAATGTAGGCGGTAAAGCTCCGAGTTTCAGACCCAATCGGCTAATTTCCGCGAGGCCGCGTGTCAACAAAGCAGCCTTTGCGTTGTCCCCAAAACCGAGTCCATCAGACATACCGGCTCCGAGCGCAATGATATTTTTCAGAGCCCCCGCGATTTCTGCACCAACTAAATCAGGGTTGGTATAGACGCGGAAGTTGCCATTCATCAGCAAATCCTGCGCGTGCAGCATGCTATCTTCGGATTCAGAAGCCACGACAACCGTTGTTGGCTGGCGCCGCACGACTTCTTCAGCATGGCTCGGTCCAGATAACACTGCCAGCCTTGTAGCAATCGACTTAGGCAATTCTTCGTGCATGACCTCAGACATGCGTTTGAGGCTTTCAAGCTCAAAGCCCTTTACCGCGTGTAAGAGCAGGACATCCTGTGCCAGCATTGGAGCGAGATCACGACATACTTGTCGCATTGCATGGGAAGGAACGGCCAGGAGTACGACCGGTTTTCCCGAAACAGCTGCATTCAAATCCGAAGTCGCTACAATACTTGCAGAGAGCTTGGCATCAGGCAAATACTTTTCATTCATATGATTCGAATTAATGCTTTCAGCCTGTTCGGCATTTCGCACCCAGAGTGTGACTTGATGTCCGTTATCCGCCAAAACCGAAGCGAGTGCAGTTCCCCAACTGCCTGCGCCAATTACGGCAACATTTTGAATCAATCGATCTCCCTCCACTTTCCAACCGCTCGCTCTTAAAAGTACATCCCGATCAGAGCTAGCCTAGTTTGCGGTGTGATTTGTCTCCCAGTTTCCGTTCAGTCCCTGCAAAAAGATTTCGGATATTATTATAATGGCGAACATAGGCGAAGACTGCGAGTATCAAGCTTGTCCAGAAAAAAGCAATGGGCTTATCCAACACATAGACAGCAATGGGTAAAACGGTAACAAGCACTAATGAACCGAGCGATACATATCGAGTCACTGCGATCAGGATAACTGCCAGTACGGCACCTATAAGAAAAGCTAAGGGAGAGAAGCCCAGAGCTACACCAAGAGTGGTGGCAATGCCCTTCCCCCCGCGAAATCCGAAAAAAATCGGCCAGTTGTGACCAGCGATCGCAAATAAACCAGATACCGCATATGCCGTAGGATCCCCTGTAATGAGGTGAGTAATCCCCATAGCCGCGAGACCTTTTAGAGCATCCAGAATCAATACAGCAATTCCGGGCCCTTTCCCCAACACTCGCAACGTATTCGTAGCACCCGCATTGCCGCTCCCGTGTGAACGGATGTCAATTCCTGCAACTTTTTTGGCGATAAGATAACTAAAGCTGATCGAACCGATTAGGTAACTGATCACCCAGGATAATAACACCATGGCGGTTTCCTCTCCCTACGTTTTTTTCCTCGTCCAAATACGCACAGGCGTGCCTTCGAAAACAAATGCCTCACGTATTTTGTTCTCTATGTACCGTTCATAGGAAAAATGCATAAGTTCTGGATCGTTGACAAACAAAATGAACGTCGGCGGTTTCACAGTCGCCTGCGTTGCATAGTTGATTTTGAGTCGTTTTCCTCTGTCAGATGGCGGTGGTGTCCGAATGGTCGCATCGGTTACCAGATCGTTCAGGACAGACGTCGGTACTCGCATCGCATGTGCCTGGGAAATTTCATTCACTTTAGGCAAAATCGTGTGAACGCGTTGCTTGGATTTGGCGGACACGTACAGGATCGGTGCGTAATCCAGATACTTGAACTCTTCACGGATCAATTCCGTAAAGCGTTGCATGGTTTTGTCGTCCTTTTCCACCGCATCCCATTTGTTTACGACGATCATGATGCCACGGCCTGCCTCATGTGCGTAACCAGCGATCTTCTTGTCTTGCTCGATGATGCCCTCTTCTCCATTGATTACGACGAGTACCACATCGGAATCCTCGATGGCACGCATCGCACGCATCACGCTGTATTTCTCTGTGCTCTCGTAAACCTTTCCGCGTTTGCGCATCCCAGCCGTATCAACGAGAATATAGCTTTGACCATCACGTTCGAATGGCGTATCGATGGCATCCCTTGTCGTACCTGCCACTTCACTGACTATCACTCGCTCTTCTCCCAGAATGGCATTGGTCAAAGACGACTTCCCTACATTCGGGCGTCCGATGATCGATATACGGATGAGATCTTCCGCGTATGCCTCATCCTCTTGTGCCGGAAAATGCAGGACGACTTCTTCCAGCATGTCCCCCAGACCTAAACCATGAGATCCGGAAACAGGGAACGGTTCGCCCAATCCCAATGAATAAAAGTCATAAATATCTGCACGCATTTCCGGATTATCCGCTTTATTTACCGCTAGCACGACTGGTTTACCTGTACGGTTCAGCATACGTGCCAGTTCTACATCCGCGTCTGTAGCACCCGTTCGGCTATCTGCGATCATGATGATCACATCTGCTTCATCAATAGCCAACTCAGCCTGGTACCGCATTTGCGTGAGAATCTCGTCGGTCTCACCGAACTCAATTCCACCTGTATCGATTACATGAAAGGTATGGGTTAACCATTCTCCTTTTCCGTACAATCGGTCACGGGTAACTCCCGGCATGTCTTCCACGATGGCGATGCGCTCGCCGATCAGTCTGTTAAAAATCGTGGACTTGCCCACGTTGGGTCTCCCCACAATGGCTACCACTGGCAATCCCATAATCAACAACACTCTCTCTCATTTACTTTTTGAACGTACAAGATAAGCTTGTAAACTCCTATACGCATAAAAACCTTCCACTCAATCGCGGGTCGCTACTCACTGAATACGCGCCGTTAAGGTTTTCTCATTAGCTAATCATACCATAGACTACTTATGCCGAACAATGATAAGGGTATCCTCGCTCACTTCATGTACCATCGCATCTAAAATCTTCTCCAGCGTAAACGCTACTTGCTGCATTTTTTCTTTATCAGGCTCGATGAAGATAGGTGCTCCACCTGCTATCTTTTCCTTGTTCAGGGTGATCACGGCCAAGATCGTACTGGGCATGATCTACACCTCCTGCTTAGTTGCATTGGACTTTTGCGGCATTCGGAAGACACTTTCCAATATCGGTACGGCATAAATGACTGCCTGGGCACGATCGGGGTCTTTGACCTGTGGCAAAAGAAAGACGCCTAAACGTCCCGTATGGAGATCCCGTTTCACCAACGGAGTGAGGGAAGGCTCGCCCGTATCAGTGTAAACACCCAGCTGTGTCGCCACATCATGCAAAATCGCTTGTCGTTGGCCGGGATGGGCGATGGTGACCGTCGCATTTGCGTCCTTTGGCACGAGTATGTATCCCATACCTTGCTCCTGAATTACTTTTTGCGACTCCTGCAGCCCTACATTCATGATGTAGATGTCCCCTACGTATAAGTCCTTGCCTTCAACTCGCAAAGGGGCCGGTATCACATCTACGATCAGCTTTAAAGTCTTGCCTGACTTGAGCTTGTGTGAGATCGCTAGCGCTATCACCCCTGCAATGACACCGCCCCACCAATGAAAAAAGATCATCGCGGATGTCGTCACCAACGACGTAAACATCACCAAATAGTTTCGCCCCTCAAAGACCATCGCTATTCCTTCGATGTAAGGTCCGCCACGCGGGACGAGCTCTTGCTTGTCAATCTCATTGAGAGTGGTACGCTCCATGTTGCGGACATCACGAAATTGCTGGGCTGCGACTGTCAGGAACGTAACTGCCGTATAGTTTTCCTTGAGCAGAGCAGGAATGGCCAGTGCCCCCAGTGCCGATGCAATGACACCGAGTGAGACATGAATGATCTTCCCATGTGGATACGTAGGGTATTGCCGATAGTCTGTTCGCAGCAAGTTGATCCTGCAAAGAATCCCAAATACGAAGCCTAGCATCAGAGGAAACACATACTCATTGGCCAGCAACTCTTTAAACAAAGGGGCATCACCACTTTCGCTCATTGGGATCGGATGATACGGTTTTCCTCCATTTGAGGATTCGCACAACGGCGAAACGAATGACACTCACGAGAATCCACAAGGAGATCGTGCTCCAAAGCAGATCTTGGGCGTATTCGTTACCAAACACACATGAGCCGGACAGTTTCCAGAAGAAAAGCGAATGAAGGGCGTCAGCTAAAGGAAGAGCAAACATCACTTGAAACAGCTGCGCTACGCCGTTGCGACTCATGGCCAGTATGGAGAGGAATCCTGCAGTGGGCACAATCATTCCTTCCTCCCAGAACAACAAGACGGGGTCGGTAAAAAACAACCAGCGCAACCAAAACAGCAGCATGGCAGTCGCACAGGCTCCTAGAAAATACAACCGGCGCCGAACAAGTGGCAAGCGGCAATATAGCCAGCCACTAGCGAGTAATGGCAGCAAAGCACCACTAAGACTGATTTCAACCGGTGCAAAATACACCTTCCAGCTGACAAAGGTACAGATGAGAAACGCACAAATCACAGCGAGCATCCGCTTCGGTGCTATCCCTATTTCCTGCAACTGCGCATCCATACTTCCCATCCAAACCAAACAAAGCAAGCTCCACTGAGATAGGATCGCGATGGTTCCCTCGTTCATGATCAACTCCTCAAGATGTGGCGGTCTCCCCAAAGTATGCCTCAACTACCAGCCTTTCATGAGTCGATCCTCTCAGACTTACTTCTTTTGTGCCCATTCTTCTAACGAGATCCCACGCAAACGAGCTCTTTCTGCTGTTTTCCCTGTAATCAGTAGAGGCTGTTCCTGCAGCTGGTTGAGTTGCACCGTACCCAACGCAGTCATGGCCACTTGCAATTGATAATGCCAATTATCCACCGTGGCCAGACATTCCTCGATGGATTGCGTCTGCACGCATCGCAGCATGGCGCCCGCAATTCCTACTGCCGAAGCTCCGAGAGCCATTGCTTTTGCCGCATCGAGACCATGTCGAATTCCGCCCGTCGCCAGGATAGGAGCACTCGAAGCCCTAACACACGATGCTTCCAGCAAACTTTCCACCGTAGTGAATCCCCATTCCTCAAACATCGTGAGGGGCAGGGTTCTACGCATGTTTTCAACCTTGGCAAAATTGGTTCCTCCTCTTCCTCCGACGTCAATCATCGCGACTCCTGCCTGCATCAGCTCCAGAAGTGTATTTCTCGCCATCCCAAACCCGACTTCCTTGATCATGACTGGAACTTCCAATTGATCGGAAATGGCACGAATGTGATCCAGATATCCGTGAAAATCCCTGTCTCCTTCTGGCATTAGCAGCTCCTGCATCACATTCAAATGAATTTGTAGTCCATCTGCTTCCATCATTTCGACCGCTGCTTTTGCTTCGTCCACCGTCGCTTCCGCTCCTACATTGGCAAACACAATACCACGAGGATGTTCTTTCCTCACGACGCGGTAGCTCTCCTGGACACTCGGATCTCTCAAGGCTGCCATTTGCGAGCCCACGGCCATCGCCAGCCCTCGTTCTCTCGCAATCACGGCTAGCTTCCGATTAACTTCTGTCGTCGCTTCTGCTCCACCAGTCATCGCGTTGATGATAATCGGGGACGACAATCGAAAGTCCCCCAAATCACATTGTAATGACACGCTGTTCAGAGAAACTCCCGGTAAGCTATTCGGTACGAAGCTCACCTCGTCAAAAGCGTTGAAACCGTATTCGTTTGTCGTAAGAGCATGCTGAATATGCTCGATTTTTCGAACGGAACGATCCATGCTCGTCCCTCCTTTGCTCGATTTCAGGCAAAGAAAAAGGGATACGCCTCATGCGTATCCCCCCATCTATCTTTGCTTACTTGAATTTATCTTTCAGGTCAGCAAACAGTTCGCCCAGCGTTACACCCATTGGTTGGTTGTTTTCTTGCTGGAACTGCTGTTGTTCTTTTTTGCTTGCGCGCTCTGCTTGTTCTTCGCGGTCTTCTTCAACAGCGCGAATGCTCAAGCTGATGCGTTGCTCTTGTGGCACAACATCCAGGACTTTCACTTGTACTTCTTGGCCTTCTTTCAAGACCTCACCCGGAGTGTTCACACGGCGATTGGCGATTTGGGAGATATGAACCAAACCTTCAATGCCAGGAGCAACTTCTACGAAAGCACCAAAGGTAACCAAACGTTTTACGGTACCTTTCACAATGGAGCCAGTTTTGAACTCTTCGGCAACCTTCGCCCAAGGACCTGCTTGCGTTTCCTTGATGCTCAGACCAATTCGTTCATTCTCTTTGTCAACCTTGAGAACTTTTACGGTTACTTTGTCGCCTTCTTTAACCACGTCGGATGGTTTATCTACGCGGTTCCAAGCCAGCTCGGAAACGTGTACCAGTCCGTCAACCCCGCCGATATCTACGAATACGCCGAAGTCAGTCATGCGCTGTACAGTACCCTCCAGAACTTGACCTGGCTGGATTTTATCCAAAATGGTTTGTTTGTTCTGTTTCACTTCATCTTCCAGAACAGCTTTGTGGGAGAGGATAACCTTGTTCTTTTCTTTATCCATCTCAACTACTCTGAGCGTCAAAGACTTCCCTTTGTAATCAGCGAAATCTTCTACGAAGTGACGCTCCACCATAGAAGCTGGGATAAAGCCGCGCACGCCTACATCTACAACCAGCCCGCCCTTTACTACTTCCTTGACGACTGCTTCGATGATTTCGCCTGAATGCATTTTTTGCTCCAGGTCTGACCAAGAAGATTCCATTGCTACTGCCTTCTTGGAAACCACGAGTTCTTCTTTCTCATCGTTCAGCTTGATTACCTTCACTTCAAAGGTATCGCCGACTGCCACTACATCTGAGACTTTCTCAACATGCAGAGGGGAAAGTTCACTGATTGGAATGAGTCCATCGTATTTGTAACCTACATCAACCAATGCTTGCTTGTCTTCTACTTTCGTGACGGTTGCTTTTACGACGTCACCTACGGAAACAGTAGCTGCATCTGTTAGACTTACGTTTGTTTCTTCCATCATCAAAAAGACCTCCTTAATACCATCAGTCCCAGACCATCTATGTAGACGTTACGATCCATCACGTTACATGAAGCGGGAGCATGTATATTTTTAACTGCAGCCTTAAGGCTAACAGTTCCTACTGATGAAGCCAGTATGTTCCAGCAGAATTAGTATTCTACCCTTTGGTAATTCTATACCGACTGCTTAGGATCGATGCTGATTACGTAAATTCCTAATGTGATCCATGATCAAATCGCTTGTTTCTTTTAACGTATCCGCGCTCGATTTAGCCTCACGCAGTCTGGTGAGATCAATCGGCTCGCCGTATACGATCTTGATCGGTCGGAACAAACGGTACGGCCCAATAATCGCTACAGGAATTACCAGCGCTTGAGATTTGAGGGCAAACATGGCCACCCCAGGCATTCCTTCGCCCACTTCACCAGTCTTACTGCGCGTACCTTCTGGGAAGATTCCAAAGATTTTTCCTTCTTCCAGTAATTTCAGCGTCGTTCGGATTGCAGCCCGATCTCCAGCTCCCCGTTTGACCGGAAATGCACCGAACTTTGTAATGAGAAAACCAATTACTGGAATGCGGAAAAGCTCTTCTTTCGCCATAAAGTTGACCATCCGCTCGATTCCCGATCCGAGAAGCGGCGGATCCCACAAAGAGATGTGGTTGGCACACAGAATGACTGGGCCTTCCTTAGGTATATGTTCACGCCCGATCACTTGCCATCGAAAGACAAGCGAAAAAATAATCCGAAAAAAACCTCGAAACGTACGATAATAGCTCACTGGGTAGACTCTCCCATTCGCTCGCAGATTTGCAGGATCTTCTCCACTACCTGATCAATGGTCATCCCCGACGTGTCCACTAAAACGGCATCATCCGCCTGGCGCAAGGGAGCCACTTCCCTGTTCATATCGCGGTAGTCCCGCTCCTCAATTTCCTTTTCCAGATCAGCCAGCTGTGCTTGGCTACCTTTCGCGAGCAATTCTTTCCATCTTCTCTCTGCACGCTCCCGGATAGAAGCAGTAAGAAAAATTTTGACTTCGGCATCTGGCAGTACGTGTGTACCAATGTCTCTGCCATCCATGACGACATTGCCCTGCTTTGCCAAATTCCTCTGCAGCACCAGCATCTGTTCACGAACGGCACCGTAGCTGGCCACAATGGATGCGTACTGACTCACTTCAGCTGTCCGAATCCAGGCAGTCACATCGGTATCATTCCAGTACACATGCTGCTGTCCAGCCTTTCGAACCAGACGGATCTCATTATTTTGCAATAGTTCGGAAACAGTATGTTCATCGTCAATGGGGAGTTGTTGATGGTGCACAGCCCAAGCCAACGCTCGATACATAGAACCTGTATCGATATACACGTATTCCAACTGACCTGCGACCTTCCCTGCGACAGTACTTTTTCCTGCTCCTGCTGGTCCATCAATGGCAATGTTCATTTACATCTCACCTGCTATGTACAGTAGTTCTGAAAGGGAATAGAAACAAGAAAAGCTTCTGTCGAAGCCCCTAAAATCCTTGAGTCTGTTTCTATGTTATCTATAATAGTACCATAGTATGGAAGCATGCGCAAACCCTCAAGGGAGCTTAGAAACTCCTTCTAGCCGCTCTGTCTCGATTAACAGAACCCGTGCGGGCACGTACTGAATGAGCATTTCCCCAATAGTGAGCAGAATGGCACAAACTACAATTCCGATCATGATGCCTTTTTCCATCCGGTTCGCGAAACGTCGAAAGCGCTCGTTATACTGGCTCGTCATCGGGGTCTCTTCCTTTTGTCAGGCGCTATTCTGCAACGCCTTTTTTGCGAAGCTCCAGCTGTCTTTCATAGCATGCCCGTACCACTTTTGCCCGATCCTGCTCACTGATTTGAACGAACTTTCCTGAAATCCATTGATGCAATCCTTTTTTCTCTGCTCCCTTTTGTCTGACGATTTCCATCTCCGCATACGCATGTTGGACCTGTCCAGTCTTGTTTGGCATGGAAATCCATACGTGCAGCTTGTCATTTTCCTGTAGTCGATACGTCTCGTCACAGGTAAAGGAGAGTCCGCCGCCACTGATATCTACGGTTCGCGCCAAGAAATGATAACGTCGGATGGGATCATCCAGCTTGACAGCAATGTCTAAGGATGAATCAATGCGTAAATAATTGCGTCGTTGTGTCCGTTGTATTTCTTCCTTTGACGGGAACTGCAAAAACAACACCGGGATGTGTTCGCTCTGTCTGCCTACGATTGAGGAATGAAATTCGTAGCGGGAGCCATCTTCTCCCACATACCATACCTCACAAGCTGCTCCTGCGCCAAACAAGCCTGTCCGACCCGTCTCTTCATTCGTCGGCAATTCGATCGAAGCGACTTCGTCTTTGATGTCCACGACACGACTTTTGTATGTATGTAGACGTGGATCTTCAGAGGAACCCGCAAAAGTAAGTCTAATTGATTGTCCAATTCGTGGTAGCATCATATGAAAACGTTCCTCCTTTATCCCCTCTCACCGTTTCCATTATATACCCTTTGCGGCTTATACGGCAAATAGGGAAAGCCTCTCAGATTAGGCCTTCCCCTGCTCTTGTGACTTGCTTTACCGTGCCGCTTGATCCCCTTGGCCGGTATCCATTTTCACTATTTCTTCCTCGTCCCCATTCAAGGCATTGATATAAATCATATACGGGCTTCCTTCGAAGCTAGCGGCCATTTCCCACACCAGAACTTCTTTCCCGTCATTCTTCCCTTCAATCAATGCCAGTCTCTCGCTCGTCACTTTCACGCTCGGATTCACCTTTTTACGAGCTTCTTCCTTTGTGATGCGCGGTTTGGACAAGATCCTCTTCTTGTGATTGAACAGGTACTCTGTAGAGTTGAATGCCGTGACTTCGCCGTTATCGAGTGCGACTTCAACTGAGACAGCATCCGGGTAAATACGCACGCCATCTTGCATAGGAACAAACGTGAAAACGGCACTTCGTTCATAGCTATCCGTTTCCGCTACTTCCACACCATCGAACCCGTGTTGCTGCAAAAACTTGCGACCGTGTTCCTCGGCCTGCTTCATTTCCATTTTCTCTTCCCCAACCTGACGCTCGTTCATCATCCAAACGACTTTGCCTCCGCGTTTGGTCACATCCAGATTGATGGCTTGCTTTTTGTCAGGCGACGTGACTCGGACGCTATACGCGGAATACTCCTGACCTTTCCCATTCTCATCTACTTCGACATGAGCGCCTTTTGCTCTGTCTCCCAAGAAATCGAGTGCGATCTTCTGTGCTTCTTCCTTGGTTGTATTTTTCCCATCGATCCCCTTGATTCTCTGTTGTTTCTTTTTATCCAAGCTCTGAATGCCAACGCCCCAATCCAAGTCCGGATACTCTTCTACTTTCTTCTCGATCGTGTGGAAGCCATCGATAATCGTGTTGTCTGATTTCTTGTCATCCGAAGCAAGTGCTGACTCTACGTCCATCCAGCGCAGCTGTTTATCCAGGACGTTGGACTGTACCTTGCGTAATTCGTCTTGAATCTCCGCAGATTGCTTATGCAGATTTTTGAGTGTCCCGTATTCTTTTTCGCTCAATGGCTCCTTGTCCAGATCCCTTACAGCTACGCGGTAGGAGAAATCTGCTACGCGGGACAGCATTTCTTCTGTCTTATTAAAAGGCATCAAAGTGAGCGGCAATTGCCCAACGTCCGCCTGAGCAGCATAAGCGAGGCGCCATACACTAGTCAATGTCGGAGTCATTTGCCTACGAGAATTGATCACCAGTGCTTTTCCCAATTCATCATGCAATTTGTCTACGTGATAGGTCAATTCGTGAAAAGCCCGTTGATAGGAGTTTTCCGCCTTAATCAACACCGAGTTTTTTTCGTTGTGCTCCTGATAACCCCACATCCCTGCTCCCACCACTGCAACCAGGGCTACTGGAAACAAGATGCGTGCTGCAGCTCCATATACCATTTGTTGTCTTCCTCCTTTCAGCAGTCAACCGCATTACCGGCAAAAAATATGCTTTCCAATCTTTTTGACTTGAGGCCTTGTCCAAATCCATTGGGATGTGGCTGTGGCCGGATTGAAGTAGTAGGTGCAGCCACCGGATGGGTCCATTCCATTCAGCGCGTTTTGAACTGCTTTTCGGGCACTCTCATTCGGCTCCAGCCAAATTTGTCCGTCAGCGACAGCGGTGAATGCACGAGGCTCAAAAATGACACCAGACGGCGTGTCAGGGAAAGAGGGGCTTTTCACCCGATTGAGTATAACGGCGGCGATTGCCACCTGACCTTCGTACGGTTCTCCCCTAGCTTCTCCGTAGACTGCATTCGCCATCAGCTTTAGATCATTTGCGGAGATTCGAGAAGGATGAAAGTTTTGGTTGCCCTTGGGCTTTTGCTTCTTTTCAGCCGGAGCAGAAATCTCGGATCCTGATACGGTGGTGCTGCCTTCTTCAGCCGAGAACACCGTATATCCCGCAAAGCCTGTTGCTACCAGCACCAAAAGAACACCTGCGATCCAGATTGTTCGCACGGCTGAATCCTCCTTGGCATGAATTGAAATCTTTGCATAGTGTTAGTGGAGGAAGTATGGATTATGCATCAGATTCTGGGGGAGCCTAGTAAACAGAAAAAAGACCGATGCAATTTGCATCGGTCTTTCAGGGTCCGCAGGACTCAGGGTCCGCAGGACTCAGGGTCCTCTCAGGATTCATTGAAACTAAAATGTTTGTCATTGTCACATAGGCATTGTTTGAAGCCTGTTTCTACCTGCCCTCCCGGTTCTCGACGACCGCGCAGGGTAAACTTTTCTCCACAAATGTTGCAGCGAATGGTCACTTTAGCTCGTTGGGTTTTGAACACGTCTCGTCTCCTCCTCCCGTCTATTGTGGACGGGAAGAAAGCTTTTTAGAACCGAAATCATGCGCTCTTTGTACCTTTTTCAATCCTTGCCACCATAGTAGGAGCATGAAAGGCACAATCACCACGAGCCAGTTTTGGACTGACAAAAAGATAGCGTTGTAGAGCGCATGTAAAGCAATCGGCAGCACGACCGAAACCCAGAGAAAGATTCGCTCTTTTCGAACCCCCTTGGAAAATTTGGCCAAACCGAGATAATACCCCATCCACACTGCGAACAAAGCGTGACTCGACACAGGCAACAACGCACGCCAAAAGGCAATATCCAAACCATTGATAATCAAATAGAACAGATTTTCCAAAGTGGCAAAGCCAAGGGAGACTGCCACGGCATAAACTATTCCATCATACGGCTCATCGAATTCTACATGTTTGTACGCTGTAAAATAGATGACCATCCATTTAAAAAACTCTTCAATAACAGCGGACTGGAAAACCTCCGCAACAATGCCGTCCCGCCAGTTCCATTCAGTCTGCATGATGTACTGGATCACCATGATGGGGATCACGAGTAGTACCCCAAAGATAAATGACCGGATCACCATTGAAATCGGCTCCGGCTCC
Organism: Brevibacillus choshinensis; assembly: GCF_001420695.1. Classification (NCBI taxonomy): domain Bacteria; kingdom Bacillati; phylum Bacillota; class Bacilli; order Caryophanales; family Paenibacillaceae; genus Brevibacillus; species Brevibacillus choshinensis. Next base: position 1,193,419 of record NZ_LJJB01000007.1, on the reverse strand, counting down.
AGACTGTCACGCAGGTAAAAATAGCTCAAGATGGCAATGCCGGGGGCAACTGCCGCTCCGATCATAGCAATCATCTGTGTATTACTCCTTTACACAAGGCTGATATTCATCGTACCATGAATACTGGTTGATGAAAACCCGCTACAGGAGAGGAATCATGTTGAAAAAAATATTGGTACTCAACACAGGCGGCACCATCGCCATGTCCGTGGACGCCTCTGAGGGCGTGAAGCCACTTGACGATCAAGCCGTCAACAAAATTGTTCCATTCCTTGAACGTTACGCAGATATTACCATGAAAAATGTACTGAATTTACCAAGCCCACACATGACTCCCGCCATCATGAATCAGTTGCGACAGCACATTGAAGAAGAGCTAGCGGCCTACCCATACGAAGGCGTAGTTATCACGCATGGAACAGATACGTTGGAGGAAACAGCGTACTTCCTAGACTTAACCCTTTCTCTCACCGTACCCGTAGTCGTAACTGGCGCGATGCGCAGCAGCAACGAGCTTGGGGCAGATGGGCCCGTTAACCTGATTTCTTCTGTCCGGGCAGCGGCAGATCCAGACAGTGTCAGCAAAGGTGTACTCGTCGTCTTCAATGATGAAATACACGCAGCCTGCCACGTAACCAAGACGCATACCAGCAACGTTGCGACTTTTCAATCACCGCAGTACGGCCCAATCGGCACCATAGCCAAAAAGCAAGTCCATTATCACCATGCTCCACTGACCCGAGAGCACTATGTGATCTCCCATGCAGATGCCAATGTTCCGTTGATTAAGGCGGTAGCGGGTATGGACCCGTCGTGGCTCCAATTCTTGCTGGATCAGACAATCGACGGTTTGGTCATCGAAGCTTTTGGTCTCGGCAACTTGCCTCCCGCCATTCTTCCTACTTTAAAACAGATCTTGGCAAAAGGCGTCCCGATTGTATTAGTCTCTCGTTGCTACAACGGGCAAGTGCAGGATGTTTACGATTATGAAGGCGGCGGACGACAATTAAAAGAGCTCGGTATCATTTTCTCCAACGGCCTGAATGGACAAAAAGCTCGTTTGAAACTGATTGTCACTTTGCAGCAAACACGCGACTTTCAACAGCTTCAGCATTTGTTTGATCAATAAAGCATAAAATATCGCTGCAGCAAAAAGAAACCCCTCCTTGTTTTCATGCAAGGAGGGGTTTTTCGACTTACTGTATGTGGAGAACGGATGGGAAACGTTTATACCCAACCGCGGAAGCGTGAAGCTTCAGCCATTTTGCGCGCACCTACCATGTAGGCAGAGAGACGCATGTCTACGCGGCGTGTTTGGGACAGGGAGTAAACATTCTCAAACGAACGCACCATAACTTGCTCCAATTTCGATTCAACTTCTTCTTCTGTCCAGTAGTAGCCTTGGTTGTTTTGTACCCACTCAAAGTAAGATACAGTCACACCGCCCGCACTTGCCAGTACATCCGGAACAAGCAGGATGCCACGTTCTGTCAGAATTTTAGTCGCTTCCAAAGTGGTTGGACCGTTAGCTGCTTCAACTACGATTTGAGCTTTGATATTGTGAGCGTTTGCAGCAGTAATTTGGTTCTCAATCGCTGCAGGCACCAGAATATCGCAATCCAGTTCAAACAGTTCTTTGTTTGAAATCGTGTTGTTGAACAGTTTTGTTACCGTACCGAACGAATCACGACGGTCCAACAAATAATCGATATCCAGACCGTTTGGATCGTGCAGTGCACCGTAAGCGTCGGAAATACCAACTACTTTAGCACCTGCATCGTGCATGAATTTTGCCAGGTAGCTACCAGCGTTACCAAAGCCTTGAATGACCACGCGAGCACCTTTTACGTCGATGTTACGACGCTTCGCTGCTTCGCGAATGCAAATGGTTACACCTTTCGCCGTAGCTGTTTCACGGCCATGGGAACCACCCAAAGCAATTGGTTTACCCGTAATGAAACCAGGGGAGTCAAATTCACGGATACGGCTATATTCGTCCATCATCCATGCCATGATTTGTGAGTTCGTAAAGACGTCCGGAGCCGGAATATCTTTCGTTGGTCCCACAAGTTGGCTGATTGCGCGAACGTAACCGCGGCTCAGTCTCTCCAGTTCACGGAAGGACATTTCACGCGGGTCGCAAATGATACCGCCTTTACCACCGCCATAAGGCAGATCGACGATACCTGCTTTGAGGCTCATCCAGATAGAAAGTGCTTTAACTTCATCCTCAGTAACTTCCGGGTGGAAACGAATGCCCCCCTTGGTCGGACCTACAGCATCGTTGTGCTGTGCACGATAGCCCGTAAACACCTTTACTTCGCCGTTATCCATGCGAACCGGAATGCGTACGGTCAAAACGCGTAGCGGCTCCTTCAAGAGTTCAAACATCGATTCTTGGTAACCTAGTTTCTCCAGTGCTTCCTTGATCACCACTTGAGTAGAGTCGAGCAAGTTCAAGCTCTCTTGCTTTTCAGTCCCTTGGGTGCTTTCGGTTACCACGTCTTGATTACCCATTACTTACCACCTCAAAAATGTTATCGGTAAACGCAGCCTTTAGTATACATGTTTGTCTCCTGTATGAGAAGCTATAAAAAAACCTTTTTTCCATTTCGTAAGCGTTTTCTTAGTTTCGAAGGTATAATCATACAAAATTTTACCAATCAAGAAAATCGTTGATACAAGTAGTCTGAATTTGCTGTACAAACGTAAAAACGCGATAATAACCGTACGTATAGCCTCCCCAAATCCGTGCGTTTCATTACCAATCCGGTGGAACTGTGTCATAATGGATAGAGTAATTATGGAAGTTTATACATGGGGGTGTTTTTTATGAAAAAACACGGCATTTTATTTATTTTTGCCCATCCGGATGATGAGACGTTTACTTCCGGAATTACCATTTCCAAATATCGCCATGAACAAAAAGCAGATTGCTTCTTGATAAGTGCCACTCGCGGTCAAGCAGGCAAACCGGGTAACCCTCCCATTTGTTCTCAAGAAGATTTGCCACTCGTCCGTGAGCAAGAGCTCAAAGAAGCCGCCTCGATCCTGGGCGTAACAAGCCTTGAGATTTGGGACTATGAGGACAAAATGCTCAGTGATGTTCCTCTAGAGGAGCTAATTACCCGCATACACGAGGCCATATCGAGACTGCAGCCAGAGGTAGTCGTGACATTCGCGCCACACGGAATTTCCGGCCATCAGGACCACAAGACGATCTCAGAAGCCACCACGCAAGCGATACACCGCCTACCTGCGGATACGAGCGTTCGTAAGCTCTATTATGCGACGCGTGCCGCTAACGGCCAAGTCAGTGCACCACCACCCTTTACGGATTCGTATGAAACCATCACGACGATCGTCGATGCACCCGAGTACAGAGAACAGGTAGCCGCTGCCTTACGTGCTCATCGTACACAGCATTTATCTGTAGATCGGGTTTTTCCCGGCGTTAGCGCAGGCGATTATTCGAATGTCCCACCACGTAATCACTTTATTCTCTCGTGGACCAGCTTGCATGATTATGTCCTCCAGGGAAAAGAAAAAGACTTCCTCGCTGGGTTAGAAAGCTAATTGGTCCCCTATGCACAGCAAAAGCACCTAGTAGTAGACTAGGTGCTTTTTTATCGTCCCAGGCACTTCATTACTTAAAATGCCTGCATATTTCCTTGACTGCATCATCTTCCACGACAACTTTTCCGTATTCCTCTAATACGTAAATCGTCGTCGGCGTCGCTTCCCCGTACTCAGAGAGGATCGCAATCAGTTTATGATAGCGCTCCTGATCCAACTCCACTTCTTCCAATACCAGGTGATACTTGCCTTGGTAGAAATAAGCGGAACCTCCATTGGTCAAAAGAGCATTTATTCGATGGGCAGCTTCGACCATATGCTCAAAATCACGGAAGGCGTAGATGATAAGGTCGCTTTCTTCAAGCGTAACCTCTAGCTCATATACTTCTTCGTCGTCGAACTCCTCTTCTTCTTTCCCGTCCTTTGAGCCGCTTTTGCCGCGAGTTACGATCACGACCATCCCCTGAGCTGGCAAGGCGAACACTTCAACGGCAACAGGCCCTGACACTTCAAAACCTAATTCATGATACGCCTGTTCCATCATGTCGTTGAACAGTTCATGTACTTTAGGAATGTCACGCCACATGTCTTCTTTCTCTATCCCGCGCTCTGACAGGTCGTCAAACGTTAAAAAGATTCGTATTTTATCTTGACCAAGGCGTTCAACACGCATGACTGTCCCTCCTCGCCATCCAGTCGTACTACAAAATATGATTGTAAGCCTGTAAGAGTTCTCCGCATTTTCCGACGAATACCTGTTGGCATTCATCCATTTTTTTAAACACAAAGGAAAATCCGAGGTAGTCCTATCATATCACATTTGTCACCTGGAACATAGCCACGCGACACCTTACGCGATGCTCGAGCACATTCGCGTGCGCTGTCGATTAGGGCGAGTGAAAAGCAGACTTTGTTGATGGCTGTCAGTATTTGCGCTTTCCCAGGAAAAGTAATCGCTTGTTTGCTGCTCCGTAAACCACAACCCCCCCTGTGAAGATAGCAGTAGGTAATGGCATCTTTACAAACTGAATGACAAATAGAAAGAGAGCAAACAGAAGCATGGAAACATGCATCCAGGCATGTTCCACTTCCAACGCCTTGAGGTAACCATATTGATATAGATGAAATTGCATCAAGCTAATCAGGAGTAAGGATGCCCACACAAACAGAAACAGAGAAAGAAAAACTTCAGCCGGCTTGAACAGGAGCATCGCTATCCAATCTCCCACACTATCGATGCGGATCGTCCCCGAAGGAAATACGTGGATTGCTCCAATCCCCAAGACCCAGGCAAGCGCCCCTACCAGCAGGCTTCTTCCCATACTGCCATTCTGAAACGTTCCTCCTACGAGTCGTTCTTCCTCCTCATAGTATTGAGCGCTGCTAGTTCGGGTTCCTAGACGGCACATCCCTTTTTTCAACAAAAAAAAACGCCTTTTACCGGCGTTCTGACAGTTCCTCTTCACGTAATCGTTTTTGAATCCAGATCGCGGCCTGCGCTCCATCTCCCATCGCAATGGCCACTTGCTGTGAGTGCTCGACAATATCTCCAACTGCCCATAGGTTCGGATGATCGGTTTCTTTTGTCCGCGGATTAGTTAAGACATGTCCTTTTTCGTTGAGGCGGACTGCAAAAGGCTCCAATAAACTGGTCTGTACCTTGGCCCCTGGAAAAGATAAAAATGCCCTTGTTACATCCAATCGGTCTCCAGATGAGAGGATTAACCCCCGCAATATACCTTCCAGATGTAAGAAATTATTCACAGTTTCCTCTACGAAGGTATAGCCTTTTCTGGACATCTCCGTCCTTATTCCAGGATCAACAGGACTCTTTGCGTGATTGATGATGAAGAGATGAGGTGTGTAAAAAGAGAGCTCATCTGCCATTTCAATGGCTTGTGGCAGCGCTCCAATCACAGCCGTATTTTGATCGACCGTTTCATAGCCGTCACAATCCGGGCAGAGAAAGATCGAAGTACCCAAACATTCATGAATCCCGGGAATAACGGGAAATGGATCGCGAATTCCCGTAGCCATGACGAGTGTTCGCCCCTGTATGGGGGTATGCCCGTTTTTCGTGTGCACAATAAATCGATGATCGTCTTGACCTTCCAGACGCGTGACTTCGTCTTCAATAAAGATGACGCCATACTTTGCTGCCTGATCTTTACCGAGCTTTCGCAACCCTTCCCCACTGATCCCGTCCTGAAACCCCAGGATATTCCGGTAGGCTTTGGCTACTGTCGATCTCCCGCCTGGAACGTCAACCACAGCAACACGACGCAAGCTTCTCGCCAGCTGGATCGCCGTCTGCAGTCCGCCAATCCCACCACCAACGATGATTGTATCGTATGTCACACGCACTCTCCACCCGTCGTTTCCATTTCCATTTAGCATAACCCGGGAAACGAAAGACCATTACTGGAAGAGTGGTACCATGACTACTTTACCTTCTGTTAATTGTGCTTCCAGGGAAATGCCATTGTAATTAGCAATTCTCGCCACATTAGCGTTATTCCCGTAATATTTGCGCGATAGCATATAGAGCGTTTCGCCTTTTCTCACCACGTGCTTGACCGCCTTTGGTTTTTCAGCAACTGCTCCCGATGTTCCCTTCTTGCCTGCATCGGTAGCCGGCTTGGCGACAGAAGCAGTTTTCCCGGTCACTTCCGTCGTTCCCGCATGACTCGAGGTCGAGGAACCTGATTTTTGCGCGGTAGAAGGTCCCACAGGAGGAGGCGTCGGTTGTGCTTGAGCAGAGCTTGGAGCTGTCTGCGTCGGTTGCTCGACGATCGCGGGTAGAGTAGCAGATTCGCTAGCTGTAGCTTGCTCAGTAGTAGGTGTTGTTTGAACGTTCGTTGGTTCCTCAGTTTTTACCACTGGGCTACCCTCTGCCGCAGTCGGATGACTTACTTTTGCCTGGTACAACTCAATCCCGATTAATCCAAAAAATAGGGCGCCAAACACAACCAAACCAGATTGAATCAGTTTTTTCAGCGAAATCGTTCTACTAGTTCGCTGGTTGCGGGAACGCCGAGGCGGCAAACCTGTTTGTTCGATACTCACTGTTCCTCCCCCTTTCCTTTCTTTAACGTATACTGAAGGTAAAAAGCCAGCAGCAAATCAATCGCGATATGCGCGAAAATCGATGGCCAAAGCATCCCTTCTCGTTGAAACAAGTAGCCTAAGAGCATACTGGTGACAAATACGCTGACAAATAACAGTGGCTTCTTCAAATAGCGCACATGAATCAGCGTAAATAGGACACTCGTCCATATATTGCCTGCTACTGTTTGGATGACCCCGCGAAACAACCACTCTTCTCCCACTCCGACCGAAATACAAACGACTAGCGTCATAAATGGAGACATCCCGCCAAAGACCATTTCATTCACGCTTCCGTCGTCCTGCCAGCTACTCGGTAGGTATCTGTCCATGGTGATACTGGCTACTACAATCAATAGGGCAACGACCGACGCCATCCCCAAGCCCGACCAATCTGGAGCCACAAACAGCTCTCTCGTGCCGATCCATCCGTGAACAAAAAAACTGCTGCCTGCAGCGATCGCTAGTACCAAACCTTGTGTCAGCCAGAGATTTAACCGTAGATTAGCTTCATCCATCTCTTGCCCACTGTCACCCACTGGTATTTTCCTCCTTTATTTTTTCGGCAAAAGGATCTCCAACGCCTGCCTCAAATCCCAAGAGTTTTCGAGTTTCTTTCGATCGACTGTAGATATTTTCCCCTGAAATGCCTTTCTATCCAAGCCACAATGAGAGCAGCAGTACAACGAAAACTCTGCCTGCTCCTCCCCGAAATAGTGGTTCAACTTCTTCCGTAAACAACCCTCGGTGCCTTCTACATAGGAAAGCATTTCAAATAGTTTCTGTTTCTTCAGCCTTTTCCTCTTTTCCGTTTCTTGCCAAATCCGCAGTACATGATCCCGCTCAGCCTCTCCAGTGGCAGCTACTTCAGCCGTTAGGCCTGTCTGCTCTGCGTAAAAAGTGAGCAATTGAACCATTTCCTCCGTCATTTCTAGCGCAGCCCAGACTTCACTCGTTCTAGGCTGTCCGGAATGAGAATGAAACCAATGATAAAACTGCATGACCTGCATCTGTGTCGGGTACTCTTTTTCTACCATGTGCTGGTGAATGTGCCAGTCATCCTCCACGTGGAAAAGGACGGCATAACCTGGCTGTCCGTCTCGACCCACACGCCCTATTTCCTGGGCATACGCTTCCAAACTAGATGGCACCTGATAATGAATGACGTATCGGATGTTTGGCTTGTCGATCCCCATACCAAACGCATTTGTCGCGACAATGACATCCAGTTCATCCGCTATAAACTGCGACTGAATTAGCATCCGCTCCATACTCTCCATGCCACCGTGATACCCGTGAACCCGTTTTGTTCCCTCTAGTTGATAGGAAGCGACGAGGACTTCAACAGCGTTGCGCGTGCTACAGTATACAATACCCGGCCCCTGCAGCTCATCAATCATTCGGAGTACCTGCTCCCGGCGCTCTCCTTCGTCCGTCACCGCAATCAGATCCAGCGAAATGTTTGTACGATTCAGAGCCTGTACGATCATATCTTCTGGCAGGATATGGAGTAATTGACCAATTTCAGACCGAACTTCCGAAGTTGCAGTAGCCGTTACAGCCAGCACGGGGGGACTCCCTATTTGACGAATGGCATCCGGCAGTCGTAAATAGTCCGTTCGAAAATCATGCCCCCATTGAGAGATACAGTGTGCTTCATCGATGGCGACCAGCGATACTCCTACCCGTTTCAATACGGACTGAACGTACGGTTGCTGCAGTTTTTCCGGTGACACATATAAGAGCTTGTAAGCTCCGCTACTGAGCTCACGTAAGACATCTCGCGATTCCGTATAGTCTTGCGCACTGTTTAGATAGGTAGCAGGTATCTTCCTGCGCGTTCTCAATTGTTGTACCTGATCAAGCATCAAGGAGATCAACGGAGAAACAACCACTGTGATTCCCGGTAAAAGCAAGGCTGGCAGCTGATACGTGACAGATTTTCCTCCGCCTGTCGCGAGGATCGCCAACACGTTGCGACCATCCATAACACGGCGAATGACTTCTTCTTGACCTGGTCGAAAGGAAGCGTGGCCAAAATGGGTATGTAATTTTTCCAATAGCAGCTCGTTCATATCCCACTCTCCCCCTGCCTTCGCGCCAAGGCCAAACGAATTTGCAAATAAGAGACATCCGCCCCTAACTGATCCTTGATCAGACGAAGCCTGCTCGTCTGCAGCAGTTCACTCGTCTGAACGATCCTATCCCCCATTTCTGGGTCGAGATAGGCAGTATAGTCCCACTCTGGACAGCGCAGCGCAATTTCTGCTAAATGATCCTCTACAGTACTTTCCTTTACTTTTCTCGTAGAGGCTATTTGTTTGATTCCCAGCCCTCTTTGAATCAGCGTATACGTCCTTGCTGCGCTCTCAGTCAGACGCTGGTCCAGTTTATCTTTTTGAAAAACAAGGCGCGAAAGGTACGGAAAGCTCCCCGCTTCAGCCTGTAACCGTTGGATTGACTGCGCTAAACCATAGCGAAAGGTAAGGAGCAGATACGTCGACGCTTGATTTTGTTGCATGGATAACTGGCTCAAGGTTTTCCCCACTTGAGCTGCACCTGATAATTGCCCTACCAGCAAGGTCTGTACTTCCTGAGGTAATGGGGACCACAGATGATATAGTTCTTCTCCCAACTGCTGTTTCCACTGAGATCTATCTGTAGGGCTGCTGACTTGCGCCTTTACCCACTGCTGAATTTTCTTGTCCGACACCACAGGCATAAAGCCCATATCTTCGGCAAGGAGCTGCGAGATCGTTTGGACAACTAAATGAAGACGATGCCAAAACAGCTCGACTCTTTCAGCCATTCCAGAATCCGTAAATGGAGCCAGCCAAAAATCGAGTTGATATCGTGATGTCCATTCCCTAGCCTGCTCTTTGCCTTTTTTCGTTACCGAAAAAGACGGCTTACCATTCGTTGAAGTCACTTCAAGATACTCGACGAGTTCGTTTTGCAACAAAGTTGAAACAATTTTATTCCAATCCTCTTTTGAAAAACGTGGAAACATCCGATAATACGGATAAAGGTTGTACAAATGCACATCTTGCAGAGTCTGGTTGGCTTTTCTGCCTCGCAGAATGTAATAAGCGGCCTGAAGCGTTCGTTCGTTGGCAAGAGGAATCAAGGCGTTTAAGGCGACAGCGCAATTTACGTCCTGTGCCGTAATGCTCCGATTGTTCATTGGTACTCCTTTAGCTGATCTATCTTTTATTCATTCGCTGCAATTTTCATATGGAGGAGTTTTATGACAAAACGATTGAAAAAGTCAGAATTTATGATGGCGTATATGATCATCATATCACTTGCTTGCGCGGTTGGTGGATTTTTTTTCGGTGCACATTATATGAAGGCACAGATGGAATCCGAGCGAACCGCCGCACTGGAAGCAGAGCAAAAGGAAGCCGCGAAAGACAAGATGCTGAGAGAGCAAAAGCTCTATAATGAACAAGATTTCATCCGTTTTCATTACTCTGTCTACGCTCCGTTGCTGGAATTCCGTCAGGCTCATTTTGACGTGATGGCGAAATGGGCTGCGATGGACAAGCAGGAACAGTCCGATGCGTTGAAGCAATTGACAAAACAAGCTGAGCAGACGTTGAAAGCTTTGGAAAAAAACGTGCCATTGCCAACGTCCCCAATGTTGGTGCAGGCACACAGCAATTTTACGAACAGCGTACGGGCTTATTTGGATAGTATGGAGCAGATACGATCCGATCAGAATAGTAATGCCCTCACCCTGGCTGCCATCACGGCACGCCTGATTCTTTTCCAAAACAGCTGGCTGACGGCGCAAGAAATGATGTATCACTCCGTTGCCGCCTGGGAATCTGCCTATGTAGTGAAACAGCCGTTGCCGAAAGCATTGCCACAGACAGTCAGCACGGGTCAATGGAAGCAATATCCCTTCCATTATCGAACGTATTTAGCTGCTGCAGCCATGTCTGCTGATAAGCAATGGAAAAGCTACAACCCGGAAGACGTGACTGCAAGGATCGACAAATTGGTGGCTACCAATGAAGCTCAGACACTAGGAATCCAAGACGTAACCAGCGCTGTACGACTCTTAAACGCTACAGATGCCATTCATCCAGGTGACTTTAAACAAATGAGCGGAAGACTCTACTCCCAGTTGCAAGCTCCTGAAATCCCGCTTTACAAGTAGTCGAACATTTTTAGACTGATTCAATCTTGAAATCTTTTGAGCAAGAGCATACAATGGTCTATGATAGTGGACGTACCACTTCGTAATGGGAGGTGAAACCACGATGACAACATGGGTAGATAAAGATACTTGTATTGCATGCGGCGCTTGTGGAGCAACTGCTCCTGACGTCTTTGACTACGATGATGAAGGCTTGGCCTTCAACAAACTGGATGACAATGCAAACAGCGTTGAAATCCCGGATATCCTGCAAGACGACGTTCGCGACGCCGCAGAAGGATGCCCAACTGATTCTATTAAAGTGGAATAGTGAATTCCATCTTCATGGAAAGAAAACCTCTCTGCATTCGTGCTAGAGAGGTTTTTCAGTTTCTTCACAATCGGCAGTGAACGCTTGATCAGTATATTTTCATTTCAACTTTTCTTCATTTTCGATACAATAAATGTACCAGAAAAACCGAACATTAAAATGGCCTTTTCCCTTTTTTTGTGAGATGAATATCTTAACGTTCGTGTTTTGGTCGTATTTAATCTTGAGAACCTCCTAATTCGGTATTTATTTACGAACGATAAACATTTTTTTAAAAACAATGTTCTTATTTTCCGTTTTTTGTGCTTGACGTTACCCTTTTTGCCGTGATATCGTAAGTACAAATCTTACGAGACACATAATGCAAACAGCGATGACGAAGAAACGCTGTGTACCGGAGACCCTCAGAGAGCCGATGTTCGCTGCGAATCGGCGGTTCCACACACAGATAAGCACTTCCGAGTTGTTGCGTCGAACCTTATTTAAGTAGACGCGAACGGTAGATCCGTTATCTCTTTAGGTCATGTACCTAGCAAGGCTCTTCTTTGAGAAAAGAAGGGTAAATGAGGGTGGCACCGCGAAGCAAAGCCTCTCGTCCCTCACTGTTCTGTAATAGGAGCAGTGTGGGAACGGGAGGTTTTTTTGTTGCATTTATAACTAGGAGGAGAGAGAACATGTTTACTGACAAACAGATCTTAAGAATTCCAGGTCCTACCCCTATTCCACCACGCGTTCAACAAGCGATGAACCAACCGATGATGGGACACCGCAGCGGCAAGTTTTCTTCTCTGTTTGCTCGCACTGCTGAGCGCCTGAAGCCATACTTCGGTACCCAACAAGATGTGTACATTATCGCTGGTAGCGGAACCAGTACTCTGGAAATGGGCGTAGTTAATACGCTTCAACCCGGTGATGAAGCTGCCGTACTCGTCAGCGGTAATTTCGGTGAAAGATTTGCAAAAATATGCGAGCGTTACGGCGTAATTGCTCACCGCCTTGAGGTACCTTGGGGCGAAGCAGTGACTCCAGAGCTGCTCGATGCGTTCCTGAAAGAAAAACCACAAGTGAAAGCCGTGTTTGCTACTTACTGTGAGACATCTACCGGTGTTCAAAACCCGATTGCTGAACTTGCTCAAGTCATTCGCAAGCAGTCCGATGCCCTATTCATCGTCGACGCAGTAAGCTGCCTGGGAGCCGTACCGTGCGAAATGGATGCATGGGGTGTAGATATCGTCGTGACAGGTTCGCAAAAGGCATTCATGCTCCCTACCGGACTCGCTTTCCTGGCAGCTAGTGAACGGGCATGGTCGGTCATTGACAATAACAAATCTCTTGCGTTCTACCTCGATCTCAAAGCTTATCGCAAAAGCATGAAGGATCAAACAACACCATATACTCCTGCTGTATCGTTGATCTTTGGTCTTGCTGAAGTACTCGATATTTTGGAAGAAGAAGGCTTGCCTGCGATCGTCAAGCGCCATGAGCTGATGCGTGATATGACCCGTGCAGCCATGAGAGCTCTGAAGATCAAACTGATGGCTGAGGATGACTACGCAGCTACAACGGTTACTTCTTGCGACCCGCAAGGCGCTTTCGATGCGGAAGCGATGCGCAAAGCATTGACCAAGCATTACAACATTTCGATCGCTGGCGGACAGCAACACTTGAAAGGCAAGATCTTCCGTATTGGTCACATGGGATATTGCGAACCACTCGATGTTCTGCAAGTCATCGCTGCCATCGAAATGTCGCTTCACCAAATCGGTGCTCCAGTAGAACTGGGTGCCGGTGTAAAAGCTGCTCAGGAGGTGCTCATCGCACATGTATAAAGTACTGATTACTGACCCACTTAGCGAATTCGGAATTCAACAATTGCTGGACGCACCGGACGTAGAAGTCGTTCGTAAAACGGACCTCTCCCCTACTGATTTACTCGTAGAAATTGCCGATTACGATGCCCTGCTCGTTCGCAGCCAAACACAAGTAACGGCTGAAGTCCTGGCTGCTGGTAAAAAGCTGAGAGCTGTCGGTCGTGCCGGTGTAGGTGTCGATAACATCGATATCAACGCAGCTACCCAAGCGGGTATCCCAGTCATCAACGCTCCAGACGGGAATACGATCTCCACAGCAGAGCATTCGTTCGCGATGCTGATGGCAGTAGCCCGCAACATTCCTCAAGCTCACAAAAAACTGGTAGACGGCACATGGGATCGCAAAAGCTTCCAAGGTGTCGAGCTCAACAATAAAGTACTCGGTGTTCTTGGAATGGGGCGTATCGGCTCTGAAGTAGCCAAGCGAGCAAAAGCATTCGGTATGACTGTCATGGGTTATGACCCATTCCTGACCGAAGAACGCGCGCAAAAAATGGGAGTGA